>NZ_AOPZ01000124.1 GCF_000414115.1 Streptomyces aurantiacus JA 4570
GAGCCGCCGGCCGTCGCCCCCGCGCCGTGGGCGCGGCGCGCCAGGGCGCCGCGGTCGAGTTTGCCGCTCAGCGTGAAGGGCAGCGCGGAGACCAGCTCCACACTCACCGGCACCATGTGCGGCGGCAGCAGCCCACCGAGATGCCCGCGCAGGTCCCGAACGTCCGGCACGACCGCGCTCGCCGGCACCACGAAAGCGGCCAGGACCTGCTGTCCCATGCCGTCGCGGACCGGCGCGACCCCGGCCTGGGCCACCGCCGGATGCAGGCACAGCGCGGCCTCGACCTCGGCCGGCTCCACGCGGTGACCACGGATCTTGAGCTGCTGGTCGAGCCGCCCCAGGAATTCCACCGCCCCGTCACCGCAGCGGCGCACCCGATCGCCCGTCCGGTAGGCCCGTGTCCCGTCCGCCAGGACAGCGAAGCGTTCCCCGCTCTGCTCCGGCGAGCGCCAGTACCCCCGTGCCAGCCCGGCGCCCGAGATCAGCAGCTCGCCCGTCGCGCCGTCCGGGACCGGCTCGAGCCGGTCATCGACCACTTGGATCTGCGTGGCGCGGATGGGGTGGCCGATGGGCACCGTCGCTCCTTGACGCCGCGCCGCCTCGGCCGGCCCCACCTCGTAGGTGAGCGAACCGATCGTGGTCTCGCTCGGCCCGTAGTGGTTGATGACGCGGCACCGGCCCCGGGAGCGGACCGTGTCGACGAGTTCCCAGGGCAGTGCCTCCCCGCCGAGCAACAGCGCCTCGCGCGGCAGCACACCGGCGTCCCCGAAGCTCAGCAGTGCCGTGAGGTGCGACGGCGTGATCTTCAGGTAGTCCAGGGCCTCGGTGCGGCAGTAGTGCGCGAAGCTCACCGGATCGAGAACCACCGCGGCCGGGACGAGATGGACGCAGCCGCCGGAGACCAGCGCCGGGAACACCGCGGTGTTCCCGAGATCGGTGGCCAGGCTCGTCACGCTGGCGAACGTCCGTGGCTGGTCCGCGCAGTCCAGCAGCGACACCATGTGGAGCGCGTAGTTGGTGAGGGCGCCGTGGGTCACCGCCACGCCCTTGGGGGCACCCGTCGACCCCGATGTGTACACGAGACAGGCGAGATCCGCCGGCCCGGCGGGCCGGGGGTCGCCCGCCGGTGCCGGCGGCAGCTCGTCGAGTGGGATCGTCGTCCCCGTGAATCCCGGCTGCGCCTGGTCGGTGAGCAGGATGCGGGCACCGGAATCCGCCAGCTGCCCCGTCAGCCTGCTGTCGGGCTGCCCCACGTCCAGGCAGACATACGGTGCGCCGGAGCGCAGCACGCCCAGCAGCGCGACCAGCTGTCCGGTCCCGCGTGCGGCCACCACCGCCACCGGTTCGTCCGTCGTCGCTCCATGGGCGGCGAGCACCTGCGCGATGCGCAAGGTCGCGCGGTCCAGCTCCGCATACGTCAGACGCCCTCCGTCACCGACCAGCGCGGGGCGGTCCGGCCACCGGGCGGCCTGCTGCCGGAACAGCTCCATCATCGTGTGTTCAACGGGCATGAAGACACTCCGCGGTGTGGAACCTGGAAGTTCCACGGGTCATGGGCAGTGAACCTACAGAATTCCGCACTGTGCGGACGTATATCCGAATCGTGCGGCCACGCGGCTATCGATCCATGAATTCCCATACCGCGAAATACGCATGGATCCACGTGGATTCGCAAGCCGAGCGTAGGCGCGCGGAGCGTGCCGGGACAGAACTTTCAGCCGTCGATGAAAGTCCCGGCGGGACGGGGAACCGGGCGACGCGGGGCAGGGTCACCGGAGGTCTCCCCGCGGGAACAGGACCGTTTCGGCGTCGCGGAGTTGATGCCCCATCAGCAGTCGTCAGGGCGGCCGCGCATGCCGCGCCGTGTGACGCCCCCGGCGGACGGCACCGGCTGAGCTTCCTCGCGGGTCACCGATCCGGGCGGCTGTCTCCGCCGCAGCCGTTTTTTTCCGGTCGACGCGGTGGTCGCTGCGCTGACCAGCAACCTTGCCGGGACGGGCCGCACTTGGCCGCTTCTTTGCGAACGCGACGCTCTTGAAAAGAGAAGCATCGTTATTATCATTGTGCGGGTCTCTTGAGGAGCGTACGGCGTATTGCACGGGGGGTGCAGTGACGGTGAGCCGCGCCCTTCAGTCATGGTCGCCGAACAGACCCCGCCCACCCCCGATCCGGTGGATGCCGCCGCTGCCCGCGCCGGGAGGCGCTGGTCAGCGCGTCGCTTGTCTCTGCATCAGCATGACGGCCACCATGAGGAAGGTACGGGGCGTGGAGATAGAGGTTCGGCATGCCAGGATCGTTGAAAGCATCCACACGACAGGGAGTCTGTCGAAAGCGGCGATGGAAGTCGGGATTCCGCAACCGAGCCTATCGGCTCAATTGCGCAGAATCGAAAAAGCTGTAGGCGGAAGCCTGTTCATCCGTTCGCCGAGCGGCGTGAGTCCCACACCGCTCGGAGAACGTGTCATTCCCATGCTCGCGGTGCTGGCGGAACAGGCCGATGCCATCATCGCCGAGGCGGCCGTGGACACGTCCGGCACCCTGAGGTTCGGCATCGAGGAATGGACGCCGCCGACCCTGCGCGGGGCACTGCGTGCACTGTTTCCCAAAGTCGACGTGCGCACGGAGACCATTCTCTCGGCGGACGCCGTCGCCACGGTGCAACGCCGCACACTCGACGCCGCGTTGGTGTCGAGCATGGGCTCGGTCGTCCCGGTCGAGCTCTCCGACGGCGATCTCTCCCAGGCCATGATCGTTCGCGATCCGGTCTGGGTGGCGCTGCCCGCACGGCACCCCCTGGCCGGCCACAGTGTCCTGGAGGCCGCGCAGTTGGACGGCCTGTCCTGGATCGGCTATGCCCGGAGCCACTGGTTCTCTCCCGTGGAGCGCTACCTGCTCAACGGCATGGGCCAGCGCGATCGCCGCGTCTGCCATTACGCAGGGGGATATCACGAGGCCATGAGCTGGGTGCGGCAGATGGGCGCAGCCGCCCTCACCCCGCTCACCGGCGCCACGTCCGACGTGCGCGTCGTGCCCCTGGCCGACACCCAGTACACGGAACTGACGCTGGTGTGGCACAAGGACGCCATGAGCAGCGGCATCGCACGCCGCCTGGTGGAGATGATCCGCCGTTACTACCACCAGTACGCACGCTCCTTTCCGAGCTACCGATCGTGGCTGGGCGACTTGACCGACGGATCGCCGGAAGTCCCCTCACGCATGGTGTTACTGGACAGTCCACGCGCTTCTTGAGCAAGGGCCTCGCGGCGGCAGGGCGGGGGATTGCCTGCCGCCGCGAGGCGGTGCCGCGGCCTCCGGGAAGTTCCGGGGGCCGCCGTAGGGGGCAGGCCGGGCGGGGGGCCCTGCCTGCCGTGGTCAGGGAGCGACTGTGGCCTCCACGGGTTTCGCGCGCAGCGCGAGCGTCGTGGGAAGCAGGATCGACACGAACGTCAGCGCCACCGCGGACGCGACGATCGTCATGTAGACCCATCCGGGCCCGCTGGGCAGCACATTCCCGTCCAGGGCCACTCCGAAGGGGATCAGTGAGCCGGCGGCGACGCCGGTGCCGAGCACGATCCCGACCAGCGCGGTCACCAGGGCCTCGACGGACATCATCCACAGCACCTGGCGGCCGGTGGAGCCGATCAGCCGCTGCAGCGCGAACTCGCTGCGCCGCTCGGCGGTCGCCACGATCAGGGCGTTGACCAGCGCGATCACCGCATAGCCGACCACCACGGCGGCCAGCAGGTAGCTCGCCACCCGGCCGCTCTTGTCGCTCTCTGCGTGCGCCGCTTTCGCTTCGGAGCGGTTGGCGACGAAGGCTCCGGGCACCTCGCCGGTCTGCTTCTGCAGCGCCGCCCTCAGGTCCTGGGACGACACCCCCGGCTTGGCCTTCACCAGGATCTGGGACAGTTTGCCGTCCGTGGTGTGGGGCAGCAGCGCGGCCGCGGGCACCATCGCGTAGTCGAACCCGCGCGGCGGGTCGAACGTCCCGACCACCGTCATCGAGCTCGCCTCGCCGTTGCCCCAGCGCAGCCGTACCCGGTCGCCGACCTTCTTGTCCTGGTCGCGCAGTATGTGGTCGGGCAGCACGATGCTGTTCCCGGTCAGTTTCCCGAAGTCGCCCTGCACCGCACGGTGCGCCATGGTCTGCCGTGCGCCGGACCCCGTGACTCCCTGCAGGTCGATCTTGTTCGGCCTGACCTTGGGCTCCGTCTTGGTGCCGTTGTCGTTCTTGCCCGGCTCCAGCACGGTCTCCAGGCTTCCTTCGCTGGCTGCCGACGCGGATGCCCCCTCGACCTGCGGCAGCCGGGAGAGGGTGTCCACCAGCGAGGGCGGGAGCGCGCCGTCCTGCGTGGCGACAATCGCGTCCGCCTTCAGGTTCTTGGCGAACACCCGGTTGCTGGCGTCGTCCTGACTGGTCTGCAGGTAGATCAGCGCCGTGGCCAGGCCGGTCGCCAGCATGATCGGGGTGACCGCCGAGGCAAGGCGGACCCGGCGCACGGACGCGTTCAGCATCGCCAGCTGGCCCGAAAGGCCCGTGAACCAGCCGACCGGCCACCGCAGCAGCGCCGCGAGCCAGCGGCACAGGGCCGGGGACACCAGGGCGATCCCCACGGCCCACAGCATCGCGGCCGGCGCGGACGTGCTTGCCGCGGTCGGCCCGCTCATCACCGTCGCCGTCACGATCGCCAGCGCGCTCGCACCGCCGAGGAACAAGAACGCCAGGATCATGCGGATCGGGCTGACCCAGCGGGTCTGCAGCGTGGCCTCCGCCATCGCCTCGGTCGGCCGGACCCTCGACACCCGGCGGGAGGCGATGAACGCCGCGGCCAGCGCCGCGAACAGCGTGGCGCCGAACCCGGCGAGCCGCGGGATCAAGCCCTGACTGAAGATCATCTCCCTGGGGATCAGGTCCTCGTCGACCAGGACGTCGTACATGAAGCGGCCGAACGCCTGCCCCGGGACGATGGACAGGCCGCCCGCGACCACCGCCGCCAGCGCCGTCTCCGCCATCACCATGCGGCGCAGCTGGCCCGGCGTGACCCCGGTCGTGCGCAGCAGCGCCATCTCCCGGCGGCGCTGCTGCACCAGCATGCCCACGGTGCTGCCCACCACGAAGATCGCGACCATGGTGGACAGGCCGCCGAAGGCGCCCGAGACCGGAATCAGGTTCTGCTTGCCGCTGATCGCGGCCGGGAACTCGGCGACGCCCCGGTCGTTGCCGTGGAGCGCCTGGGCACCGTGGTCGGAGACGGCGTCACCGACGGCGTCGGCGAGCCGCGCCGGGTCGGTGCCCGCGGTGGCGAGCACCCCGATGTCGTCGATCTTCCCGGGCCGGTCGTAGAGCCGGGTGGCCTCGGCGTCGGTGAACAGCAGCGCGGCCCGGGTGGTGTGGCGGCTCTCGGCGATGCCGCTGACGCGGAAGACGTGCGGGACGCCGCGCACCGACGCCTTCAGCCGTGCGCCCGGCCGCACTCCGGTCTTCTTCGCGGTGGCACGGTCCACCACCACGTCACCGGACGCGGCCGGCTTGGCGCCTGCCACCAGCTTGTACGGCGAGAGCGCCGCGCTGGACCAGCTGTGCCCGAACGCTTCGGCCGGCCGGCCGGCCAGTGCGGTGATCGGCACCGACACGTCCGGCACCGCCTTGGCCACACCGGGCACCTTGGCCACGGCGTCCACCAGCTTCTCGTCCAGCAGCACCCGCTCGGTCAACGGATCGTCGTCGTTGCCGACCGGGTTGCCGGGATAGTCCTGGCCGCCGGTCACCACGACGGGCGCCCCGGCCAGCCGCTCGGCCTTGACGTTGGCCCGGATGCCGGTCTCCAGCAGACTGCCGCAGCCCTGGACGACGACGGCGCCGACGAACAGCGCGATCAGCGACGCCAGGAAGCCGCCCTTGCGGAACCGCAAGGTCTTGAGCGCTAGGCGCAGCACTACAGCCCCCGATCCGCGCCCACGGGCCGCTGCGACCGGGCCCACGCACCGAGCTGGGTCATGTGGCTCGCCACCTGCTGGACGGTGGGCCGCTCCAGCTCGGCCTTGACGCGGCCGTCCACCAGGAACACCACGCGGTCCGCGTGGGAGGCGGCCACCGGGTCGTGCGTCACCATCACCGCGGTCTGCTCACCGGAGTCCACCGCCTCGCGCAGCAGTCCCAGGATCTCCAGCGAGGTCTCGGTGTCGAGGGCGCCGGTCGGCTCGTCCCCGAACAGCAGGTCGGGCTGGGTGACCAGGGCGCGGGCGATCGCCACGCGCTGCTGCTGACCACCGGAGAGCTCGCCCGGGCGGTGCTTGCGGCGCTCGGTCAGGCCGGTGCGCTCGATGACCTCCGCCACCAGCCTGCGGTTGGGCCGCTTGCCCGCCAGCCGCAGCGGCAGCGTCACGTTGTCCACCACGGTCAGCGCGGGCAGCAGGTTGAAGCTCTGGAAGATGAACCCGATCCGGTTCCTGCGCAGCTTGGTCAGCGACCGCTCGCGCATCGCCGTCAGGTCCTGGCCGTCCAGGAGCACGCTGCCGGACGTCGGCCGGTCCAGCAGGGCGGCGCAGTGCAGGAAGGTGCTCTTGCCGGAGCCGGAAGGACCCATCACCGCGGTGAACGAGTGGCGCCTGAAGCCGAGCGACACCCCTGCCAGTGCCGCCACGTTGTTGCGCGACCGCCCGTACACCTTGTGGACGTCCTGTAAGCGCAGCAGCTCGTCGGTCCTGGGCGGCTCTCGCCTCGAACTCATCAATGCCTCCTGTTTCTCAGGGTCTTCCGTTGGTTCGAGTCGGCCGCGGTACGCGTGGAAGGGCGAATGAGCTCGAACACGCTGGTGCCGGCGAACGGCCCCGCCCCGCTTCCCGGCATATGTGCGAAGGTGCCGGGACGTCCGGTGGTGAATCCGCCGGAATTTCACGTATGCGCAGGTCATAGCCTGAAATCCCGATGCGGATCGCTACTCTAACGACGCCTTGCACTCCGGAACATGGGGCTACCCCTACCTTCCACCCGGTGGAACGCCCCTGCCTGCGCGTCAGCCGCGCGTCAGCCCTGTGTCAGCCGTTCGTGCCGGGCACCGCCGCACGGGCGGCGGCCCCTTCGCGCCGCACCCCCCGGAGCGCCCGCACGCGGACGCTCCGGGGGGTGCGCTGTCACCGGTGGTGCGGGCGGCTCACTCCTCGACGGGCACGCCCTCGATGGCGTAGAGCTCCGCGCCGCCGCTGAAGTACGGCATGGCCACCGCCTTGTTGAACCGGAAGCCGCTCGCGGAGAACAGCGTCCGCCACTCCTGCTCGGTCCGCTCCTTGCCGCCGTTCATCAGCATCATGGTGAGGTCCAGCATCCGGGCCAGGCCCGGCTCGTTGCCCGCGGGCACGATCCGTTCCAGGATGACCACCCGGCCGCCGGGCCTGATCGCATCCCGCATCCGCCGCAGCACCTTGATGCTCTGCTCGTCGTCCATCGCGTGCAGCACGCAGCTGATCAAGTAGGCGTCGCCCTCGGGGAGTTCGTCGAAGGCGCTGCCCTCGCGCAGTTCGACCCGGTCCTCGACGCCCGCCTCCTTGAAGTGCCGCATGGTGTGGTCGATCCCGGCGGAGATCTCCACGAGCACGCCCTTCATCCCGGGATGCTCGTGCAGCACGGCGGCGAGCATCGAGCCGGTGCCGCCCCCGACGTCGACCACGGTGTCGACGCCGGCGAAGGAGTACGTGCGGGGCAGCGGCAGCTGCTCGCTCCAGGTGGCCGCGCCCATTCCCTTGCGGAAGGCGTTGCCGGTGTCCTCCACCGTGTCCAAGTAGTCCCACAGCGGCATGCCGTACTCGATGTCGAACGCACGCTCGCCGGTGCGCACGGCCTCGGACAGGGCCCCGTAGGCGCGGTAGACCTCCCGGCCGTAGAACAGCACCAGGTCCTTGACCGAGTCCGCGTTGTCGGAGCGCAGAAACTCGGCCACCGGGGTCGTGCCGAACTGCCGGTCGCCCTCCTCACGGAAGTATCCGGCGCCGGCCAGCGCGCGCATCAGCCGGTAGAGCGACTCGGGGTGCGTCCCGGTCCGCTCGGCCAACTCGTCGATGCCGCGCACCCCGTCGGCCACATGGTCGGCCAGGCGCAACTGCGCGGCGCTGTACACGGCTGCGCTCAGCCACCCCGCGTACATGTCCTCACGTACCCGCACACTGCTCACATCGCTCACGGCACATCCTCCGAGTGTCTTGATGGTTCGCCTCGATCAGATGTGATGAGGCAACAGAAAAGGGAATGAAAGATCTGAAAACGCGCAGGCCGGGCCCGGCCGCGGCACGGGGCCGACGGCCTCACCCGTTGTCGGCGGAGCGGCCGACGAGGTTCAGGAACACGTCGTCCAGCGTCGGCCGGCGCAGGACGAAGTCCGCGACGTCCACGCCCGCTTCACGCAGCGCGATCGCGGCCGCACCGACCCCCTGGGCGCCGTCGGTCAGCTGCACCGAGACCCGCCCGGTCTCCTTGTCCACGGTGGGCGGCGCCTGGGCGATCGCGGTGAGCACGGACACCGCGAGGTCGGCGGCACCGGCGGCCTCCTCGGCCCTGGCCGAGGCGACCAGCTGCACCTCGAGGCGGTCCTCACCGACCTTGCGCTTGAGCTCCTCCGGCGTGCCGGCCGCGATGATCCGGCCCGACTCGATCACGACGATGTCGTCGGCCAGCCAGTCCGCCTCGTCCAGGTACTGGGTGGTGAGCAGGACGGTCATGCCGTCCTGCACCAGGCCGCGCACGGTGTTCCACAGAACGATCCGGCTGGCCGGGTCGAGCCCGACCGTCGGCTCGTCCAAAAAGAGCACCTGAGGGGACCCGATCAGGCAACTGGCCAGGTCGAGCCGCCTGCGCATGCCGCCGGAGTAGGTGCCCGCCGGGCGGTCGGCGGCCCCGGTCAGCTCGAACCTGCGCAGCAGCTCGTCCGCGCGCCGGCGCGCACCCCGCCGGCTCAGGTGCAGCAGCCGGCCGAACATCACCAGGTTCTCCCGGCCGGTGAGCAGTTCGTCGACCGCCGCGTACTGCCCGGCAAGACCGATCCGGCTGCGCACCAGCGCGGGCTGGCGGGCCACGTCGAACCCCGCCACTTCGGCCCGGCCGCCGCTCGGCCTCAGGAGCGTGGACAGCACGCGCACGGCGGTCGTCTTGCCGGCCCCGTTGGGACCGAGCAGGCCCAGCACCGTGCCCGCAGCCACATCGAGGTCGATGCCGGCGAGCGCGGTCATCCCGCCATAGCTCCGTGCCAGGCCCTCGGCCCTGATGGCGCACGTCACGGCCGGGCCACACGATCCCGCAGCGATGTGGGCCGCATGTCGCTCCAGTGCTGCTCCACATAGGCCAGGGCCTCGGCCCGCGGGCTCTGCCCCAGCGCCACCCTCCAGCCGTCCGGGACCTCCGCGAACGCCGGCCACAGGGAGTACTGCTCCTCCGCATTGACCAGCACCAGGAAAGCGCCGTTGTCGTCATCAAAAGGATTGCCGCTCATGTCCCCACTCCTCCTGTACGCGCTCTGTACGCGCTGTACGCGGTTTCACCGTTCGGCGGTCAGGGCGACCGGCAGCCCTTGGTAGCCGTAGACGAAGTTCGAATAGAGTCGCCGCGGCTCGCCGCGGAGTTCGATGCCGGCCACCTGGTCGCGCAACGCCTCCAGCACCGCCGACACATGCGCGCGGCCCAGGAACGCGCCGATGCAGAAGTGCGGGCCGTGGCCGAAGGCGACGTGCCGGTTGGGCTTGCGGCCGAGGTCGAACCGGTGCGCGTCCGGGAAGGCGTCCTCGTCGAAGTTCGCCGCGCTGTTCCACAGGGTCACCACGTCGCCGGCACGGATCAGCTCATCGCGCAGCACCACGTCCTCGACGGCGCGGCGGCCGAAATGCATGGCAGGCGTCGTCCAGCGCAGCACCTCCTCGGTGGCGTCGGCGATGCTCACCTCACCGTTCTTCAGAGCCCGCCACTGGTCGGGGTGCTCGATGAACGCGATCAGCGCGCCGATCGAGGACATCCGGCTGGATTCGTCCGCACCGAGCACCAGGCTGTAGCAGTTGAAGATGATCTCGTCCTCGGACAGCGGCTCGCCGTCGACCAGACCGGTGGCCAGCGCGCTGACCACGTCGTCCCCCGGCGACTCGCGGCGCCGGCGGGCCAGCTCGCCGAAGTAGAGCAGGATTTCGTTGCGCGCCAGCCACTCGTCCAGCTGGGAGTCGCCCTCGTCGTAACGGGACAAGGTGCGGTTGTTCCAGTCGACCAGTTTCCCGCGGTCGGCGACCGGGATGTCCATCAGGTCGCCGATCGTGTTGATCGGGATGTGGTCCGCGACATCGGTGGCGAAGTCCGCCTCCGGCCGCGCCACCACCTCTGCGATCAGCTGCCGGGTACGCCTGCGCACCAGCTGGCCGACGTGCTCGAGGACGCGCGGCGAGAAGGACTTCTGCATCAGCTTGCGGGTCTCGCGGTGGCGCACGCCGTCCGTGACGGCGAGCATCTTGCCGCCCGCGGAGTCGCCTCCCTGCAGCAGGGTCGACAGCACGTTGCCCTGCTCCGAGGTGAAGCGCTTGTTGTCCTTGTAGACCGCCAGCACGTCCTCGTAGCGCGATACGGCCCAGAATCCGGGCCGGTCCTCCGCGGGCGGGTTCCAGTGGACCGGCGAGGCGGCACGCAGCTCGCGCCACAGCGCCGGCAGGTCGGTGTCGATGAACGTGCGTGGGTCGGCCAGGTCGGGGAAGCGCAGGCCGTCGTGTGCGCGGGCGGGTTGCACCGTCATGATGTCTCTCTCGGCTCCAGAGGTCTCGGATGGTCCTTCAGTGCGCGTCGGCCCGGTAGCGCCGCATGCTGATCGCACCGGCGACCAGCAGGACGGCCGTCAGCGACAGCACGGCGACCAGGACGGAGTGGGTGGCGGCGAACCCGGAGACGTGCTGCGGGTTGTCCCACAGCTGACGCACCACCGTGACCACGGCACTGACCGGGTTCCACTCGGCGATCGGGCGCACCAGCGCGGGCATCTTCTCCGAAGAGATGAAACCGGTGGACAGGAACGAGAACAGCACCGCGATGAGACCGCCGATCGAACTGATCGTCTCCGGATTGCGCCAGAGCAGCCCGAGCATGATGCCGACCCACACCATCGCGTACACGAACGCTGCCGCCACCGCGAACCCCGCGAGCACCGACAGCGGATCGCCGTGCGGACGCCAGCCCAGGGCCAGGCCGACGACGGTGACCACCGCCATGCCGAACAGCCCCGTCACCAGGTCGCCGATCGAGTGGCCGATCAGCACGGTGGCCTTGGAGATCGGCAGCGAGCGCAGCCGGTCCACCAGACCGCTGCGCAGATCCAGCGCGACGGCCATCGCCGTGGGCGTGATGCCGGCCAGACCCACCTGCATCAGCCCTCCCGCGAAGATGTACTCGCTGTAGTCGGAGCCGCCGGGCACCTCCACCGACGCGCCGAGCAGATAGCCGAACGCCACCAGCACGATGATCGGGTTCATGATGATCCCGACCAGCCCGCCGGGCGCGCGGCGCAGTCTGCGCAGCCGCCGGGCCGCCACCGTCTCGATCTCGATCAGGGCCGAGGCCAGCGCACCTGCCCCGACTCCCGCCACTTGCGTGGTCATCCCGCACCACCCTTCCTCTGCGGCTGCGAGGCGTCCTTCAACAGCCGGTTGACCACGGCGGCGAGCCAGGCCTGCGGAGCCGGGTGCATGAGGTGCTCGTGCCCCACGTCCACGGCGTGTTCGGTGAGCTGCGCGACATGGGGCCGCCAGCGGTCGGCCAGGGCCGCCCGCTCCGCCTCGGTGCGCTCGGCGGTGGCGATCACCAGGTGCAGCTCGCCGTCGTAGTGCTGCGGCTCGAACTGCCGCAGCAGCGCCCCGTGCCGGTCGGACAGCGCCATGATCCGCAGCACTGTGTCCTCGCCGAGCGCCAGCAGCGGATGCTTCTCCCCGCGCAGCTCGTCCAGCACGTCGTGCGGGGTCAGGGTGCGTTCTTCGAACCGGGCCCGGTCGTGCCCGAGCACCTCAAGGACGTTCACCAGCATGTCGGACTCCGACTGCCGCGCCGCCGCCCGGTCGGGCTCGGGGTAGCCGTCCAGATTCATCAGCAGCGCGACCCGTTCCCCCGACCGCCGCAGCCGGGCGGCGAGCTCCTGCACCACCAGGCCGCCGAACGACCAGCCCAGCAGGTGGTAGGGGCCCTCGGGCTGGATCTCCCGGATGCGGGCGAGATACTCCTCGGCCAGCTCGCCCATGCTCTGGGGCAGTTGCGCCGCACCGGACAGCGCGGGCGACTGCAGGCCGTAGACCGGGTGCCCCGGCTCCAGGTGCTGGGCCAGGCCGACATAGGGCAGTGCGAACCCGACGCCGCTGTGCACGAAGAACAGCGGGGCACGGTCGCCGTCCGGCCGGATCGGCAGCACCGGGGCGACCGGATCGAGTTCCCCGGCCCCCTCGATGACGCGGCTCATCGCCTCGCCGCGCCAGGCCGCGGCCTGCTCCGCCGACTGCCGCTCGTCCGCGAGCGCGGCCAGTCCCGCGACCGTGCGATGGGTGAACAGGTCGGCGATGTCCAGACGCAGGCCCGCCGCCACGGCGCGGCCGATCAGCCCGGGGGCGAGCAGCGAGTGCCCGCCGACGTCGAAGAAGTCGTCCAGCACGCCGACCTCGTCCAGGCCGAGCACATCCGCGAACGCGCCGCACAGCAGTTCCTCCGCCACGGTCCCCGGCGGGCGCCGGTCGCGGACCGCCGCGTCCGGCGTCGGCAGCGCCGCCCGGTCCACCTTGCCGTTGGGGGTCAGCGGCCACGCGTCCAGCACGGCCAGCGCGGACGGTCGCAGATAGTCCGGCAGCCATGCGGCGAGCTGCGCGCGCAGCTGTTCCGGCACCGGTTCGGCACCCGCATCGGGCACCACGTAGCCCAGCAGCCGCGCCCGTTCGCCGTCGACGCGCACCAGGGCGTCCTGGACCCCGGGAAGCGCCCGCAGCGCGGCCTCGACCTCGCCGAGCTCGATCCGGAAGCCGCGGATCTTGACCTGGTGGTCGATGCGGCCGACGTACTCGAGCCGGCCGTCGTGGCCCCAGCGGACCAGGTCGCCGGTGCGGTACATCCGCTCGCCCGCCGGGCCGAAGGGGTCGGCCACGAAGCGGTCCGCGGTCAGAGCGGGCCGGCCGTGGTAGCCGCGCGCCAGCCCGTCGCCGGCGAGGTACAGCTCGCCCAGCACCCGGTCCGGCACCGGACGCAGCATGGAATCCAGCACGTACGCGCGGGTGTTCGCGATCGGCAGGCCGATCGCGGGCGCCCCGGCCCGCTCGGGGTCCACCGCGCACGACGTGGACCAGATCGTGGTCTCGGTCGGGCCGTAGACGTTGAGCACCGAGCCGGCCGCCGCGGCCAGATCCGCCGCCAGGGCCTCGTCGATCGCCTCCCCGCCCGTGAGCACCCGTAGTCCGCGCAGCGCGGCGGCGTCCGCGTCCAGCAGCGCCCGCCACAGACTCGGCGTCGCCTGCATGACATCGATCCGCTCAGCCGCGATCAACGCCGCGAGGGCCTGCGCGTCGCGCACCGCCGCCCGGTCCGCGAGCACGAGCTCGCCGCCCGCGAACAGCGGGGCGAACAGCTCCAGGTTGGCGATGTCGAAACCGAACGTGGTGGTCGCAAGGAAGCGCTCCTCCTCCGCCAGGGCCAGCCTGCCGCGCATGTCGGCCAGGAGATTGCGCAGGGCGCCGTGCGGCACGGTGACGCCCTTGGGGCGGCCGGTCGAGCCGGACGTGTAGATCACGTACGCCGCGTGGCCGGGCAGCAGCCCGGCCGGCTCCGCGGGAGCCGGCCCCGCGGCCTCGTCCGCCCCGGCCGGCTCGTCCACCAGCAGGCGCGGCACGTCCGTGTCCGGCAGCCCGGCCGAGGTCGCCGCGTCGGTGATCACCAGCAGCGGCCCCGCGTCCTTGAGCATGTAGCGGATGCGGTCGCCCGGATGGTCGGGGTCCAGGGGCAGGTACGCCGCTCCGGCGCGGGCCACCGCGAGCGCGGCGACCACCAGCTCCGGCACGCGCGGCAGCGCGATGCCGATCACCGTGTCCGGTGCTGCGCCCCGCGCCAGGAGCGCGGCCGCCAGCCGGCCGACCCGCTCATCCAGCTCCCGGTAGGTGAGCGCGCGGGCACCGCAGCGCAGGGCGACGCGGTCCGGGGCCCGGCGCACCGACTCGGCGAACAGGCCCGGCACCAGGGCCTGCGGCACGGCCACCGCGGTGTCGTTGCGGTGCACCACGATGCGCTCGAGCTCACCCGGTGCGAGCACCGTCACCGCGCTCAGCGGCTCGTGCGGCCGTTCGGCGACCGCGCGCAGCAGCCGGATCAGCCGCTCGCCCAGCCGCTCGGCCGAGGCCCGGGTGAACAGATCCGAGCTGAACACCAGAGCACCGAGGATCCCGTCCGGCGCGCCCTCGGCCCGCCGCTCCAGCAGGTCGAAGGCAAGGTCGGCCTTGGGCCGCATGTTGTACAGCGGCTCCTCGCGGCAGTCCAGGCCCGCGAGCGCCAGCGGCGGCGTGCCGTCGTCCGCGGTGAACTGCACCAGCACCTGGAACAGCGGATGGCGGGCCAGCGACCGGACCGGGTTGAGGTCCTCCACGAGGTACTCGAACGGCACGTCCTGGCGGGCGTACGCGGCCAGGTCGAACTCCCGGACCCGGCCCAGCAGGTCCACGAAGCTGGGGTCGCCGCTGGTGTCGGTGCGCAGCACGAGCGTGTTCACGAAGAACCCGACCATGTCGTGCAGGCCCTCGTCGTCGCGGCCGGTGACCGTGCTGCCCAGCGGGATGTCCGTGCCGGCCCCCAGTTTGGTGAGCAGGGCGGCGACGGCGGCCTGGACGACCATGAACAGGGTGCTGTTGTGCTCCTGGGCCAGCTGGGCCAGCGCCCGGTGCAGGTCGGCGTCCAGGGCGAAGCGGACCGTTTCGCCGGTGTGGCTGCTGACGGCGGGCCGGACGAAGTCGCGCGGCAGTTCCAGTTCGTCCGGCAGGCCGGCGAGCACCTCGCGCCATTCGGCCAACTGCTCCGACAGCGGCCCCTCGACGTCCCGCTCGGAGCCGAACAGATCGCGCTGCCACACCGCGAAGTCCGTGTACTGCAGGGCCTGCGGCGCCCAGCCGGGCGCCCGGCCCGCCAGCCGCGCGGCGTACGCCTCGGCGAACTGCCGCAGCAGCGGGCCGGTCGACACCCCGTCCACCGCGATGTGGTGGAACACCAGCAACGACACCGACTCGCCGTCGTCCAGCCGGTAGAGGTGGGCCCGCACCGGGCACTCGGTCTCCAGGTCGAAGCCGCGGTCCACCTCGCGTGCCAGCTCGGCCGCGAGATCCGCGCCGGGCACGTCCACGACCCGCAGCCGCGGCCGGAAGTCCGCCCGGGGCTCCTGGTGCGGCACGCCGTCGGCGTCCTGGGGGAAGACCGTGTGCAGCACCTGGTGGCGGGCCACGACATCACCGAGCGCCGCCTCGAACGCCGCCACGTCCGGCACGCCCGCATAGCGCATCGCGATGGGCACGTTGTAGGTGCCGGTGCCGCCCTCGGCCATGTGGTTGAGGAACCACAGCCTGCGCTGCGCGAACGACAGCGGCCAGTGCTCGCCCTCGGCGAGCGGGCCGGCGGGCCGCAGCGGTGGCCGGTCCGCCTGCTCCGCCTGCGGCAGCATCGCGGCCAGCGCGGCCGGGGTGCGCGCCTCGAACAGCGCGCGCACCGGCAGCTCGACGCCCAGCTCGGCGCGCACCCGGCCCAGCGCGAAGATCGCGAGCAGCGAGTGCCCGCCCAGCTCGAAGAAGTCGTCGTCGACCCCCACGGGCCCATGGCCGAGCACGTCCGCGAACACGGTGCACACCAGGCGCTCCGCCGCGGTACGCGGCTCACGGCCCGGCGTGGACGTGCCCGGCTCGATCGACGCCAGCGCCGCGCGGTCCACCGTGCCGGCGGCCGTCAGCGGCAGCTCGTCCAGGACCAGCACCGCCGACGGCAGCATGTAGTCGGGCAGCACCGCGGAGAGATCGGAGCCCAGGACGGCGGTGTCCGGCACCTGCGTGCCCGGGACGGGCACGACGTGGGCGGACAGCCAGGCGGCATCGTCCTGCCCGTCCACGCGCGCCGCGGCCTGGCTGACGTAGGGCAGCGCCCGCAGCGCGGCCTCGACTTCGCCAAGATCGATCCGGAATCCCCTGACCTTGGCCTGCTCCTCGCGCCTGCCCAGGAACTCCAGCTCGCCGTCCGCGCCCCAGCGCACGACATCGCCGGTGCGGTACATGCGGCCGCCGTCCGACGCGGCCGGATCGGCCACGAACGCGGTCGCGGCGGGCGCGGCCGAGCCCAGGTGGCCCACGCCGGCGCCGCTCACGTACAGGTCACCGGGCACGCCCCCGGGAACCGGGCGCAGGTCGGCGCCGAGCACGTGCAGGGTCGTGTTGCGCAGCGGCCTGCCGACCGGCACCCGCCGGCCCGCCGCCAGCGGTGCGCTGATCACGGCGTGCGTGACGTCGCCGGCGCACTCGGCCGGCCCGTAGCAGTTCACGATCGGTATCTGCGGGAACCTGGCCAGCCAGCGGTTGCACAGGTCCGAGCCCACCGCCTCGCCGGCGACCGTCAGCCGGCGCAGCCGGCCGGGATCCACCGCGGTGCCCTCGCTGTCCCACCGGTCGAGCGCGGCCGACAGCAGGCCGGGGACGACCTCGAGCACGGTGACCTCTCCGTCCCGCACGGCCTCGAACAGGGCGTGCGGCTCGCGGGCCGCGTCCCGGTCCGCCACCTGCACCGTGCCGCCGGACAGCAGCGGCGCAAGCAGCTGCCACACCGAGCGGTCGACGATGACCGGCGCGTGGTGCAGGAGCCGGTCCTGCGGGGTCAGGCCCAGTACCTCGGCCTTGGCCAGCAGCTGGTTGACCAGGCCCGCGCGGGCGACCGTGACCGCCCTGGGGCCGGTGGCGGCGGAGGTGAGGACCACATAGGCGGGCGCGTCCGGGGCGTCCGTGTCGGGTGCGAGAGCAGCCGCCGGGTCCACCCCGGCGTCCAGCGCCACCGGCTCGACCCGTAGGCCGTACTGCTCCGCGGCCTCGGCGATCAGCTCGTCGGCCAGAGCGCGGTGGGTCTCGTCGACGATCAGCTGGTCCGCCCCGCTGTCCCGCAGGACGCCGGCGAGAGCGCCCGCACCCGCGGTGACGTCCAGCGGCACGTACACCCGGCCCGCGCCGAGGACGCCCAGCACGGCGGCGATGTGCCCGGCGCCGGGGCCGGCCAGCACCGCCACCCGCTCGCCGCCGGTCAGCCGCCGCGACAGCGCGCTGGCGCGGCCGACCAGTTGGGCGTACGTGGTGACGCCGTCCGGGGCGGACACCGCGACGGCGTCGGGACGGGCCGCGGCGTGTGCCCGGACCCGGGCCACCACGCCTTCGTAGCGCTCCGCGGTGACCGGTCCTGCGCCCAGCTCACCCAGGCGTGCCCGCTCCGCGGCGGGCAGCACGTCCAGCCGGCTCACCCGCGCCTGCGGGTCGGCGACCGCCGCGCTCAGCAGGGCCAGGAACCGGTCGACGGTGCGCTGGGCCGTGCTGCGGGCAAACAGCTCGGTGCGGTACTCCAGGACACCGGTCATCGAGCTCGGTTCGCCGTCGACGAAGCACTCGTCGAGCAGCAGCATCAGGTCGAACTTGGCCCGGCGCAGCGGCACCGGTGTGATCGACCCGAACAGGGCGGCCGCCTGCGCGCCGGTGTCCTGCCGGCTCGTCATCGTCAGCCGGTACTGGAACAGCGGCTGCCGGGTCGCCGACCGGTTCGGGTTGAGCGCCTCGACCAGGTGCTCGAACGGCAGATCCTGGTGGGCGTACGCGGCCAGATCCGTCTCCCGCACCCGGTGCACCAGGTCGGCGAACGTCGGATCGCCGCTGGTGTCGGTCCGCAGCACCAGGGTGTTGACGAAGAACCCGATCAGGTCCTCCAGCGCCTCGTCGTCCCGGCCCGCCACGGAGGTGCCCAGCGGGATGTCGGTGCCGGCGCCGAGCCGGGTGAGCAGCGTCGCGAAGGCGGCCTGGATCACCATGAACAGGCTGGCGTCCAGATCGGCCGCGAGGCGGGTCAGGTCCCGGTGCAGCTGCGCCGGGATCTCGAACGCCAGCTCCTCGCCCTCGTAGCGGGGCACCGCGGGGGGCAGGTAGTCGGTCGCGATGTCCAGGGCCTCCGGGGAGCCTTCCAGCGCCCGGCGCCAGTACTCGAGCTGCTGTGCGGCCACACTGTCCGGATCGTCGGCGTCTCCCAGCAGGTCGCGCTGCCACACGCCGTAGTCCCGGTACTGCACGGGCAGCGGGCTCCAGTCGGGGGCGTGCCCCTCGATCCGCGCCGCGTAGGCGGCGCACAGGTCGCGCACCAGCGGTGTGATCGATGCGCCGTCGAAGGCGATGTGATGGATCACCAGGAGCAGCACGTGCTCACCGTTGTCCACCTCGTACAGCACACAGCGCAGCGGCGGCCCGGTCAGGTCGATCCTGGTGTCCGCCTGGTCCGCGAGCGCCTCGTCCAGATCGCCGGCCGCGACGGTCACGACCGTGACCGGCAGGTCCGGCTGCGGGTCCAGGACCCGCTGGACGGCGACCCCGTCCTGCTCCGCGTACACGGTGCGCAGCACCTCGTGCCGCGCGCTCACGTCGGCG
The DNA here is from genome assembly GCF_000414115.1 of Streptomyces aurantiacus JA 4570. Lineage (GTDB taxonomy): Bacteria > Actinomycetota > Actinomycetes > Streptomycetales > Streptomycetaceae > Streptomyces > Streptomyces aurantiacus_A. The sequence goes on from NZ_AOPZ01000124.1 coordinate 18,667, forward strand.
AGCGCGGCGCGCAGGGCGGGCTCGTCGCCCGCCTGCGAGAGCCGGATGGCGATTGGCACGTTGTACATGCCGGCGGCCTCTGCCTCCTGCAGCCGGTCCAAGAACCACAGTCGCTGCTGAGCGAAGGACAGCTCGTGCCGCCGCTCGTCGCCGGACGCGGGCCGCAGCGGCGGGCGCGCCGCCGCCGCGCCGCCGATCGCCAGCGCGAGGCCCGCGACC
>NZ_AOPZ01000125.1 GCF_000414115.1 Streptomyces aurantiacus JA 4570
GGCGGCCCCGGCCCACCGCCCGCGCCCGCTGAACGGCCTCCTGCTCGGCTGCGCTCGACACCTGCTCGCCTCCCGCGGCTCGGGCCGGTGGACGCGCGTGCCCGGGGTGCGCGGCGTCCCGGCCGCGGCCGCCCGCACGGCGTCCTTCTGTCTGTTCTGCCCACCCGGTGCGTCGCACTCACGTTTCCCCGGGCGGGCACGGTCGTTGGGACCCACGTGAGACAGGCAACGAGGCGCGCTCGGCGCGCAGGAGCCGCGCTGGCCGCAGCGGTGGCATGGGCAGGACTGGTACTCGGGGCCACGGGCTGCTCCGGCTCGGAGTTCGACGGGATGCTGGGCAAGCCGCCGAGGCCCGCGGAGGCGATCCGGGTCACGCCCGACGACGGCGACAAGAACGTGCGCCGGGGCGAGCGTCTTGAGGTGCGGGTGCCGGACGGGCGCCTGGAGTCCGTGCGGGTCGTGCGGTCCCAGGACGCGCAGGAGACCGAGGTGGCGGGGCGGATCGTCGAGGACGGCACGACCTGGCGCCCGCGCGACGGCGGGGGCCTCGCGCTCGCCGCCAAGTACACGGTGGACGCGGTCGCGCTCGACGGCCACGGCCGGCGCGTCGCCCGGCACACGACGTTCACCACGTTCGTGCCCGACGAACGCTTCATCGGATACGTGTCGCCGGAGAACCGTGCCACGGTCGGCACCGGCATGATCGTGTCCCTGGAGTTCAACCGCGAGGTCGTCAACCGCGAGGCCGTCCAGCGCGCCGTCCGCGTGCGCGCCGAACCGGCCGTGGAGATCCGCCCGCACTGGTTCGGCAAGACCCGCCTCGACTTCCGCCCCGAAAAGTACTGGAAGCCCGGCACCAAGGTCACCGTCGACCTGGACCTGCGCGACGTGCGGGCCGCGCCCGGCGTCTACGGCCTCCAGGACAAGACGTTCGCCTTCACCATCGGCCGCAGCCAGGTCAGCCTCGTCGACGCCGAGGAGCACACCATGGAGGTACGCCGCGACGGCGAGCTCACCGCCACGCTCCCGATCACCGCGGGCGCCCCGAAGACCACGACGTACAACGGGAAGATGGTCGTCACCGAGATGCTCGAGGTGACCCGCATGAACAGCCGCACCGTCGGCTTCGGCGGCGAGTACGACATCCCCGACGTGCCGCACGCGATGCGCCTGACCACCTCCGGCACCTTCCTGCACGGCAACTACTGGGCGCCGGACGCACCCGGCAACACCAATGTCAGCCACGGCTGCGTGGGCCTGCGCGACGTGAAGGGCGGCAGCCCGAAGACCCCCGCGGGCTGGTTCTTCGACCGCAGTCTCATCGGTGACGTCGTCGAGGTCGTCAACAGCAACGACAAGAAAGTGGCTCCCGACAACGGCCTGGGCGGCTGGAACATGGACTGGGAGGAATGGACGACGGGAAAGAAGAAGGCGGGAAAGAAAGCCCCAGAAAGGGAGAAGGGCGACAAGAAGCCCCGCTCCGCCAGCCCCTGAGGGCCACGGGCCCGCACCAAGACCACAGTTGGGACTGAACGGTGACATTGGCGGGGAGTCATCGCTTCGTGCCCTGTGGTTATCTAGCGCAGTGCGCGAGTCGGCTTATTTTCGACCACCGCGCCGGGGCATTGGAGTGCGGGCCTGATCGGGCCGTGCGAGGGGAGAAGAATCTTGAACGGGCGACCGATATCGGGGGCGTCGGCCCACGCGCGAAAGCGCGGGCGGCGGCGGGGCGCCAACACACTGTTCGCGGCGGCGTCGGGGGCGACGCTGCTGCTCGTGACCGCGTGCGGGGGTGGCGGCTCGGACTCCGGCGACGGTGACGGCAAGGGCGGGGCGGACGGCGACAAGCCCTCGCAGGCCGTCGTCACCATAGCCCCGAAGGACGGCGCGGACGCCGTGGCCACCAGCGGGGCGCTGCGGATATCCGCCGCCAAGGGCAAGCTGTCCGAGGTGACGGTCAAGGACCCGAAGGGCAAGGCGGTCCCCGGGAAGATCACCTCCGGTGGCGCGAAATGGGCGCCCGAGCGCCACCTCGCGGCCGGCACCAAGTACAAGGTGCACGCGATCGCCAAGGACTCCGAGGGCCGCACCTCCGCCAAGGACTCGACGTTCACGACGCTGGTGCCGAAGAACACCTTCCTCGGGCAGTTCACGCCCGAGGACGGCACGAAGGTCGGCGTCGGCATGCCGTTCTCGGTGCACTTCACGCGCGGCATCACCGCGCCGGGCGCGGTCGAGAAGGCCATCGACATCAAGACCGAGCCTTCGGTGCCCGTCGAGGGCCACTGGTTCGGCAACGACCGCCTGGACTTCCGCCCGGAGAAGTACTGGAAGCCCGGCACCAAGGTCACCGTGAAGATGAACCTCGACGGCGTCGAGGGCCGCGACGGCGTCTACGGCAAGCAGACCAAGACCATCAAGTTCGAGATCGGCCGCAGCCAGGTCTCCACCGTCGACGTGAAGACCAAGAAGATGACCGTCGAGCGTGACGGCAAGGTCCTCAAGAAGATCCCCGTCACCACCGGCAAGCCCGGCTACGAGACGTGGAACGGCCAGATGGTCATCAGCGAGCGCCTCAAGGTGACCCGCATGAACGGCGAGACGGTCGGCTACGGCGGCGAGTACGACATCAAGGACGTGCCGCACGCCCAGCGCCTGTCCACGTCCGGCACGTTCATCCACGGCAACTACTGGGGCGGCGGCGCGTTCGGCAACTACAACGCCTCGCACGGCTGCATCGGCCTGCGCGACGTGCGCGGCGGCTACGACAAGAAGGTGCCGGCCGCCTGGTTCTTCGACAACTCGATGGTCGGCGACGTCGTCGTGGTGAAGAACTCCAACGACAAGATCATCGCCCCGGAGAACGGCTACAACGGCTGGAACATGTCCTGGGAGAAGTGGAAGTCCTAGCCGACGGCCCCCGGCCGCGGACGGCTTGGGACGGCTTTCGGAACGGCCCGGTGCACTGTGACGCAGTGCACCGGGCCTTCTCCGTGAGCGCCCGCTAACGTGCCCCGCATGACAACTGTGCATCTCGAGGTCGCCGACGGCGTCGGCACGATCCGCCTGGACCGCCCGCCCATGAACGCCCTGGACATCGAGCTCCAGGACCGCCTGAAGGACCTCGCGGCCGAGGCGACCGACCGCGACGACGTGCGCGCCGTCGTCCTCTACGGCGGCGAGAAGGTGTTCGCGGCGGGCGCGGACATCAAGGAGATGCAGGACATGGACCACACGGCCATGGTCCTGCGGTCCCGCGCCCTGCAGGACGCCTTCACCGCGATCGCCCGTCTCCCCAAGCCCGTCGTCGCCGCCGTCACCGGCTACGCCCTCGGCGGCGGCTGCGAACTGGCCCTGTGCGCCGATTTCCGGATCGCCGCCGACAACGCCAAGCTCGGCCAGCCCGAGATCCTCCTCGGCCTGATCCCGGGCGCGGGCGGCACCCAGCGGCTGCCGCGCCTGATCGGCCCGGCCAAGGCGAAGGACCTCATCTTCACCGGCCGCATGGTCAAGGCCGACGAGGCGCTCGCCATCGGCCTGGTGGACCGCGTCGTGCCCGCCGCCGAGGTGTACGAGCAGGCGCACGCGTGGGCGGCCAGGCTGGCCAAGGGCCCGGCGCTCGCGCTGCGGGCCGCGAAGGAGGCCGTGGACGCGGGCCTGGAGGCGGACATCGACACCGGCCTCGCCGTCGAACGCACGTGGTTCGCGGGCCTGTTCGCCACCGAGGACCGCGAGCGGGGCATGCGCAGCTTCGTCGAGGAGGGCCCCGGCAAGGCGAAGTTCCTCTGAAGTTCCTCTGGGATCAGGCCAGTTGAAGCCTCGTCAGCCAAAGTGTCCCCCGAAGGGGCTGATTATGGCAGGCTTAAGACAACCTTAAGGCGGCTCGCTTCCGGGCGCTCCGTGATCACTCGTGAGCGAGAAGTCATCGCAGGTGAGAGTGGGTGCGGCAGGGGCCGAACTGCCGTAGGCATATGCCTGGACGGCCCCCCGGAATGGAAGCTTCCGGGGGGCTTATTCCGTCGGAACGGCCCCAACCCGGCCGTGGGGCGGCCATGATGGGGGCATGGCGGGGCAGGAGGGTTTCGAACAGCCGCGGAAGCACACGGGTGCGACCACGGCGCGCTGGACTCCGGCGGTGGAGGACGAACACGCCCTGAAGGCGCTGGAGTTGTTCGGCAACCCGATCGACGCCGAGGTCCCGCTGCCCTCGCGCCCCGAGTCCGCGGCCATCGCACGCCGGCTCGCCCAGGTGGTGGTCCTGCGGCACTGGGGCCTGACCCCCAAGCTCACCGAGGACGTCGTGCTCCTGGTGTCCGAGCTCGTCGGCAACGCCGTGCGGCACACCGGCGCCCGGGTCTTCGGCCTGCGGACGCTCAGACGGCGCGGCTGGATCCGGGTCGAGGTGCGCGACCCCTCGCGCGGCCTGCCGTGCCTGATGCCCGTCCATGAACTCGACGTCAGCGGCCGCGGCCTCTTCCTCGTCGACAAGCTCGCCGACCGCTGGGGCGTGGACCTGCTGCCGCGGGGCAAGACGACGTGGTTCGAGATGCGGGTCACCGACCGCTAGCCCCGCCCCGGACACGCGAAAGCCCCCGGGGCCGTGGGTGCGGCACTGTCGGGGGCCTTCGAGCGGGACCGTGAACGATATGGGGTGAAGTTCACGGCCGCGAAAGGCGACGTAGCTCGGGTCAATGAGAGTCGCTGTGCCCGACTATGGCAGACGGGAGCCACCGCGCCAAAAGTCCCAAGTCGGGCAAACCTGGACAGAGTGTGGCAGTTTAAAGGTGAATCCTTGGTGAGTTAGAGCACTTGCCTTGTAAACGATGGTTAAACGGCGACCGTGTGGGCCGATGGGAAGGGCTTGCGCGGTCCATTTGGTCCAGGCCAGCGACCCGCAAACGTCCTGAACCAGGTCAATCAGCCGCTTTCTCCCTCAAAACCCATTAAATGGTCTCCGTGACTGAGCGTGCAGACGGGACCGACCGCCGCCGGGCCATGCGTACGTCGGCGGGCCTGGCCCTCGCGGCCGCACTCACCGCGGGCTGCGGCACGACGCGGGGACGCGACGAGCCCCGGCCCACCGGATCGCCGCCGCACCCAGGCCCCGTCCCGGGCCCCCGCGGCTTCCCCGGACTGCCCGTCCAGATCGCCCGGAGCCCCCGCGGCCGCCCCGAGGTCGCCCTCACCTTCCACGGCCAGGGCGACCCCCGAACCGCCCGCGCCCTGCTCACCGAGGCCGAACGCGCGGGCGCCCGCGTCACCGTGCTCGCCGTCGGCACCTGGCTCGACGCCCACCCCCGCATGGCGCGGCGCATCCTCGACGGCGGCCACGACCTCGGCAACCACACCCTCAACCACCGCGACATCAACGCCCTGCCCGAGCAGGCGGCGTACGCGGAGATCACCGGCTGCGCGGGCCGGCTGCGCCGGCTCACCGGCGGCATCGGCAACTGGTTCCGGCCCTCACGCGCCCAGCGGGCGAGCCCTCTCGTCGAACGCCTCGCCCGCCGTGCCGGCTACCCGCACGTCCTGTCGTACGACGTCGACTCCCTGGACTTCACCTCGCCCGGCGGCCCGGCCGTCGCCCGCGCCGTCGCCGCCGGGGCCCGGGCGGGCTCCGTGGTGAGCCTGCACTTCGGGTACGCGGACACGGTCGCCGCGCTCCCCGCCGTCCTCGAAGACCTCCACCGCCGCGGCCTGCGCGCCGTCACGACCACGGAGCTGCTGACCTGATGCCCACCCGTACCCGCGTGAACCTGACCCTGACCAAGCGGACCGGTGTGCTGCTCGCCGCCGGTGCCGCCGTCGCCGCCGCGCTCGCCGGCTGCGGCACCGAGCAGGGCGACCGCCAGAACAAGGCCCTGACCACCAAGGTCCCGCCGGAGCCCGCCAAGCCGAAGGCGGTGCACGGCCTGCCCGGCATGCCGCCCGTCCTCGACCCCAAGGACGTCTACGCCGCCGACCGCCCGGGCAAACTCTCCCCGGTGGTCAAGGACTTCCCCTCCCGGGTCTACGTCCCCAACACCAACTCCAACACCGTCTCGGTCATCGACCCCAAGACGTACGAAGTCGTCGACACGATCAAGGTCGGCGTCCAGCCGCAGCACGTCGTGCCCTCCTGGGACATGAAGACGCTCTGGGTCAACAACAACCGCGGCCACACGCTCACGCCCCTCGACCCGAAGACCGGCAAGGCGGGCAAGCCGGTCGAGGTGCACGACCCGTACAACCTCTACTTCACGCCCAACGGCAAATACGCCGTCGTGATGGCCTCGATGGACCGCGAGCTGGTCTTCCGCGACCCGCACACGATGAAGCGCCTCAAGACCGAGCCGGTGAGCTGCTACGGCGTCAACCACGCCGACTTCTCTCTCGACGGCCGCTACTTCATCGTGTCCTGCGAGTTCTCCGGCGAACTCCTGAAGGTCGACACCGAGAAGATGAAGGTCGTCGGCCAGCAGAAGCTGCCCTTCAAGGGCGCCATGCCGCAGGACGTCAAGATGTCCCCGGACGGCAAGCGGTTCTACGTCGCCGACATGATGGCCGACGGCATGTGGGTCCTGGACGGCGACACCTTCTCCAAGCCCAGGCTGCTGCCCACGGGCAAGGGCTGCCACGGTCTGTACGTCAGCCGGGACTCGCGCGAGATGTACGTCTCCAACCGCGGCGAGGGCTCCGTCTCGGTCTTCGACTTCACCCGCAACAAGCTCACCAAGAAGTGGCACCTGCCCGACGGCGGCAGCCCCGACATGGGCGGCGTCTCCGCGGACGGCAAGATCCTCTGGCTCTCCGGCCGTTACGACTCCGAGGTGTACGCCATCGACACCCGCACCGGCGTCCAGCTCGCCCGCATCCCGGTGGGCGGCGGCCCGCACGGCCTGGCGGTGTACCCGCAGCCCGGGCGCTACTCGCTGGGGCACACGGGCGTCTTCCGTTAGCGGTCCGCGGCCCTACCGGGCGAAGAACAGGGCCTCGGCCCCCACGGGCCGGTAACCGGCGGCCTGGAACGCCCGCACACTGCGGGCGTTCCCGGTCGCCTGCTGCGCCCACAGCACTTCCCCGGCGGGTACCAGATGCCGCGCGGCCGCCGCGAGGGCCCGGCCGAGGCCCCGGTGCCGGGCGCCCTCCTCGACCTCGACGGACGTCTCCCAGCGCCCCGCGACACCGCGCCCGATGACCAGCACGCCGCTGTCCGCCCCGGCCCACACCCGCACGTCGTCCCGCCGCTTGCGGGCCCGTGCCACCCGCGGATGGTCGGGGTCGTCCAGCTCCCGCAGGCCGAGCGCGGCGTCGGGCGGTCCTGCCAGCGCGGTGGCGGCCGTCAGCAGGTCGGTGGTGTCGGTGGACCGGCCCGTCCGCGCCTGGAACGCGGCGAGGAACCGCGGGCTCATCGTCGCGGCCAGCGGATCGCAGTCGACGGCGGCCAGCGCGGAGCGCACCCACTGAGGGTCCTCGTCCGTGAAGATCACGGAGTGTGCCGTGAACGCGATGACCCCGGCGTCGCGGTGGCTCGGCTGCGGTACGACCGTCGTCCCGCCGTCCGCGGGCGGGAAGTCCCCGCGAGCCGCCGCGGCGAGAATCTCCGCGAGCGCCGACGATGCGCTGGCCATGGCTGTACTCCTTGCAATCGGCACGGGCGACGGCCGTTACCCTAACCCCCGTCAGTACTGCACAAAGAAGGGGCGGACCCGGTGGCGGACATCGAAGAGGCACGTAAGGCGTTCGATCGGTTCGACGCGGACGGCGACGGATTCATCACGGCCGCGGAGTACAAGACGGCCATGGCGCAGATGGGGGACTGGAACGTCACCGAGTCGGTGGCCGAGGCCATCATCAAGTCCAAGGACGCGGACGGCGACAAGCTGCTCTCCTTCGACGAGTTCTGGGCGAGCCTGAGCAAGTAGGTCCAGAGCAAGCACCGAACGCCGGACGGGCTGGACTTTTCAGCCCGTCCGGCGTTTGAGGACGAGGCCGTCGTTCAGGCCGATAGCGGGGGTCCAGGGGGCGGCAGCCCCCGCACGCTCCACCGCCCCGCATCCCGCCCCACCCGCACACCGTGGTCGAAGCACGCGCTGACAAGCGGCGTGGTCACCACATCTCCCGCGGCCCCCGAGGCGACCACGCGCCCACCCCGCAGCAGCACCGCGTGCGACGTACCCACGGGCAACTCCTCCAGGTGATGGGTCACCAGCACGGTGGCGAGCCGGGGGTGCGCGGCCCGCAGGGCGTCGAGACTCTCCAGGAGCCGCTCGCGCCCCGGCAGGTCGAGCCCGGTCGCGGGCTCGTCGAGGAGCAGCAGCCGAGGATCCGGCATCAGCGCGCGAGCGATCAGCGCACGCCCCCGCTCGCCCTGCGAGAGCGTGGGCCAGCGGGCGTCGGCACGGGCGGCGAGGCCCAGGGCCGCGATCAGCTCCCCGGCCCGCGCACGCTGCGCCTCGGTCGGCTGCCGGTGCGGCACCCGCGCCACGCTGTTGGTCAGGCCGGTGAGGACGACCTCGCGTACAGGCAGGGGCGAACGCAGCGGGTGGCGCGGGTCCACATGGCCCAAGTACGCGCGCAGTTCCCGCAGGTCGACGGTGCCCAGGCGACGGCCGAGCACCTCCACAGTGCCGTGCGTGGGATGGATGAGCGCGCCGAGCAGACCCAGGAGCGTCGACTTGCCCGCCCCGTTGGCCCCGAGCAGCGCCCAGTGCTCGCCCGGCCGGACGGTGAGCGAGACATCGTCGAGGATGCGGCGGCCGTCGCGGACGACGGTGACGGAGTCGGCCCGGAGGACGGGGGTGGTGTCGGGCATGCCCGCCGTGCGGGGTGCGGGTTCCGCGTGCGTCGTCACCCCGCCGCCCCCGCCCGGTTCACCGCGGACACCACGGCCTGCACCGACGCCGCGAGCAGGGAGGTGTCCACACCCGCACCCCAGACCGTGTCTCCGTCGGCCCCGCCGACCCGGCACCGCGCGTACGCCGCCGCCTCGCTCGTGCCGCCCGAGGTGACCGCGTGCTCGCTGTAGTCCAGGACGTCCACGGAGATCCCGGCGGCCGCGAGGGCGTCGACGAAGGCGGACAGCGGGCCGTTGCCGAAACCCTCGAAGTCCCCTGCCCTGTCGCCCACTTGGAGGGTGCAGACGCAGCGGTGCGCGCCGTCGGGGGCGGTGTCCGCGGTCCAGGACAGCAGGGAGAGGACGCCGCCCGAGCCCGGCCTGCCCGGCACCAGATACGCCGTACGGAACAGCTCGTGCAGCTCGTCCGGGCTCGCCTCGCGGCCGCTGTCGTCGGTGGCGTCCTGCACCGCCCGGGAGAAGTCGGCGCGCAGCTCCGCGGGCAGGTCGAGCCCGTGGCGCGTGCGCAGCAGATACGCCGTTCCGCCCTTGCCGGACTGGGAGTTGACGCGGATCACGGCCTCGTACGAACGCCCGATGTCGGCCGGGTCGAGCGGCAGGTACGGCACGTTCCAGGGCGCCTCGCGCGGCTCCACGCCCAGCTCCGCGGCCTGCTTGGCGTGGTGGGCCAGGCCCTTGGCGATGGCGTCCTGGTGGGTGCCCGAGAACGCGGTGTGCACGAGGTCGCCCGCGTACGGGTGGCGCGGGTGCACCGGAAGCCGGTTGCAGTGCTCGACGACCTCGCGGACCGCGTCGATGTCGGAGAAGTCCAGCATCGGGTCGACGCCCTGCGCGTACAGGTTCAGCGCGAGCGTCACCAGGTCGACGTTGCCCGTGCGCTCGCCGTTGCCGAACAGGCAGCCCTCGACGCGCTGCGCGCCCGCGAGCACCGCGAGTTCGGCGCACGCGACGCCGGTGCCGCGGTCGTTGTGCGGGTGCACGGACAGGATGACGGAGTCGCGGCGGGCCAGGTTCCGGTGCATGTACTCGATCTGGTCGGCGTACACGTTCGGCGTGGCGATCTCGACGGTCGCCGGGAGGTTGTGCGTCACCGGGCGGTCCGGGCTCGCGTCCCACAACTCGGTGAGCCCGTCGCAGAGTTCGAGCACGAAGTCGGGCTCGGTGACGTTGAAGGTCTCGGGCGCGAACTGGAACCGGATGTGGGACTCGGGGCGGGCGTCGGCGAGCCGGGCCATGTGCGCGGCGGCCTCCTCGACGGTGGCGCGCACGGCGGCCCGGTCGCGGCCGAGCACGACGTCGCGCCACACCGGCGAGGTCGGTATGTACAGGTGCACCACGGAGCGCGGCAGCCCGTCGATCGACTCGAAGGTGCGGTCGATCAGGTCGGGCCGCGCCGGGGTGAACACGACGGGCGTGATGTCGTCCGGCACGGCGCCGGAGCGGACCAGGCCGACGAGGTGGCGTACGAAGTCGAAGTCCGTGCGGCTCGCCGAGGGGTAGCCGACCTCGATCTCCTTGAAGCCCATGGACACCAGCAGGTCGAAGAAGCGGCGCTTGCGCGCGGTGTCCATCGGCTCGGCGAGGGCCTGATTGCCGTCGCGCAGGTCGACGGGGACCCACAGCGGGGCGCTCTCGATCCGCGCGGAGGGCCAACTGCGGTCGGCGGCAAGGACGTTGACCCGGTCTTCGTAGGGCCGGTAGCGGTGGAAGGGCATCGTGCCGGGGCGCTGCGGGTTCCAGATCATGTACGGCAGCCTAAGCACACCTCAGGTCCTCAGACAAGTACTCCTCAGACAAGTACACTCTGCGTACGCAGGCAGCGCCTACGTATCCGCCGCACGCAAACAGACAGGTGACCCCTCGCATGCCGCTCGGCTCCCTCCGTCCCAGCCCTCTGGTCGAACAGGCCACGGAGCGGCTGCGCGAACAGATCACCGCCGGTCACTGGCCGGTCGGTAGCAAGCTCCCCGGCGAGACGACCCTCGCCAAGGAGCTCGGCGTCGGCCGCTCCACGGTCCGCGAGGCCCTGCGCGCCCTCGCCGGGGCGGGCCTGGTGCAGGCCCGGCAGGGCGCCGGAGTCTTCGTCACCGCCACGGAACCGGCCGAGGACTGGCCGGCCCGGCTGCGCAGGGCGGCGATCGGCGACGTGTACGAGGTGCGGATGCTGGTCGAGGTGCAGGCGGCGCGGCTCGCGGCGGCCCGCCGCGGCGGCCCGCCGCACCCCCGAGGACGTTCGGGCCATGCACGCCGCGCTCACCGCCCGCCGCGCCGCGGCCCCGGCCGCCGACGCCGCCTTCATCGACGCCGACATCGCCCTGCACGCCTCCGTCGTGGCCGCCGCGCACAACCCCGTCCTCACCGACCTGTTCGGCGAGTTCGTGCCCGCCCTGCGCGAGGGTCTGGTCGCCCTGCTCGACCTCGTCGACATCCACCGGGAGGAGTCCGACCACGGCGACGCGGCCCACGAGGCCCTGGTCCTGGCCGTCGAGTCGGGGGACCCGGAGGAGGCCGAGCGGGTGGCGCTGGCCGAACTGGAGGCGACATTCGGGAGGTTGAAGGGTAGAGGGAGGGCATGAAGCCGATCACGCCGATCACGCCGACCTCGCTGACGGGCACGGCCCTCTCGCGCCGCGGGCTCCTGGGCGCGGCCGTGCTGGTGCCGCTGGCCGGCTGCACGCGGGACAAGGAGTCCGAGACCCCGCCCACCCGCCGCGCCGCATCCCCCTCCCCTTCGCCCGCCCCGGGGAGGGAGAGCCGCCACCCGCGCCTGACCGCCCTGGAGCGGAAGTTCGACGCGCGCCTCGGCCTGTACGCCCTCGACACCGCCACCGGCGCCACCCTCGCCCACCGCGCGGACGAACGCTTCGCGTTCTGCTCGGCGTTCAAGGCGATCGCGGCGGCAGCGGTCCTGGACGGCAACCCGCTGTCCCACCTGGACGACCGCGTCAGGTACGACAAGGGCGACCTGATGAAGCACGCCCCCATCACCTCGCGCCACGTCGGCACCGGCATGACGATCCGTCAACTGTGCGACGCCGCCGTGCGGTACAGCGACGGCACGGCCGGCAATCTGCTGCTCCGCGACATCGGAGGACCGAACCGGCTGACGGCGTACGCGCGCGGGCTCGGGGACCAGGTCACGCGGATGGACCGGTTCGAACCGGCGATCACCGAGGCCACGCCCGGGGACCCGCGCGACACCAGCTCGCCCCGCGCCTTCGGCACCACCTACCGCGAGATCGTGCTCGGCGACGCCCTGCCGAAGCCCCAGCGCGCCTTCCTCCGCGACCTCCTCGAACGCAACGCCACCGGCGCCGGGGCCAAGCGGATCCGGGCCGGCCTGCCGCGCGGCTGGACCGTCGCCGACAAGACCGGGACCGGCGACTACGGCACCCTCAACGACATCGCCGTCGTCCGGCCCCCGAAGTCCCCGCCCCTGCTGGTCGCGATCATGTCCAGCAAGGCGCGGCGGGACGCCCCGTACGACGAGGCGCTCCTCGCGGAGGCGGCGGCGTACGTGGCGGCCACGCTACGGCCGAAGCGCTGAGGTCGCTTGACGCCGCTAGGCGGCCCGGGTGCGCCGGTACTGGCCCGGCGGCACCCCGTACGCCCGCTTGAACGCCTTGGCGAACGCGAACTCCGAGGTGTAGCCGGCGCGTTGGGCGAGGACGCGCAGCGGGATGTCCTCCTCGCGCAGCAGGCGGCCCGCCGTCGTCATCCGCCACCACGTCAGATACGTGAGCGGGGGCGAGCCCACCGTCGCGGTGAAGCGGCGCGCGAACGGCGCCCGGGACAGGCCGCCGAGCGCGCCCAGCTCCTCCACCGTCCAGGGATGCCCGGGGTCGGCGTGCATCGCGCGCAGCGCCGCCGCCACCGCCGGGTCGGCGAGCGCCGCGGACCAGCCCGCGGGGTGGTCCGTGTCCCGGTGCTCGCGCAGCCACCAGGCACGCAGGATGTAGAGCAGCAGCGTGTCGAGCAGAGCGGCGACGATCGTGTCCGAGCCGGGCTGCGGGTTCTCCAGCTCGGCGCCGAGCAACTCCACGGCGGCCCGCACCGAACCGTGCGCGCCGACGCGGGCGGGCAGGTGGACGACGTCGGGCAGGTCGGACAGGAGCGGGTGGGCGCAGGAGCGGTCGATGCGATAGGCGCCGCACAGGAGGACGGCGGAAGGGCCCTCGCCGGTGACCGACGCGGGGCGGCGGGGCGGCGCCTGTGGCCAGGTGCCGTCCGGGTTCAGGCTGAACTGCTCCAGCTCCACGCCGGGCTCGCTCACCAGGGCGTGCCCGAAGCCGTGCGCGAGGAACACGACGTCGCCGGGGCCCAGCGCCACGGGCTCCGCGGCCGCCCGCCCGTCGCGGCCGTCGTGATCGGCGATCAGCCAGGCCGAGCCCTGGAGCAGCACATGGAACCCGGCCCCCTCGTGCGTCCCGAAGTGCACGCCCCAGGGCGCGTACTTGTCGCGGATCGCGGAGTGCGGAAGGCCGAGCCGCATGGCGGCGATCGCGTCACTGAGTACGTCCATGCCTGAACCGTAGCGCGCGGGACCACCAGCGAGACGTACGGACAAAGAACCAAGACAAGCAAGCATGGTTCGTCTCGCAGGTCCCACATAGCGTCCTGTCCATGACTTCAACTACTGCGCGCACAGTCCTCTTTGACCAGACCGGCGGACCCGAGGTCCTGAAGGTACGAGACGTGGAACTCGCCGCCCCGGCCCCCGGCGAGGTCCTCATCAAGGTCGAGGCGCTGGGCCTCAACCGCGCCGACGCCCTCTTCCGCTCCGGGACCTACTACTACCCCGCCACCCTGCCCGCCTCCCGCAACGGATACGAGGCCGCGGGCGTGATCGAGGCGGTGGGCGACGGCGTGACGGCGTTCGCGCCCGGCGACACCGTGCTGACCACCGGCAACTTCGAACTGAGCGCCCACGGCGTGTACGCGGACCGCGTCGTCCTGCCGCAGGACGCGGTCGCCCGGCGCCCCGCCGAGGTGGACGCCGTCACGGCGGCCGCCGTCTGGCTCACGTACACCACCGCCTACGGCGCCCTGCACCTGCGGGCGGGCCTGCGCCCCGGCGACCACGTCCTGATCACCGGCGCGTCCAGCGGGGTCGGCACGGCCGCCCTCCAGGTCGCACGCCGCGCGGGCGCGATCCCGATCGCCACCACCCGCACCGAGGACAAGCGGCGCCAACTCCTCGACCTGGGTGCCGAACACGTCATCGTCACCGACACGGAAGACGTCCCGAAGGAAACAAAGCGCCTGACCGAAGGCCGGGGCGCCGACATCGTCCTGGACGCCATCGGCGGCCCCGCCTTCCAGACCCTCGGCGAGGCCGCGGCCCAGGACGCCACGTACGTCCTCTACGGCTGGCTCGACGGCCGCCCCGCAACCGTTCCCATGACCTGGCCCGCAACCGTCCACGGCTACAACAACGGCACCGTCACCGACACCGCCGACGCCCGCCGCCGCGCCGCCGCCTACCTCAACGCGGGCCTGAAGGACGGCACCCTGCGCCCCAAGATCGCCCAGATCTTCGACGGCCTGGACCGGATGCCGGACGCACATCGCCTGATGGAGACGAACACCCATATCGGCAAGATCGTCGTGCGCCCGTAGGCGCGAGCCGGGCGGTGGGGGGCCGGGCTACGGCGTGGCCCAGTCCCGCATCGCCGTCTTGCTCGCGAAGTCCGCCAGGTTCTTGTCGATGGGCGTCGATGTGTACTGGTGGATGCGCCACTTGGCCTGGATGCGGGGCTTGCCCGCCGTCACGTAGTCGGCGATCCAGAGGCCGTCGCCCGCGTACGACGTCGTATCGCGGTTCAGCCAGAAATCGCGATTCGTGTACAAGATCGTGCGGTGATTCGGCCGCAGCCGCTTCACCTCCCTGATGAAACGGTCCTTCTCCGCGTTCGTCGCTGCCGTGCGGTCGCCGGTCCACTCCCAGTCGACGGCCAGGAATTCACCCGCTCTCTCCGGCGCCTTGCTCACGAAGTACTCCGCCTGGGCCGTGAGGTTGCCCGGCCACAGGAAGTGGTAGAAGCCGACGACGCAGCCGCCGTCGCGGGCCTTCTTCGTCTGGGCGGTGAGGCGGGGGTTGATGTACGAGCGGCCCTCCGTCGCCTTGATGATGACGAAGGAGAGCCCTTCGGTGGAGAAGGACGATTGGTGGGAGCTGACGTCGATGCCGCGCAGCATGGGGCCTCCAGGGGTGGGGGGAGTGCGCCTGCGCCGGGTGTGTGGGGTGTTCGCGCCCGGCGCGTGGTGGGTGAACAGTCAAAAGTTGACTGTTACTTGACCGTTCCCCGTGAGGGGCCGGTTCCACCCTCGTACTGGCGTTCCGGGCCTTCGTACGTGTATGTGTACGTGCACACAGCCCCTGCCCAACGCCCCCCACTCACGGATACGGGACCCCCACATGCCCCTGACCCGCCGCGCCTTCCTGGGCTCCGCCGCCGCAGCGACGGCGTCCGCCACCTTCTTCGCCCCGTCCGCCGGGGCAGCCGTCGGACGCGCCCGGCGTGCCCTCGGCGTACAGAACTGGATGGCGGGCATCGACGACGCAGCACCGTTGCAGCGGCTGACGATTCCCGGCACCCATGACTCCGGCGCCCGCTTCGGCGGCTGGTGGGTGGAGTGCCAGAACACCACGCTGATCCAGCAACTCGCCTCCGGCATACGGTTCCTGGACATCCGGTGCCGCGCGTTCGAGGGGTCCTTCACCATCCACCACGGCGCGTTCTATCAGAATCTGAACTTCGACGATGTGCTGGGCGCCTGCCGGGACTTTCTGCGCGGGCAGCCCACGGAGACCGTGCTGATGCGGGTCAAGCAGGAGTACTCGGAAGTGAACGACGCCGCGTTCCGGGCGGTCTTCGACGACTATCTGGACCGGCGCGGCTGGCGTTCCCTCTTCCACATCGGCGACGCCTGGCCGCGCCTCGGCGACGTACGCGGGAAGGTCGTTCTCCTCGCGGACAACGGCGGGCTTCCCGGCGGCATCCGCTGGGGCGACGGGAACGTCTTCGACATCCAGGACGACTGGAACGCCGCGCCCGGCGCCAAGTACCCCAAGATCGAGGCGCACTTCAGGAAGGCCGCGGGTCAGCCCGGCAAGCAGTACATCAACTTCGTGAGCACGGCGGCCGGGCTGCCGCCGCGCTGGAACTCCGACGACCTCAACCCGAAGGCGCACACCCTCCTGGAGAGCGCGGAGGGACGCGGCTGGCGCGGGCTCGGGATCGTACCGATGGACTATCCCAACACCCGCGCCGGACTGGTGGAGTCATTGATCGCGCACAACTAGGCGCGTATGCAGAGGGCCGGCGGCCCGGGCACGGCGTGCACGGGCCGCCACACGCCGATGCTCAGTGGTCGTTGATGAAGCCCGCGACCGAGCCGCCGCTGTCGCCGCGGCCCTCGAAGTTGAGGGTGTACTGGCCGCCCTCCGCCAGGTTGTACCTGCCGCCTTCAGCAGCCGAGTGGGACTTGCAGGTTCCCTTGCCGCCGCGGGCGTACATCTTGTAGCCCTCGATGTCGGGGTTCAGACGGTCCACCGTCGTCCAGGCCGAGTGGCCGTTCGCGGCCGTGTCGCACACGGAGACTATGTCTCCGCGCTCTTTCACGTAGACCTTGACGCCGGAGCCCGACCACACGTGGTCCCACGAGCCGCCGCCGGGCGGCACGGGGGCGGCCGTGGCAGTTGGCGCGTTTACGGTGCCCAGCGTGGCCAGGGCGGCCGCGCCGATCAGGGCGGCGACGGTGCGACGGGCACGGTGTGAGCGATGCCTGTCGGTAGAGAATGCGCTGATCTGAGGCATGTTCCCTCTCAGGTGAGGCAGCTGGATGGGGTGATCACCCTACGAACCACTCGACATCACGGCAGGCGAAAACAGGCCGATGTGATCAAGTTGGCACGCACAGACTGGCGTTCTCCCCGGGGCCCCACTGGCCGCGGCCGACGGGCGGGCGGGCTCAGCACTCGATGATGTTCACCGCGAGCCCGCCGCGCGCCGTCTCCTTGTACTTGACGCTCATGTCGGCGCCGGTCTCCTTCATGGTCTTGATGACCTTGTCGAGGGACACCTTGTGGCTGCCGTCGCCGCGCATCGCCATCTTCGCGGCGGTCACGGCCTTCACGGCGGCCATGCCGTTGCGCTCGATGCAGGGGATCTGGACGAGGCCGCCGACCGGGTCGCAGGTGAGGCCCAGATTGTGCTCCATGCCGATCTCGGCGGCGTTCTCGACCTTCTCGGGGGAGCCGCCGAGGACCTCGGCGAGGGCGCCCGCGGCCATCGAGCAGGCGGAGCCGACCTCGCCCTGGCAGCCGACCTCGGCGCCGGAGATGGAGGCGTTCTCCTTGAAGAGCATGCCGATGGCGCCCGCGGCGAGCAGGAAGCGGACGACGCCCTCGTCGTCGGCGCCGGGCACGAAGTTCATGTAGTAGTGCAGGACGGCCGGGATGATGCCCGCCGCGCCGTTCGTGGGGGCGGTGACCACGCGGCCGCCGGCGGCGTTCTCCTCGTTCACGGCCATCGCGTAGAGCGTGATCCACTCCATGGCGCGGGCCTGCGGGTCGCCCTCGGCGCGCAGCTGGCGGGCCGAGTTGGCGGCGCGGCGGCGGACCTTGAGGCCGCCGGGCAGGATGCCCTCGCGGGACATGCCGCGCGAGACGCAGGCCTGCATGACGCGCCAGATGTCGAGGAGGCCCTCGCGGATCTCCTCCTCGGTGCGCCACGCCTTCTCGTTCTCCAGCATCAGGGCGGAGACGGACAGGCCGGTCTCGGAGGAGAGGCGGAGCAGCTCGTCGCCGGTGCGGAAGGGGTACTTCAGGACCGTGTCGTCGGGGACGATCGGGTCTTCCCCGGCGACGGCGTCCTCGTCGACCACGAAGCCGCCGCCGACCGAGTAGTACGTCTTCTCCAGGATGAGGGCGCCCTCGGCGTCGTACGCGAAGACGGTCATGCCGTTGGCGTGGTACGGCAGGGCCTTGCGGCGGTGCAGGACCAGGTGCTCGTCGAAGTCGAAGTCGATCTCGTGCACGCCGAGGACGTTCAGACGGGAGGAGGACTTGATCTCGTCCACGCGGTCGTCGGCGGACTCGACGTTCACCGTGCGCGGGGACTCGCCCTCCAGGCCGAGCAGGACGGCCTTGGGGGTGCCGTGGCCGTGGCCGGTGGCGCCGAGGGAGCCGTACAGCTCCGCGCGTATCGAGGCGGTGTGGGCCAGCAGGCCCTCGTTCTTGAGGCGGCGGGCGAACATGCGGGCCGCGCGCATCGGGCCGACCGTGTGGGAGCTGGACGGGCCGATGCCGATCGAGAACAGGTCGAAGACCGAGATGGCCACGGGATAACTCCAATGATGGGGTGGTAGACGCCGTTGTCTGCCGGTGGTGCGAGGGACAGCGAGCGGTGCGGTGGTGCGGGATGGTGCGGTGGTGCTGGGTGATGCGGTGGTGCTTCGAGCGGTGCGGGCGGTGCAGGCGGTGCTTTCGGGGCACGTGGTGCGGGGCACCGCGCGCACTGTCCTCATGTCCAGTGTGCGCGGTGCCCCGGAAGTACGTACCAACGAAAGCGTACGAAACTACTTCAGGCCGGGGTACAGCGGGTGCTTCGCGGCCAGAGCGGACACGCGGGCCTTGAGGGACTCGGCGTCGAAGCCCGGCTTGAGGGCCTCGGCGATGATGTCCGCGACCTCGCGGAAGTCCTCGGCCGCGAAGCCGCGGGTGGCGAGGGCGGGCGTGCCGATGCGCAGGCCGGAGGTGACCATGGGCGGGCGCGGGTCGTTCGGGATCGCGTTGCGGTTGACCGTGATGCCGACCTCGTGGAGGCGGTCCTCGGCCTGCTGGCCGTCCAGCTCGCTGTGGCGCAGGTCGACCAGGACCAGGTGCACGTCCGTACCGCCGGACAGGACGGAGACGCCGTGCTCCTTGACGTCGTCCTGCACCAGGCGCTCGGCCAGGATGCGGGCGCCGTCCAGGGTGCGCTGCTGTCGCTCCTTGAAGTCGTCCGAGGCGGCGACCTTGAAGGAGACGGCCTTGGCCGCGATGACGTGCTCCAGGGGGCCGCCCTGGAAACCGGGGAAGACCGCCGAGTTCAGCTTCTTCGCGAAGTCCTTGTTGCGGGCCAGGATGATGCCGCCGCGCGGGCCGCCGAGCGTCTTGTGCGTGGTGGAGGTGACCACGTCCGCGAACGGCACCGGGTTCGGGTGCAGACCGGCGGCGACGAGCCCGGCGAAGTGCGCCATGTCGACCCACAGGTACGCGCCGACCTCGTCGGCGATCCGGCGGAACTCGGCGAAGTCCAGCTGGCGCGGGTAGGCGGACCAGCCCGCGATGATCACCTTCGGGCTGTTCTCCTTGGCCAGGCGCTCGACCTCGGCCATGTCGACCAGGCCGGCCTCGTCCACGTGGTAGGCGACCACGTTGAACTGCTTGCCGGAGAAGTTCAGGCGCATCCCGTGGGTGAGGTGGCCGCCGTGCGCCAGGTCCAGGCCGAGGATCGTGTCGCCGGGCTTGGCGATCGCGAAGAGGGCGGCCTGGTTGGCGGAGGCGCCGGAGTGCGGCTGGACGTTGGCGTACTCGGCGCCGAACAGGTCCTTGACCCGGTCGATCGCGATCTGCTCGGTCACGTCCACGTGCTCGCAGCCGCCGTAGTAGCGGCGGCCGGGGTAGCCCTCGGCGTACTTGTTGGTGAGGACGGTGCCCTGGGCCTCCATGACGGCGACCGGAGCGAAGTTCTCCGAGGCGATCATTTCGAGGGTGGACTGCTGGCGGTCGAGTTCGGCGTCGACGGCGGCGGCGACGTCCGGGTCGAGCTCGTGGAGAGGGGTGTTCAGAAGCGACATCGGAAGATCAGTCCTTACGCCGTGGTCAGCTGCCGGAGAACTCGGTGTACTCGTCGGCGGAGAGCAGGTCGCCCGGCTCCTCCGCCACGCGCACCTTGAACAGCCAGCCGCCCGTGAAGGGGGCCGAGTTCACCAGGGACGGGTCCTCGACGACGTCCTGGTTGGCCTCGACGACCTCGCCGGACACCGGGGAGTACAGGTCGCTGACCGACTTGGTCGACTCCAGCTCGCCGCAGGTCTCGCCCGCGGTGACCGTGGCGCCGACGTCCGGGAGGTCGACGAAGACGACGTCACCGAGCGCGTTGGCGGCGTGCTCCGTGATGCCGACGGTCGCCACACCGTCCTCGGTGGCCGACAGCCACTCGTGCTCCTTGCTGTACCGCAGCTGCTGGGGGTTGCTCATGGCCTGAATTCTCCTGTACGCGGGCGTGTGCTGATGCACGTGGGTCTTACGGACTGAGACGGTCACCTGTCACCGCGGGAGCCGGGGGGACGCGGGGGGCGTCCGCGGCACGCGCGGAAGCGTTACTGCTGTCGCCGGCAGGGCGCTGCTTCTGCCGCTACTTCTGGCGCTTGTAGAACGGCAGCGCGACGACTTCGTACGGCTCGTGCGTGCCGCGGATGTCCACGCCCACGCCCGGCGTGCCGGGGGCGGCGTGGGCCGCGTCGACGTACGCCATGGCGATCGGCTTGCCGAGGGTCGGGGACGGCGCGCCGGAGGTGACCTCGCCGATCACCTTGCCGTCGGCGACCACGCTCATGCCCGCGCGCGGGACCCGGCGGCCCTCGGCGACCAGGCCGACCAGCTTGCGCGGGGGAGCGGCCTCGGCGCGCTCGGCGGCGGCGCGCAGCGCCTCGGCCCCTACGAAGTCATCCGCATGTGTCGTCTTGTCAAACTTGACGACCCGACCCAGACCGGCGTCGAACGGCGTGAGGGCCGTCGTCAGCTCGTGCCCGTACAGCGGCATGCCCGCCTCCAGGCGCAGCGTGTCGCGGCAGGACAGGCCGCAGGGGACCAGGCCCGCCGGGGCGCCCGCCTCGGTCAGTGCCCGCCACAGCTTCTCGGCGTGCTCGGGGGCGACGAACAGCTCGAAGCCGTCCTCGCCGGTGTAGCCCGTGCGGGCGATGAGGGCCGGGACGCCCGCGACGGTGCCGGGCAGGCCCGCGTAGTACTTCAGGCCGTCGAGATCGGCGTCCGTGACCGACTTCAGGATGCCGGGGGACTCGGGGCCCTGCACGGCGATCAGCGCGTACGCGTCCCGGTCGTCACGCACCTGGGCGTCGAAGCCCGGGGCGCGCTCGGTGAGGGCGTCGAGGACGACCTGGGCGTTGCCGGCGTTGGCGACGACCATGAACTCCTGGTCCTGGAGCCGGTAGACGATCAGGTCGTCGAGGATGCCGCCGTCCGCCTGGCAGATCATGGTGTAGCGGGCGCGGCCGGTGCCGACGGAGCCGATGTTGCCGACCAGCGCGTAGTTGAGCAGGTCCACGGCCTGGGGGCCGGTGACGGTGATCTCGCCCATGTGGGAGAGGTCGAAGAGGCCCGCGCGGGTGCGGACCGCGTTGTGCTCGTCGCGCTCGCTGCCGTACCGCAGCGGCATGTCCCAGCCCGCGAAGTCGGTCATGGTCGCACCGAGCGAACGATGCAGGGCATCGAGGGCGGTGTGGCGTGGGGTAGGGCTCATCAGTACTGACTCCCGGGCATGGCATGACGGGCGAGGTCGATCCTCCCCATCTGTCATAAACCTGAGAGGTTCACCACGTCCCGTACGTATGACGGGTCATGACTTGCACCTTGGGTGGAGCCGCCCCTGTGACCGGGGACGGGCCCGCTTTTCAGATGTGCCTCGCCCGCGCGGTACGGGGCCTGAGAGATTCAAGGGAGGAACTTGCTCCTTCGGCGCCCCGGGACGAGTGTCGTCTCCGACGACTGTCGTGTCCTGGGAACTCTCCCGCGCGGATTCAAGCGGCCGGTATGGAGTTGGCGCGCACATCATTGCACGCGCCCCCGCTTCACAACAGTCGCAACCTGACTGCGCCCCTTCCGGGAACACATCGCGCTCAGGCGCACTTGTACAGCATTACCTTCTCTTTACACTCGACGGAGAAGTACTGGGGATGAGTGACGTGACCAGCATGGGGAGGCCGATCACGGTGCGCAGGAGCAGTGCTTATGCGACCACCACGGGTGTGGCGCTGCCCGAGGGCGGTGCCGTGCTGCCGGGCAACGGCGTCGGTGTCGCGCTGCCGCCGCAGCCCGGCGCCCCGGCGCGGGAGGCCCTCGGGCACTTCCCGCGGGCCGTCGTGCGCGACCTCCGGGAGCGGGCGGGGCGCGGGCCGCGGCGCCTGGTGTTCGCCGCGGGGGACGTCGTGGTCGTCTCCGGGCTGCCCGGCAGCGGCAAGTCCACGCTGATGCGGCGCGCGGTGGCGGGCCCGCGGGTGGACTCCCAGGACACCCGCGACCGCTGGGCGTCCCGGATGCCGCGCCTGCTTCCCTACGGGCTCTACCGCCCCCTGGTCCGCCTCGCGCACTACGCGGGCCTGCGCCGCGCCCTGCGCTCCGGCGCCGGCGTCGTCGTGCACGACTGCGGTACGCAGCCGTGGGTGCGCCGCTGGCTGGCCCGCGCCGCCGCCCGGCGCGGGGCCACGCTGCATCTGCTGCTGCTCGACGTGCCGGTCGGCGTCGCCCTCGACGGGCAGCGGGCGCGCGGGCGCGGGGTGTCGCGGTACGCCTTCGCGCGGCACCGCAGGACGGTCGGCCGCCTGGTGCGCTCCGCCGAGCGCGGGGAGCTGCCGCGGGGCTGCGGGTCGGCGGTGCTGCTCGACCGGGAGGCGGCGGGGGTGTTGGGGGAGGTTGGGTTCGGGCCGGAGTAGGCATATTTCAGCCGGTCCGGCGTTTGAGGACGAGCCGCGGAGCGGCGATACGGGGGGCGGTACGGGGGTCCAGGGGGCGGAGCCCCCGGTTTCGGAGAAGGGGTGGGCCCGGGGCGCCCCGCGAGGGCCGCACGGCGCGGCGTTAGGGTCGCCCCCGGAAGCGTGCGAGGCGGATACGAGGCAGAACGGCACGCGCAGGGCAGAGCAAGGGTTGGGACAGATGGACTTTCCGGGGGACTTTCCGGCGCAGGCGCACGCACATCCCGACGGGGGATGGCCGGCCAACGAACTGGAGGAGGTGC
Source organism: Streptomyces aurantiacus JA 4570 (assembly GCF_000414115.1). Classification (GTDB taxonomy): domain Bacteria; phylum Actinomycetota; class Actinomycetes; order Streptomycetales; family Streptomycetaceae; genus Streptomyces; species Streptomyces aurantiacus_A. The sequence goes on from NZ_AOPZ01000125.1 coordinate 22,858, forward strand.
TCGCGGCCTCGCTCGGCGCGCCGCCGTCTGACGCGGTGGGCGCCCGCATAGTCGAGACGCTGGGCCGCAGCCACGTCTGGGTGCCGCTGCCCGGCGGCGGCGGGCCGGACAGCGGCACCCTCGACCTGCCGACGCTGGAGATCGACGGTCAGGCGTACGTTCCCGTCTTCACCTCCGAGCAGCAGTTCCAGCAGGTCACGCGAGGTCGGATGAGCTGCACCGTGGCGCCTGCCGTGCAGTTCGCGCGCGGCCTGCAGCCGCAGCTGGGCATCGCGCTGAACCCGGAGGGCACCGTGGCCGTGCCGCTGCCGCCGGCCGCCGTCGCCGCGCTGTGCCGGGTGGGGCGCACCGAGCTGGACGGGCCCGCGAGCGGGGGCCGGGTGCGGCTCTTCGAGCCCGACTGGAAGGAGGACCCGGTGGACTTCCTGTCCGCCGCGTCCCGTGAGTTCGAGGCGGCGGGCGTGGTACTCACCGCACGCCGCTGCCTGGCCGCGGTGGAGGACGAGGACCCGTCCCTCTTCGTCGGCGTCGAACTGGCCTCCTGGGAGGGCGACGCCCGCGACGTCCCCATGCAGGCCCTGGGCCGCGCCCTCACCCAGTTTCCCGTCCCCTGGCCGGTCAACCTGGTTCTCCTGGACGTGGCCCAGGACCCGGTCGCCGACTGGCTCCGGGAGCGTGTTCGGCCGTTCTTCGCCCCGCACTGAGTGACTGCGTCCGCGGCTGATCTTTCGGTGGGTGGCCTCTGTTGTGTTTCGTCCGTCCCTGGCGGGGTGGTGCGCCGCGCTGCGCGCGGCGTTCTCTCCCACCCGCCCACCCGT
>NZ_AOPZ01000126.1 GCF_000414115.1 Streptomyces aurantiacus JA 4570
GGCCGGGGCAGCGGCTCCTGCCACTGGGCGGGGTCGTACCAGGCGCCGGATCCCGCGTCCGCCGACGGCCGCGGGTCCTCGGCCGGCCGGGGTGTGTCGGCGCGTGCCGCCACCGGGGGCGTTGCCGGGGGAGCCGGGACGGGCTGCCGGGCCATGTCGAGGCGGAGTGTGGTGGCGACGTCCGTGGTGGTGTGGGTGGTCTCCACGGGGCGTCCGGTGACCGGGTCCATCTCGTGGTGCGTGAGGCGCACGACGACAGGGATGCCGGCCTGGCCCGTGGCCGGGGACAGGGCCACGGGTGCGCGGCCGGAGACGGTCAGCGGCGCGGTCACGACCTGCCCCTCGACGGCACGCCACACACCGTGCAGGGCGTCGCGGTCCTCGTCGCTCAGGCCGGGGGCCCCGAGCACCTCGACCCTGCTCACGAGGGTGCCCGCACCGGGGGCCGGCCAGAGCTCCAGGTCGGGCGGCAGCAGTGCGGACAGCGGGCCGAGGAGGGTGAATCCCTCTCCTTGGGCGTCGGCCACACAGGACGGCCCCGAGGACGAGAAGCGGGCGATCAGTCCCATGGTGTCTCCGTAGGTGAATCCGTGGGGCGGTGCCGGTCGGCGGCGGCGCGGGTCACCGCGTGCCCGGTCGTGAAGGCGCGTGGTCGGGGCGGCGCGGGGGCGGCGGTTTGGGCGCGGGCGTCGCTTCGAGCCGGGCGGCCAGGTCGAGCGGCCGTCCGCCGGGGGCCGCCCCCTCGCCCCGCATGCCGGACAGCAGCAGCTCGGGCGTGTCGGTCGCGTTCACATACCGCTCGCCCACCGCCAGGGCGCGGCCCGCCTGCTGGGCGAACTGGATCTGGTGCGCGGCGAGCCGTCCGTGGACGAGGTCGACGAGCGCGGCGACCAACTCCCGCCGCATGCGGACGACATGGGCGACGTGCCGTTCGAGTGGGTCACGGTCCGCGGGCTGCTCCGGATGCCAGGGGAAGAGCCGGTCGAGCCGTAGCGGGAACCCGGCCACGACGGCGGCGCCGTCCTGCTCCGGCACGGCCGTCTGCCGCAGCTCGCCGCGGTACCGCTCCGCGTTGGTGGCCGTGATCAGGGCGCCGAGCCGTTCCACGCGGGCCCGGGACAGCGAGCCCCGGCGCTGCTCCTCGGTGGCGATGCCGATCCAGCGTTCGCGCAGGTCGTCGAGCGCGCCCGCGTGCTGGTCGAGCCGGTCCTCGTACGTGGCGCGTATCCGGTCGTGGACGAGGGCGAGCAGCGTCTCGTGCGCGGCGCGGAACGACGCGAGCAGCTCCCCGGGTCCACCCGGAATGGCCTGCCGCGGGTTCCCTTCGGGCGCGGCGGACTCCTCCGCGAACAGTCCGAGCTGCGCCAGCTCCTCCTGCATCTGCGCGTCGAAGTTCGCGTCGTCCTCGGTGGCCGTCGGCGCCACGACCAGATGCCGGTCCCGGTCGACCGCGGCGAACAGCTCCTTCCACTGCGGCCACCCGGCGACGGCCGCCGCGGCCTCGTCGACGAGGTGCCGGCGCAGCTCGTCGCCCCGCGCGCCGTTCGCGCCCCGCCCCATGACCAGCGCCTCCCTGAGGCCGGCGAGCAGCAGCCGGGTCTCGTGGAGCGTCCGCTGGATCTCCTGGTACGCGGGCGGGTACTCGATCTCCGGGTGCGCCGAGCGCTCCGCGGCGATCAGCGCGAGCCGCATCCGGTCCACGGCCCCGGCCCGGCGGCGCACCGCGCTGTCCTTCAGCGTGCCGCCGTGCGCCCGCGCGTGGCCGGTGAGTTCACGGCGCAGCAGCCCGAGTCCGCCGTCGCGCGCGAACTCCCGCAACGCGGTGATCAGCGGGCTGCCCGGCGCGTCCGCCTCGAGCCGGTCGGCCACCTGGGCCCACATGCCGGGCGGCACCGTCTGGTCGGCCCCCTGCTTCCGGGCCCGTGACGGCGCGTCGGGCGTGCCGCGCCCCAGCGCTCCCGCCGTGCGCAGGGCGGCGAGGCCCACCATGGGGGACACCAGCATGAGCTGCTTGTGCTGGCCCGCGGGCAGCAGCGACTGGGCGGCCTCGACGACCCGGTCGAGGACCGCGGTGTCCCGGTGTCCGAGCAGGCGCCGCTCGGTCAGCCGCTCCGGCGTGTCCAGGAGGGCGGCGCGCAGCGCGGCGGGGTCGTCGACCGGCAGTTGCTCGAAGCGGCCGCCCGCGACCAGGATGCTCTCCCGCAGTTCCTCGTCCGACCTGCGCTCCCGGCCGTCGGCCGTCGGTTCACGCAGCATGTCGAAGAAGTACTGCTCGCCGGCCACCGGCCCGCGCTGGGCGTTCATCAGGACCAGGATCGTGTGGATGTCGCGCAGTTCGCGGCGGCTCAGGAACGCGTCGCGCTCACTGGACTTGGGGCTGTTCAGACCGGGGAAGTCGAGCAGGGTGAGCGCCCCCACGTCCGCGAGGTCCCAGATGTGCCGGGGCACCCGCACCCGCAGCTCGATCTTCCTGATCAGCGGTACGCAAACGGCGAGCACGTCGTCCGGAATGCTGCCGCCGTCCAGGTCCGCCGTGCCCTGCCGGCCCCAGCCGCCGCCCGTCTCCCGCGGTACGTCGGGCAGCGACATGGCCAGCTTCGCCTGGGCGTCGGACAGGTCGTAGCGCCTGCCGAGCAGCGCTGCCCCTTTCTCGTGCGCCCCGGCCACGAGGAGGACCTCCGCCGCCACCGCGGTCAGTTTGGAGCCCTGCGCCGAACTTCCCTGACGACGGCACCAGTCGACCAGCGGCCGCCACCCCTCCGGCCCCGGCCGCGCCGACCGCAGCGCGTCGATGTCCCGCTCCGCCAGCCCTTCGAGGGCGGCCAGCCTGCCCATCCTGCCGTGCAGATGCGTCATGAGCTCGGCCGTCTCCCCGGCCGTGCAGTAGACGACCCCGCGCTCCCGCAGGGACGGCGCGGGCTCACCGTCGCGGGACTGGTCGACGCGGATGGCCGTCACGTTCCCGGTGGTCGGCACATGGCTCACCGAAAGGAGCCCCGGCATGCCGAGCAGCGACTCGATGAGGAGGGACTTGCCGGAGCTGAACTCGCCGACCACGCCGATCGTGAGCGGGTCGCGCGCCTCGCCGAGGAGCTGCGCCACCGCCGCCCTGAACTCCTCGCGCCGGGCGGTGAGGTCACCGTCCTCGGTGGGCTGCGACGGTGCCCGCTCCAGTGCCTCGAGCATGCCGACCGCCCACTGGGCGTAATGGTCCGTGCTGGAGCCCATGACGGCGGGCCTCCCCCCTGCGCCGCACGGCACGCGGCCGCAGGACCCCCGGAACCGCGACAAACCCACGCAGTCGGCGCTCTACGCAATGTCCCGCGAAACACCCATGGCGGGCAACAGTCCGTGGCAAGTTCGCCGAATTCGCTCGGAGTCGCACTCAACGGACAGGCCCGGTGGCACTCGCGGCCCATGGTCACGGCGCACCGTGCCGGGAGCCGACGCGGGGCGGGGGGCGTCAGCTGCGCAGATAGCGCAGCACCGCGAGCACCCGCCGGTTGGCGTCGTGCGACGCGGGCAGCCCCAGCTTGTCGAAGACGGCGGCCACATGCTTCTCGACCGTGCCCGCGGAGACCACGAGGGTCTGCGCGATCGCGGCGTTCGAGCGGCCCTCCGCCATCAGGGAGAGGACCTGCCGCTCGCGCGGGGTGAGCGGCGTGAGCTCGGCCGCGCGCCGACTCGCGCCCGCGAGCTGGGTGACGACCTCCGGGTCGAGCGCGGTGCCGCCACCGGCGACGCGGGCCAGCGCGTCGGTGAACTCCGCGATGTTGGCGACCCGGTCCTTGAGCAGATAGCCGACGCCCGCCGAGCCGTCCGCGAGCAGCCGCGTCGCGTACTTCGTCTCGACGTACTGGGAGAACAGGAGCACGCCCGTCCCCGGGTGGTCGCGGCGGATCTCGATGGCGGCGCGCAGGCCCTCGTCGGTGTGCGACGGGGGCATGCGGATGTCGACGACCGTGACGTCCGGGCGGTGCTCGGCGACGGCGGCGCGCAGCGCGTCCGCGTCGCCGACGGTCGCGCACACCTCATGGCCCCGCTCCACCAGCATCTGGGCCAGCAATTCCCGCAGGACGGCGGCATCCTCAGCGATCACTACGCGCATGGCGGCATATTCTCACGCGTGCAGCGGCAGCTCGACGGTGACCGCCGTCGGGCCGCCCTCGGGGCTGTGCACCCGCAGCCGGCCGTCGACCGTGCGCACCCGCTGCGTCAGCCCGGTCAGGCCGCTGCCCGCGCCCACCGTGGCGCCGCCGCGCCCGTCGTCGGTGACGCGCAGCCGCAGCACCCCGACGCCGCCCTCGGTCTCCTCGGCCACGCTGATCGTCGCCTGCCCGGCGCCGCTGTGCTTGATGACGTTGGTGAGCAGTTCGGCCGCGCAGAAGTACGCGATGGTCTCGATGGCGGGTGTCGGGCGGCGCGGCATGTCCGTGGCCAGCTCGACGGGCAGGGTGCTGCGTGCCGCGAGCGTGGCGAGGGCGTCGGGCAGCCCGTCGTCGAGGACCGGCGGGTGGATGCCGCGCGCCAGGTCCCGCAGCTCGGTGAGGGCCTCGGTGGCGTTGTGGTGCGCCACGTCGACGAGCTGGCGTACGCGGGCGAGGTCGAGGGCCGGAGTCGTGGCACCGGCGCCCTCCGGGCCGGGCTCCCCGCCCGCACTCGCGGGGCTCCGGCCGTCGCCGCGACTCCCGTCGTCCGGCTCGCCGAGCCGCTCCTTGATCATGTCCAGGCTCATCGCCACCGCCACCAGACGCACCTGCGCGCCGTCGTGCAGATCCCGCTCGACCCGGCGCAGCAGCGCCACCGAGTCGTCGACGGCGAGCGCCCGCGTCTCCTCCAAGTCCCGTACGCGGTCCGCGAGTTGGCCAGGGCCGAGGAGGGCCCGCAGCAGCCGCCGGTCGGCCTCCACGACCAGCCGCGTCGCCCACGGCGCGAGCAGCAGCAGCGCGAGGCCGAGGGCGAGCGCCGCGAACGTACCGGCGAACGTGCGCACTTCGAGGCTGCCGACCGGGATCGGCGTCAGGACGGGCATGCCGCCCACGTCGCCGGACCCGGCGTCCTGCCCGAAGACGCCCCACCGCAGCGGCGCCGTGAGGTTGATGAGCCCGGTGAGCCACCACAGCACCGCGTACATGCCCAGGGCGCTCACGGGCAGCTTCACCAGGACGTACGCCGTCGCCCGCCACCCGGCCCCGTCCCGCAGCCGCGCGTCGAGCCGGCCGAACACCCCGGAGCCCGGCCGGGGCGGCACCGGCCCCGGCACCCGCTCACCGAGCAGCCCCGCCGCGAGCCCGCGGTGCAGCGCGCCGAGCCCCCGCGCAAGGCGCACGCACCCCACCAGGACGAGCACGCCGACCACCGCGCCCACCAGCGAGACCGTCAGGCCCGCGCCCAGCGCGAGCAGGACGGCCAGCAGGACGCCGCCCGCCAGGCCGAGCGGGAGCGCGATGAGGCAGTACGCCGCCTCGGCCCAGGCGCGGCGGGTGAGCGGGGTGCGCAGAAGTGCCGTCACGCGGGCCCGGGCCGTGCCGGGTTCCTGGAGCGAGGCGGCCGATGAGCTGTCGTGCATGGTGATCAGTGTGTCCTGTCAGGCGTCGCGGCGGGCCAGCAGCCGCGCGCCGGCGCCGAGTACCACGGCGACGTACAGGCACAGCACGGCGAGGCCGGTCCAGGGCGAGAGCATGTCGGAGACGGGCTTGGCGACGGCCAGGGAGTTGCCGGCGATCATCGTCGGGAAGAACTTCGCGACGGTCGTCCCCGAGATGCCGCCGATGACGGCGGGCAGCACGAAGGTGACGCCGACGAGCGCGGCGATGGCGCTCGCGGTGTGCCGGGTGAGGGCGCCGATCCCGATGCCCAGGAGACCGATGAGGCCCAGATAGGCGCCGGACAGGAGCACGGCCCGCAGCACGCCCGGGTCGCCGATGCCGGGGCGCGGCACGCCGTCGGCCAGCGCCGCGCGGCCCGCGAAGAACGTCACGAGGGCGACCGCCTCGCCCACGAGCAGGGTGAGCGCGCCGTACACGGCGGCCTTCGCCATGAGCAGGGTGCGCCGGTCGGGGATCGCGGCGAGCGTGGAGCGGATGGAGCCGGAGGAGTACTCGCCGGTGACGACCAGGACGCCGAGCACGCCGACGACGAGCTGACCCAGCGCGACACCGGCGAGGACGTTGTTCGTCGGGTCGAACTCGGCGGCCTTGGCGGCCGAGGGGACCTTGGTGTTGGCCATCGTGACGACACCGATGGCGATCATGCCCGCGACGGTGAGCAGCAGCGCCCACAGCGTGGAGCGCAGACTGCGCAGCTTGATCCACTCCATCCGGGCGGCGTGCGCGAAGCGGTGGCGCCCGGCGGGCGCCGGCGCGTGCGGGACGGTCGGGGCGGTCATCGGTCGTTCCTCTCCGGCGCGGCGTCGACGCCGGACCCGGCGCCCCGGTAGGCGGTGCTCGCCCCGGTCAGGGCGAAGAACGCCTCCTCCAGCGAACGCCCCCGCGCGGTGAGTTCGCGCACGGACGTGTCGGCGAGGAGGCGTCCCTGCCCGATGACCACCAAGTGGTCGGCGGTGAGGGCCATTTCGCCGATGAGGTGGCTGGACAGGAGCACCGTGCGGCCCTCCGCGGCCAGCGACTTCATGAGCTCCCGGATCCAGCGCACGCCCTCCGGGTCGAGCCCGTTCACCGGCTCGTCGAACAGCAGCACCCCGGGGTCGCCGAGCAGCGCGGCCGCGATCCCGAGCCGCTGGGCCATGCCGAGCGAGTACGTTCCGGCGCGCCGCCCGGCGACATCGCTCAGGCCGACGGCGGCGAGCACCTCGTCCACCCGCGCCGACCGGATGCCGCCCCCGGCGGCGAGGGCGGACAGATGCGCCCGCGCGCTGCGCCCCGGATGGAACGCCCGCGCCTCCAACAGCGCCCCCACCTCACGCAGCGGCCAGCGCAGTTCGCCGTACGGCCGCCCCGAGATCAGCGCCTGCCCGGCGTCGGGCCGGTCGAGGCCCATGATCATGCGCATGGTGGTCGACTTGCCCGAGCCGTTCGGGCCGAGAAAGCCCGTCACGGCCCCGGGCCGTACCTCGAAACTCAGCGCCTCGACGGCGGTGGTGGGCCCGTACCGCTTGGTCAGCCCTTGGACCTCGATCATGACAACTCCCGCTACAAGCCCGGCGCGAACCCGGCGTGATCAACACACCTCACGCTAGGTCCGGCACCGCACCCGCCGGAACGCTGATTTCCTCCGACTGACCTGGGGGTTTTCCCCCACGCCCCGGCCAACGAGCCCCTTGCGCTCCGCTCCCGCCCGTGTGGGTGATGCCGCCGCGCGGGGCGCAGGCGCGACGATCCGGAGACACCTGCACCGAGACCGAGGAACCGAGGAGAAGACCCCATGTCGTACGGACGGAACGCCCTGCGCATCGCCCTTACCTGCGCGCTGGCCGTCGGCCTGACCGGCCTGGCCCAGACGGGCGGCGGCGCGCTTTCGAGCGCGCGGGCCCCGGCGGGGCCCGGAATCATGGAACCGGCCTGCCCGCAGCCCGGCGGTGGGTCCTGCTATTTCGAGTACTACGACGGCGACGGGCTACGCACCATCGAGTTCGACCCGGAGGTCGGCCGCTGCTACAACACCAGCTCGGCCGGGGCGGTCAGGGGCACCAACAAGACCAACCGGCGGGTCCATCTGTGGCCCACCAGCAACTGCTCCGGCGGCGCGACCGCCCTGGTGGACCCGGGCTTCTCCTGGAACGACCCGTCCCACCACTACTACTCGTTCCGGCCGATCCGCTGAGACCGGGGGGATGCCCCGACCTCAGTGCGCGATCGAGTCGATCAGTTCCCGCGCGCCCTGCCGCAGCAGCGTGACCGCCACGGACGTGCCGAGCGTCGCCGGGTCGAGGGGCCCGGCCCACTCGTGGGCGTTGAGGACCGTCTTGCCGTCGGGCGTGAACACCCGGGCGCGCAGCGACAGATCGCCGCTGGGCTCGCTGCGGGCATAGCCCGCGATCGGCGAATTGCAGTGCCCCTGGAGCACGTGCAGGAACATCCGCTCGGCGGTGGCCTCCCGCCAGGCGTCGCGGTCGCCGAGGCCGCTCACCGCGTCGATGGTCGTGACGTCGTCCTCGCGGCACTGCAGCGCGAGGACTCCGGCGCCGATCGGCGGGCACATCGTCTCGACGGACAGCACCTCGGAGATGTGCTCGGTCGCACCGATCCGCTCCAGGCCGGACACGGCGAGCAGCAGCGCGTCCGCTTCGCCCCCGGCCAGCTTCGCGAGCCGACGGCCCGCGTTGCCGCGCATCGGTACGCAGTCCAGGTGCGGGTGGGACGCGGCGAGCTGCGCGATGCGGCGCACCGACGACGTGCCGATGCGGGTACCGGCGGGCAGCTCGTCGAGGGTGAGGCCCGCGGGGTGGAGGAGCGCGTCACGGATGTCGTCGCGCTTCAGGAAGGCCGCGAACGTGGTGCCCGCGGGCAGCGGCCGGTCCGCCGGCACGTCCTTGACGCAGTGCACCGCGAGGTCCGCCTCCCCGGCGAGCAGCGCCGCGTCGACCTCCTTGGTGAACGCGCCCTTCCCGCCGAGCTTGGCCAGGTCGCCCATCCAGCGGTCGCCGGAGGTGGTGACGGGCAGGACCTCGGTGCGGATCCCGGGGTGCAGGGCGGCGAGTTCGGTGCGTACGCGCTCCACCTGGGCGAGGGCCATGGGCGATGAGCGGGAGACGATGCGGATCAGCTCGGGAGCGGACATGGCGTACACGATAGGCCCTCGGCGTGGTGCCACCCGCATCGGAGACTGCGCCAACTGGGTCAGCCCGCACAGCGGTTGATGGGGGCGACGGGGGCCTGGGACAATCCGTGCGCGTCTTCGCCCCGGCGGCGTCCGCGCCCCCGCCGGATCAGCCCGCGCGCCGTCCGCGCCGGGCCCGCGCCGCCTCGGCCCGGCCGCACGCACCCGGCTCCAGCGGCGGCGATGTCACCGCCATGTTCGCCGTGCAGTGCGGGGTGTTGCCCTCCTCGCCGTGCCATTCCGCGGGCCGCGGCCGGATGAACGCGAAGGCCGCGATGCCCGCCAGGACGAACAGGCCCGCGCAGCCCCAGGCCGCCTTGCCGAAGGCCGAGTCGAGCGCGTCCGGATCCGTGTACGCGGTGCCCGTCAAGCCGACCGCGAGCGGAAGTGCGGCGACGACCAGGAGTTGGGCGATGCGTGCCGCCGTGTTGTTGACGCCGCTGGCGAGGCCGGCGCGGCCCGCGTCCACCGACGCGAGCACGGTCGCCGTGAGCGGCGCCACGAACACGCTCATGCCGAGGCCCAGGACGACGACGGCGGGCAGCACGTCCGCGGCGTACGAGGCACCGGGGCCGATCCGCAGCATCAGCAGCACGCCCGCGGCGGCGACGAGCGGGCCCGCGCACAGCGGCAGGCGCGGGCCGATCCTGCGGGCCAGATCGCCCGCGGGCGCCGAGAGCAGCAGCATCAGGACGGTGATCGGCAGCGTCGCCGTGCCGGCCTGCAGCGCGTCGTAGCCCAGCGTCGTCTGCAACTGCACGGGCAGCATGAACAGGATGCCGCCGATGGCCGCGTACAGGCACAGCGTCATGACGTTCGCCGCCGAGAACAGGCCGGAGCGGAACAGTTCGAGGGGCAGCATCGGGTGCCGACGGCGGTGCTCGACGAGCAGGAACACCGCGCCCGCGGCGAGCCCCGCGAGACCGGGCAGCAGCCCCGCCACGAACGAGGAGTCGCCGGACGCGCCGATCAGCGCGAAGCTCACCCCCGCGAGGAACAGCGCGGCGAGCACCGCGCCCGGCACGTCGAAGCGCTGCCCCGCGACGCTCTCGCCCCGGCTCTCCGGCACGTGCCGCACCGCGAACAGCACAAGCGCGGCCAGCGGCACATTGATGAGGAAGATCCACCGCCAGCCGGGCCCGTCGATCAGCCAGCCGCCGAGGAAAGGACCGACCGCCCCCGCGACCCCGCCGAGCCCCGACCACGCGCCCACCGCCTTGGCCTGGTCCCGGGGCCGGAACGAGGAGCGCACCAGCGCCAGCGAGCCCGGCGTGAGCAGCGCGCCGCCCACGCCCTGCAGCGCCCGCGCCGCGATCAGCGTGCCCGCGTCCTGCGCAAGACCGCACAGCGCGGAGGCCAGCGCGAACCACACCACGCCGATGACCAGCGTGCGCCGCCGCCCGATGCGGTCGCCGAGCGCCCCGCCGAGCAGCAGCAGCGCGGACAGCGTGAGCATGTAGGCGTTGATCACCCACTGCAGGGCGGAGATCGACGCGTCCAGGTCGCGGCCGAGGGTGGGCAGGGCGACGTTCACGACGGTGCCGTCGAGCATGGCCATGCCGGAGGCGAGGACCGCGCTGGTCAGCACCCAGCGGCCGCGCGCCGAGGCCAGGGCCACACCGCCGTCGCCGCCGCCCGCTTCCTTCACGTCGCCGGGGGACGTCGTCACAGGTCCACCGCCCTCCTGGCCGCAGCGCTCGCGCGAAGGACCGGCCTACATGTGGGCCGCGCCGCCGCCCAGATGACTGTTGGCGGGCCGACCCCTGCGGTACAGCACGACAGTAACGGCGCACCCGATGGCGAAGAAGAGAGCCGACCACCAGTACGCCGTCTCGTAGCTCTGCACCTGCGCCTGTGCCTGGGCCTCGGGCGTCGGGCGCTTGCCGACCAGGTAGTTGGTGGCGGCGCTCGTGGCGAGGGTGTTCAGCAGGGCCGTACCGATCGAACCGCCCACCTGCTGGCTGGTGTTGACCATCGCGGAGGCCACGCCCGAGTCGTGCGCGGCGACGCCCGCGGTGGCCATGCTCATCGCCGGAGCGAAGACGAGGCCGAGCCCGAGCCCGAAGACGAGCAGCGGCGGCAGCACATGCAGGGCGTAACCGCTGGTGGTGTCGAGCGTCGTCAGCCACACCATTCCGGCCGCCGAGAGCCCCATGCCGAGCGGCACGATCGGCTTCGCGCCGAACCGCGGCACGAGGACGTTGGTGGTCAGCACGGACACCACGACCATCACCGCGACCATCGGGATGAACGCGAGACCCGTCTTGACGGGCGTGTAGCCGAGGATCTGCTGCATGTAGTACGTCAGGAACAGGAACACGCCGAACATGCCGGCGCCGGAGATGAACATCGCCAGGAACGACGCGCCCCGGTCCCGGTCGAGCACCACCCGCAGCGGAAGCAGCGGATGCGCGGCCCGCGTCTGCCACCAGGCGAAGGCGGTCACGAGAACGGCGCCGACGACGAGGAAACCCCACGTCAACGGGTCGCCCCAGGCATGGGTCTCCGCGTTGGAGAAGCCGTAGACGATGCAGAACAGGCCGGCCGACACCAGCAAGGTGCCCGGCACGTCGAGTCTGGGCCGGTCGTCCGGCGCTCCCGGGTGCAGCAGCCGCCAGCCGCCGATCATCGCGGCCGCGGCGAACGCGAGGTTCACGTACAGACACCAGCGCCAGTCCAGATACTCCGTCAGTACGCCGCCGAGGAGCAGCCCGACCGCGGCGCCCGAGCCCGCCACGGCGCCGTAGATGCCGAACGCCTTCGCGCGCTCGCGGGCGTCCGTGAACGTGGTGCTGAGCAGGGACAGCGCGGCGGGCGCGAGGAGCGCGCCGAACACGCCCTGCAGCGCGCGGGCGAACACCAGCATCCCGAAGCTGGTCGCGGCGCCGCCGAGCGCGGAGGCCACCGCGAATCCGGCGAGCCCCGCCAGGAAGACCGCCTTGCGGCCCACCAGGTCCGCGATGCGCCCGCCGAGCAGCAGCAGGCTGCCGAAGGCGAGCGCGTACGCGGTGACGACCCACTGCCGGTTGCCGTCGGTGAACCCCAGGTCGTCCTGCGCGGACGGCAGCGCGATGTTCACGATCGTCGCGTCCAGGACCACCATGAGCTGGGCGGTGGCGATGACCGCGAGGATCAGCCAGCGGTGCTCGTGCTTGCCGCCGGTGTGAGGGGCGGCGGGTGGCGGGGGAGGGGCGTCGGCGGACGGGGCCGGCTGGGACAGCGGCTGCGGTATGCCCTCCGGTACGCCCTCGGAGTCGGGGCCGGGCGAGCGGTCCATGGATGACCTCCAGACCCCCCGCCTCGACAGGCAACCCCTGTCACACGCTAAGCGCCCCGCTCAGCCCTCGCGACCTGGGCGGATCACGCCCGGGATCACGCCCGGGATCGGGCGCGGGATCGGGCGCGGGATCAGGCGCCGTCGAAAGCCTGCGCGACGGCGAGCGAGTCCTCGTACACGTGATGCCGGGTGACCAGGCCGTCCTCGACGGTCAGGTGCAGGGCGAAGCGCGCCCGGTAGGCCCGTCCGGTGGGCTGGGCGGTCTGCCGGATCTCGCCCATGACGACCGCGTGCTCGCCGTCCACCAGGATCCGCTCGACCTGCGTGTCCGCCGCCTCCGGCACGTGGTGTGCGGCGATCCCGCCGTAGTGCTCGACGGCCTCGTCGCCGCGTGTGCGGTGCCGGATCCAGGGTGTCGCGGCCCGCCCGTGCTCGGCCTCCGGCCAGTTCAGCTTCCAGTCGACGTGCTCGGCGTACAGCGCGGCGATACGGGCGGTGTCGCCCTCGCCGATGCGGCCGAGCAGTTCCATGACGACGGCGCGGGTCGTGGCCGACCGGGTGTTCTGGGTGACCTGGGCGTCTTGGACGCCCTGCGTGGCCTCGGGCATGAGGGTTTCCTCCCTGGTGCGGCGCCTGTCGGGGTGCCGCGTGGTGCGGAGTGGTGCCGCGGTGCGAATGATCAAGACTCTCGCGGCGAGACGGCGTCGGCGTCGATTACCTCGGAGGTAAGCGAGGGCGGGAGAGGCTGGACCTCGGGCTTCCCCGCATCCCGGCGCCGGGACACCCGTCCGACCAGCGCCGCGACCGGCTCCGCATAGCGGGCGGTGAGCGGCCCGGTCACGACCAGGATCAGGACGTACGCCGTGGCCAGCGGGCCCAGGGACGGCTCGATGCCCGCCGAGACCGCGAGGCCCGCGATCACGATGGAGAACTCGCCGCGCGCCACCAGCGCACCGCCCGCCCGCCAGCGGCCCTTGACGGAGATCCCCGCCCGCCGCGCCGCCCAGTACCCGGTGGCGACCTTCGTGCACGCGGTGACCACGGCGAGCGCGAGCGCGGGCAGCAGGACCGGGGGAATGCTCGCCGGATCGGTGTGCAGGCCGAAGAAGACGAAGAACACCGCGGCGAACAGGTCCCGCAGGGGCGCGAGGAGACTGTGCGCCCCCTCGGCGGCCTCCCCGGACAGCGCGATGCCGACGAGGAACGCCCCCACCGCCGCGGACACTTGCAGCTGCTGCGCGATGCCCGCGACCAGGATGGTGAGCCCGAGCACGACGAGCAGCAGCTTCTCCGGATCGTCGCTCGACACGAACCGCGAGATCAGCCGCCCGTAGCGCACCGCGACGAACAGCACCGCCCCCGCCGCGCCCAGCGCGATCGCGAGCGTGAGACTGCCGGCGGCCCAGCCGACGCCCGCGAGCAGCGCGGTGATGATGGGCAGATAGACGGCCATGGCCAGGTCTTCGAGGACGAGGATGCTCAGGATGACCGGCGTCTCGCGGTTGCCGAGCCGTCCCAGGTCGCCGAGGACCTTGGCGATGACGCCCGAGGAGGAGATCCAGGTGACGCCGGCGAGCACGACGGCGGCCACCGGACCCCACCCCATCAGGAGCGCGGCCGCGGCGCCCGGCAGGGCGTTGAGCGCGCAGTCCACGAGCCCGGCGGGGTACTGGGTCTTGAGATTGCTGACGAGATCGCTGGCCGTGTACTCGAGGCCGAGCATCAACAGCAGCAGGATGACGCCGATCTCGGCGCCGATGGCGACGAACTCCTCGCTGGTCCCGAGCGGCAGCAGCCCGCCCGTGCCGAACGCGAGCCCGGCCAGCAGATACAGCGGAATCGGCGAGAACTGGAAGCGGCCGGCGAACCGGCCGAGCAGGCCGAGCGCGAGAATGATCGCGCCGAACTCTATGAGCAGGACGGCAGAGTGCACGCGATCACTCCCGGCCGAGTATCGCCGCGGCGCTCTCGACGCCTTCGCGGGTACCGATCACGATCAGGGTGTCCCCGCCGGCGAGCCGGAAGTCCGGCGTGGGCGAGGGGATCGCCTCGGCCCGCCGCAGCACCGCCACCACGGACGCGCCGGTCTCGGTGCGCAGGTGCGTCTCGCCGAGCACGCGCCCGTTCCAGTGCGAGGTCGCCGCGATCTCGATCCGCTCGGCGACGAGCCCGAGGTCGGTGGTGTGCAGCAGGTTGGGGCTCTGGTGCGTCGGCAGCAGCGCGTCCACCAGGGCGGCCGCCTCGCCGGAGGTCAGCCGCAGGGAGAGCGCGCAGGCGTCCGGGTCGTCGGAGCGGTACGCGCTGAGCGTGCGGCCGCCGTCCCGGTGCGCCACGACGGACAGGCGTTGCTGCTCCCGCGTGGTGAGGTCGTAGCGCATACCGATGCCTGGCAGCGGCGTTCGGCTCATTCGTGCAGCGGACACAGCTCTCCCCTGGTGCTGTTGGTGACTACGTGCATATGCCACCCTATCCGCTTAAAATTTACTGATCCTTGAAGGAAGACTCGGGGCAGCGCTCGGGTCAGGTACTCACGTCGGGCGGTTCGGCTGTCCGACACGGCGTGCCCTCCGCCAACTCTTTCCGCGTTCGAATCCGCCTTGCACCTTGGCCGGCCGCCGTGTGGCTGTCGAACGGTCCGCCCGCTGTCCTGGCGTGATGACCAGGGACAGCGGGCGGGTGATTTCCTCGGCTGTTCAGTTGTGGCACGGCACCAGAGGCGCGGCCGGGCTGAGGCGCGGCCTGAGAAGCACGGCTCAGTGGAGGCCCGCGACGTCGGAGATCTTGCTGAGCGTGGCCGCCGCGCCGGTGACGAAGGTCGTGGTGAGCCGGTCGGCCTCAAGCCGGTCGACGGTCTTCCCCAGGGGGCGGACGGTCGCGGCGATGCCGAAGTCCTCGATCGGGTTCTTGAGTGCCTTCGTGCTGAGCCTGTCGGAGAGGAGCTGCTTGTCCGTGCCGTGCGGCTCGGGGGCGGCGACAGCGGGAGAGGCGGCCCCCAGGGCCATCGCGACACCTGCGACACCGGCAGCGGCCTTGGCGATCTTCACGTTCGGAATCCCTTTCGTGTGGCGCGCGCCCGCGGGAATGCGACGGCCGTACCGTCGGAGCGTCCTCGGTCGGACACTCGCGACGCGCGCTGCCGCAACGCGTAACCGCTTCCGCGCGGGGGAAGTGACGGCCGGTCACCCGTAGGGCCCCGCGCGCACGCCCCGGCGCTCCCCTGCCCCATCGGACAGCCGCTAGTGGCCCCTCACTGGCTGTGGCGTTTCCCGGACAAGGACGTCACGCCACCGACACGGCGGCCGGTCACGCTGACGGCATGACCAACACGACCACGCGGCCCGGAGGCCCAGGGTGAGCCGGGGCCTCAAGCTGGGCTGGCTCGCGGCGCTGCTCATCGTCGTCGGCTCGATCGTCGTCACGCTGTTCGGGTACAGCGGGCACTCGCGGGTGACCAGGCTGTACCAACAGGGGGTGACCGTCGAGGGCGAGGCGGTCGAGGTGACCACCGACGGCCGGGGCCGCACCAGCGGCATCACCGTGCGCTACCGGCCGACGGGCCGGGCGCCCGTCACGGCCGAGCTGCCGACCACCCCGAAGCTGCCCCGGGCAGTCGAAGGGCGCCCCATCGAGGTGATCTACGACTCGGAGGACCCCGACGACGTGCTCAGCACGGCACAGCTGCACGCCGTGCAGCCCGACTGGAACCCGCTGTCGGTCCTGGGCTTCGGTGTGATGGGCGCGGGCCTGGTGGTCGTGGTCATGGCGGCGCGGCGGCCCAGGAGCCGCTGACAGCCGAACCGGAACCTACGATTCGTACCGTGCGAGGACCGTATCCACCGTGTCCGCCTCCGCCACCGTCTTGTCCTCGCGGTACCGCACCACCCGCGCGAACCGCAGCGTCACCCCCGCCGGATAGCGCGTGGAGCGCTGCAGCCCGTCGTAGGCGATCTCCACGACCAGCTCGGGGCGGACCCGCACCACGAACCCGTCGTCGTCGACGGCGAGTTCCCGCAGCCGCTCGGTCTGCCAGGCCAGCATCGCGTCGGTCATGCCCTTGAAGGTCTTGCCGAGCATGGCGTACGTCCCGTCGTCGCGCCGGGCCCCCAGATGCAGGTTGGACAGCTTCCCGGTGCGCCTGCCGTGCCCCCACTCCGCCGCAAGGACCACGAGGTCCAGGGTGTGCACGGGCTTGACCTTGAGCCAGGACGCGCCCCGGCGGCCCGCGCTGTAGGGGGCCTCAAGGCCCTTGAGTACGACGCCTTCGTGACCGAGCTCCAGCGTCGCGGCGAAGAATTCCTCGGCGGCCCGCCGCGCCTTGTCGTCGGCCGGATCGGCCACGACCGCGCGGCGCACCCGCATCGGCTCCGGCACGAGCCGCGCGAGCCGGGCGTGCCGCTCCCGCAGGGGCAGGTCGAGCAGGTCTTCGCCGTCGACGGACAGGGCGTCGAAGAAGACGGGGGAGAGGGGCAGTTGGGCCGCGGCGGCGGCCACGTCGAGCCGCGAGCCGACCCGGCCGGCGATGTCCTGGAAGGACCGCGGCCGCCCGTCGCCGCCGAGCGCGATGAGCTCACCGTCGAGGATGAACCGCTGACCGGCCAACTCCTCCGCCACGGCCGCCGGTTCGGGCAGCCGGTCGGTGATGTCGTCGAGCGTGCGCGTATAGACGCGTACGTCGCCGCCGTCCCGGTGCACCTGCACGCGGATGCCGTCCAGCTTCTCCTCGACCGCGCACGGCCCCAGTTTGTCGATGCCCTCGCCCACGGACGGCGCGCTGTGCGCCAGCATCGGCTGCACCGGGCGGCCCACGGTCAGCCGGAACTCCGCCAGGGCGTCCGGCCCGTGCGCGAGCAGGGTCCGCGCCACCGGTGCGAGCGCCCCGGCCAGCATCACCGCGCGCCGCACCTGCTCGGACGGTGTCTCCGTCGCCCGGGCGAGACCCTCCACGGCCACCGCGTCCAGCGCGCCCTGCCGCACCTCCCCGGTCAACAGGCCGAGCAGCAGCCGCTGTTCGTCCGGTGTGGCCGCCCCCAGCAACTCCTGCGCGAGCCGCCTCCGTTCGGCGTGCGCGCCCGCGCCCGACACCCCGGCGAGCGCGGTGAGCGCGGCGTCCACGTCCCGTACCGTCAGCGTCGGCTCGGCCGCCGGGGCCGCCGGATCCTTGAGCGCGTTCCAGCCCACCCCGATCCGCCCCTGCGGCAGCCGTCCGGCGAGGTAGGGGATGACGAGCGGCACGTCGTCGGGCTCCGCCGCCCGGAACAGCTCGGCCATCAGCTCGATCTTCCGCGACCGCGCCGACGTCGCGGCCACCCCGCTGGACACCTCCGCCACCCGGACAAACAACATGCGGCCATCCTGCAACGCGGCACCCGATTCCGCACGGCGCGGGACGCGGGGCGTGTGACGTGGGGTGCACGACCCTGGGCGCGTGTCCGCCCCTCGCTACTTCGGTACGACACCCCGTACGACGCCGAGCTCCACCAGATCCTGGGGCCGCAGACGCAGCTGCCCGGCCAGGTCCGGCACGTCCTCGTGCGGGCGTTTGAGGATGGCCGCGGCGGCCTCCGGGCCGATCACCGAGAAGTAACTGTCCGGCGTGGCCCAGGTGTTGGCGGGGGCCGCTAGGGCGAGGGCGCCGCCCGAGCCGCCCTCGCCGACGACGAGCGACGTGACGGGGACGCGTGCGGCGGCGACGGCCGCG
>NZ_AOPZ01000127.1 GCF_000414115.1 Streptomyces aurantiacus JA 4570
CGGCTCGGCGGCCGGAGCGGGCTCGGCGGCCGGGGCCGGAGCCTCGGCGGGGGCGCCGGAGCCGTCGTCGATGACGGCCAGCTCGGCGCCGACCTCGACGGTCTCGTCCTCGGCGACCTTGATGGAGGCGAGCACGCCGGCGGCGGGGGAGGGGATCTCGGTGTCGACCTTGTCGGTCGAGACCTCGAGCAGCGGCTCGTCGGCCTCGACGCGCTCGCCCTCGGCCTTCAGCCAGCGGGTGACAGTGCCTTCAGTGACGCTCTCACCGAGCGCCGGAAGGGTTACGGAAACCGACATGGTTTCTGTTGCTCCTTAACTACGTACGTATGTGGTCGTCGCGCCCGTGGGACTGAAGGCTCAGTCGTGGGAGTGCAGCGGCTTGCCGGCGAGGGCGAGGTGGGCCTCGCCGAGCGCCTCGTTCTGCGTCGGGTGGGCGTGGATGAGCTGGGCCACCTCGGCGGGCAGCGCTTCCCAGTTGTAGACCAGCTGGGCCTCGCCCACCTGCTCACCCATGCGGTCGCCGACCATGTGGACGCCGACCACGGCACCGTCCTTGACCTGGACGAGCTTGATCTCGCCCGCGGTCTTGAGGATCTTGCTCTTGCCGTTGCCCGCGAGGTTGTACTTCAGAGCGACGACCTTGTCCGCGCCGTAGATCTCCTTGGCCTTGGCCTCGGTGATGCCCACGGAGGCGACCTCGGGGTGGCAGTACGTCACCCGGGGCACGCCGTCGTAGTCGATCGGGACGGTCTTGAGACCGGCCAGACGCTCCGCCACCAGGATGCCCTCGGCGAAGCCGACGTGCGCGAGCTGGAGCGTCGGGACCAGGTCACCGACGGCCGAGATCGTGGGCACGTTGGTCTGCATGTACTCGTCGACCAGGACATAGCCGCGGTCCATCGCGACGCCCTGCTCCTCGTACCCGAGGCCCTGCGAGACCGGGCCGCGGCCGATGGCGACGAGCAGCACCTCGGCCTCGAAGGTCTTGCCGTCGGCGAGGGTGACGCGCACGCCGTTCTCGGTGTACTCGGCCTTGTCGAAGAAGGTGCCGAGGTTGAACTTGATGCCGCGCTTGCGGAAGGCGCGCTCAAGAAGCTTGGAGCTGTTCTCGTCCTCGACGGGCACCAGGTGCTTGAGGCCCTCGACGACGGTCACGTCGGTCCCGAAGGACTTCCAGGCGGAGGCGAACTCGACGCCGATGACGCCGCCGCCGAGGACGATCGCCGACTCCGGCACGCGGTCCAGGACCAGCGCGTGGT
This sequence comes from Streptomyces aurantiacus JA 4570, assembly GCF_000414115.1. GTDB lineage: Bacteria > Actinomycetota > Actinomycetes > Streptomycetales > Streptomycetaceae > Streptomyces > Streptomyces aurantiacus_A. The sequence goes on from NZ_AOPZ01000127.1 coordinate 1,260, forward strand.
CGGAGGAGAGGATGCGGTTGCCGTCGATCTCCAGGCCGGGCAGCGACTTCGGCACGGAGCCGGTCGCCAGGAGGATGTGACGGCCCTGGACGCGCTGGCCGTTCACGTCCACGGAGGTCGGGGACGACAGGCGGCCCTCGCCCTCGATGTAGGTGACCTTGCGCGAGGCGACCAGGCCCTGCAGGCCCTTGTACAGGCCGGCGATCACGTCGTCCTTGTACTTGTGGACGCCCTTGATGTCGATGCCCTCGAAGGTGGCCTTGACGCCGAACTGGTCGGCCTCGCGCGCCTGGTCGGCGATCTCGCCGGCGTGCAGCAGGGCCTTCGTGGGGATGCAGCCGTTGTGCAGGCAGGTGCCGCCGAGCTTGTTCTTCTCGATCAGTGCGACGTCGAGACCCAGCTGCGAGGCGCGCAGGGCCGCGGCGTAACCGCCGCTACCGCCGCCGAGGATCACTAGGTCGAAAACGGTGCTGGCGTCGTTCGCCACGTCACGTCCTCCATGCATGTGCGCCGTGCGCCGGACCCCTCTTACCGGGGACGACCGGTCGGTCGGCTGGTATTCGGCCGCTCTTCTTCGGCCCTTTGGTGGGGGCCCTGTCCTGCCGAGAACCCATCTTCGCACTTGTCGGCGACAGGCGGGACGCCGGGCCGGGCGTGGGGCGGGCTGATCGCCCGTAGCGGGGGGTCAGGGCCACGTACGAACGGCACGGATTTCGTTGACAGCGAAATCTTCGGGCGCCGCTTCGTACGCTACTTCGTACGTCGACGAGCGGGTCCGCGCGCAGGGCCCCGGGGACGAGGGCCTCCCGGGGCCGTACGCGTGGCGTGCCGGTCAGCCCAGGTCGCCCGCGGCCGTGCGCTCCGCGAGGCGCACCAGGGTGCGCACCGCGGAACCGGTGCCGCCCTTGGGGGTGTAGCCGAAGGGGGCGGACTCGTTGTAGGCGGGGCCCGCGATGTCCAGGTGGGCCCAGGCGATGCCCTGGCCGACGAACTCCTTCAGGAAGAGACCGGCGACCAGGCCGCCGCCCATCCGCTCGCCCATGTTGGCGATGTCGGCGGTGGGGGAGTCCATGCCCTTGCGCAGGTGCTCGGGCATCGGCATCGGCCAGGACGGCTCGCCGACCTCCTCCGCGATCTCGTGGACCGAGGCGCGGAAGGCGTCGTCGTTGGCCATGATGCCGAAGGTGCGGCCGCCCAGGGCCATCATCATGGCGCCGGTCAGCGTGGCCACGTCGACGATCGCGTCGGGCTTCTCCTCGGACGCCTTGGTGAGGGCGTCGGCGAGCACCAGACGGCCCTCGGCGTCGGTGTTCAGGACCTCCACCGTCTTGCCGCTGTACATCCGCAGGACGTCGCCGGGGCGCGTTGCGGAGCCGGAGGGCATGTTCTCGGCGAGCGCGAGCCAGCCGGTGACGTTGACCTCGAGGCCCAGGCGCGCGGCGGAGATCACGGCCGCGAACACGGCGGCGGCGCCGCTCATGTCGCACTTCATGGTCTCGTTGTGACCGGCGGGCTTCAGCGAGATGCCGCCCGAGTCGTACGTGATGCCCTTGCCGACGAAGGCGAGGTGCTTCTTGGCCTTGCCCGACGTGTACGACAGCTTCACCAGGCGCGGCGGGGCGTCCGAGCCCACGCCGACGCCGAGGATGCCGCCGAAGCCGCCCTTGGCGAGCGCCTTCTCGTCCAGGACCTGGATCTTGACGCCGTGCTCCTTGGCGGCGGCGGTGGCGACCGCGGCGAACGCCTCCGGGTTGAGGTCGTTCGGCGGAGTGTTGATCAGGTCGCGGCAGCGGTTCAGCTCTTCGGAGACGGCGATCGCGCGCTCGACGGCGGCCTTGTGGGCCTTGTCGCGCGGCTTGGCGCCGAGCAGGGCGACGTCGGCGAGCGGCGCCTTGGCGCCCTTCTCGTCCTTGTCGGCCTTGCCGCCCTTGCCCTTGGCGGTCTTGGCCGCCTTGGCGCCGTTGGCGCCGTTGCCCTTGTAGGCGTCGAAGGAGTACGCGCCGAGGAGCGCGCCCTCCGCGATCGCGCCCGCGTGTCCTGCGTCCTCGACGGGCAGCGCGAAGCCCGCCTTCTTGGTGCCCGCGAGGGCCCGGGCGGCGGCACCGGCGGCGCGGCGCAGCACCTCGGCGTCGTACGCCGCGTCCTTCTCGGGGACCGCGCCGAGGCCGACTGCCAGGACGACGGGCGCCTTGAAACCGGACGGCGCGGGCAGCTTCGTCACCTCACCCTCGCCGCCCGAGGCGCCGAGGGTCTCCAGGACGGAAGCGAGCTTGCCGTCGTACGCCTTGTCCACGGACTCGGCGCCGGGGGCCACGACCGGCCCCTTGGCGCCTTTCGCGACACCGACGACGATCGCGTCGGCGCGCAGGCCGGGCGCGGCGGCGGTGCTGAGAGTCAGAGCAGTCACGGTGCTGAAGTCCCTCTTTCTTTGGAGGTTTTCTTGAGTTCTTGCGGGCTTTTGGGTGGTGAGCCCGTCGCGAGCCTACGCCCGCAAGTGTTGCGGTGCGCCTCACTGTGCGTGGTGGCCGAGCGTGAGCACAAGGAGGACGGTGGTGGCGGCGGTTTCGGCGAGTCCGCCGAAGACGTCGCCGGTGACGCCGCCGAAGCGGCGCAGACAATGGCGCAGGAGCAGGTGGGCCGCGGCGCAGGCCAGCAGGACCGCGGCGGCGTACTGGATCATGCGGGGCGCGCCGCCGGGCAGGCCCGCCG
>NZ_AOPZ01000128.1 GCF_000414115.1 Streptomyces aurantiacus JA 4570
GCGGGGGCGGGGCCTGGACCGGGGGGCCGGTCGGGGGTGCCAGGGGGGCCGCGGGCTGGGCGGGGGCCGGAGCCGGGGCGGGCTCCTCGACGGTCACGCCGAAGTCCGTCGCGATGCCCGCGAGGCCGTTCGCGTACCCCTGGCCGACCGCGCGGGCCTTCCAGGCGCCGTTGCGCAGATAGATCTCGACGATGACGAGGGCCGTCTCCGTGCCGAGCTGGGGCGGGGTGAAGGTGGCGAGGACCGAGCCGTCGTCCGCGTTGCGGATCGTGGCCGTGGGCTCGACGCCCTGGAAGGACTGTCCTGCCGCGTCCGGGCTCGCCGTCACGACGATCTTCTCGATGCCGGGCGGGACGGATGTCGTGTCCACCGTGATCGCGTCCGGAGACGTGCCGCCGCCGGAGCGGTGCGTCACGCCTGGGCCCGTGGGCTGGTTGTAGAAGATGAAGTCGTCGTCTGAGCGCACCTTGCCGTCGGCGGTGAGCAGCAGGCCCGATACGTCGAGCCGCACGGGGGCGGTGACGTCCACCGCCACGCGGGCCGCGGTCAGCGGGATGTTCGAGCCGGGGGTCATAGCTGTCATGCCTGAGGTAACGAGCGGGGGGACTTTGCCGTTCCCTTACCTCGGTGTTTTTCTGCGGGTGGGTGGGCCTTGCCGGGGGGCTCCCCAATCCCGCCCCTTCCCGTAACTGGGTGGGCGGGACTGGGGAAAGCCCCGCAGGGCCCCCTACGGCACCACCACGATCTTGCGCCCCACCCCCGCCGCGAACTTCCCCAACGCCTCGGGGTACTGCGCGAGCGGCACCCGGTCGCTGATGAAGACGTCCGGGTCGAGTACCCCCGCGGCGAACAGCTCCGCGGCCCGCTCGTAGCTGTGGAGGACGGCCATGGACCCCGTGATGGTGATCTCCTGGTTGTAGATCCGGTAGGGATCGATGGTGACGCGCGTGGCGTAGTCGGCGACGCCGAACTGGAGGAACGTGCCCGCCTTGGCGACCCGCCCGAGCCCGTCCTGGATCGCGGCCGCGTTGCCGGTGGCGTCGACGACGACGTCCCAGCCCTGGGGGCGGTCGAGCGCGTCGGCGCTGGCGCCGGTACCGGTGACGCCGAGCCGCGCGGCGGTGGCAAGCCGCTCCGGGTTGAGGTCGACGACGTCGACGCTCGCGGCACCGGTGCGCTTGGCGAGCTCCAGCATCATCAGGCCCATGGTCCCGGAGCCGTAGATGAGGACGTGCGCGCCGAGCCGGGTGCGCACAGCACGTCGTAGCCGCGCACCGCGCAGGACAGCGGCTCGATGAGGGCGGCGTCCTGGGTGCGCACGTGCTCGGGCAGCCGCACGCAGTTGGCGGCCGGCGCCACCGCGTACTGCGCGGCGCCGCCCGCCGTGGTCACGCCGATCGCGGCCCACCGCTCGCAGAGGTTGTTGTGGCCGTCGCGGCAGTAGCGGCACTCGTAGCAGTACAGGGAGGGGTCCACGGCCACCCGGTCGCCGACCGACAGCTCCGTGACCGCGCTGCCCACGCCGACGACTTCGCCGGCGAACTCGTGCCCCGGCACCACCGGCAGGGTCGGCGCGAACTCGCCCTGCAGGATGTGCAGATCGGTCCCGCACAGCCCGCACGCGGCGACTTCGACGACCACGTCGCGCGGCCCGGGCGTGGGGTCGGGCACCTCGCCGACCACGGCCTTGCCGACGGACTCGATGATGGCGGCTTTCACTTGACGGCTCCCAACGACAGGCCCTGGACCAGCTTGTCCTGGGCGGCGAACCCCGCGGCGAGCACCGGCAGGGAGATGACGAGCGACGCGGCGCACACCTTGGCCAGGAACAGGCCCTGGCTGGTGATGAAGCCGGTCAGGAAGACGGGGGCCGTCTGCGCGACCACCCCCGTCAGGACTCGGGCGAAGAGCAGTTCGTTCCAGCTGAAGATGAAGCAGATGAGCGAAGTGGCCGCGATTCCGGGAAGCGCGATCGGCGCCACCACGCGGGTGAGGATCGTCGGCAGGCGGGCGCCGTCGATCTGCGCGGCCTCGATGATCGCGACCGGCACCTCGGAGAGGAACGACTGCATCATCCAGACGGCGATCGGCAGGTTCATCGACGTATAGAGGATGACCAGGAGCCAGATGTTGTCGAGGAAGTCGGTGTTCTTCGCGAAGAGATAGATGGGCAACAGGCCCGCCACGACCGGCAGCATCTTCGTGGACAGGAAGAAGAAGAGGACGTCCGTCCACTTCTTCACCGGGCGGATCGAGAGGGCGTACGCCGCCGGGAGGGCCAGGACGAGGACGAGGAGGGTCGACGCCGTCGACGCCACGAAGGAGTTGATGAGCGAGGGCCAGGGGCTCGCGCCGCCGCCCGCGCCGAAGAACTCCCGGTAGCCGTCGAGGGTGAGGGACGCCGCGACCGAGGGCGGGTTGGTCGCCGCGTCCTCCTCCGAGTGGAAGGACGTCAGCGCCATCCAGGCGATGGGCAGGAAGAACAGGAGCCCGGCCAGCCAGGCCGCGAGCCCGAGGCCGATTCCCCTGGCCCGCAGGCTTCGTATGGCCCGTACGCTCCGCACGTCGGTGCTCATGCGCGGGACACCTCCTCACGGAAGAGGGACGACACCACGCGCAGCGCGAAGGTCGCGATGATGAGGGAGCCGATGACGACGAGCACACCGGCGGCGGACGCCAGGCCGTTCTCGTGGGCCTGGTAGAAGCTCTGGTAGACGGTGTAGGGCAGGTTCGCGGTGCCGAGGCCCCCGGATGTGATCGTGAAGACCGCGTCGAAGTTCTGCACGATGTAGATCGAGCCGAGCAGGGCGCCCAGTTCGAGGTAGCGGCGCAGGTGCGGCAGTGTGAGGTGGCGGAAGACCTGCCAGTTGCTCGCGCCGTCCATGCGGGCCGCCTCGATGAGTTCGGTGTCGCGGCTCTGCAGCCCGGCGAGCAGGATCAGCATCATGAACGGCGTCCACTGCCAGATCAGGGACAGCTCGATGGCGAGCAGTGGGGTGTTGGATATCCAGTCCGGCTGGGTGGCGCCGTCGCCGCCGACCCAGTGCAGGACGCCGTTGAAGAGGCCGTACTCGGGGTTGTAGAGCACGTGCTTCCACAGCAGCGCCGCGGCCACCGGCACCAGCAGGAAGGGGGCGATGAGCAGGGTCCGCACCACGCCCCGGCCGCGGAACTTCCGGTCGAGCAGCAGCGCGAGGCCGAGGCCGATGACGAGGCTCGCGAGGACGACCGTCGCCGTCAGGACGATCGTCGTCCACACGGACTTGCGCAGGTCGGCGTCCGTGAGGACCTCTTCGTAGTTGGCGAACCCGGTGAAGCTGCGGGCGTCCGGGTAGAGGGCGTTCCAGTCGAAGAAGGAGATCACCAGCGTGGCCACGAACGGGAGTTGGGTCACGGCGATCATGAAGATCAGGGCGGGCAGCAGGGGCGCGCGGGTGGCCCAGGCGCGCAGCCGCCCGGAGGGGCGCCGGGGGGCGGGCGCGGGCACGCGCGCGGGCGCGACGGCGGTGCTGGTCGTGGCGGTCATCGTCCCTCGTACTCCTCGGAGATCTTCTCGGCGAGCTTCTGGGACTTCTTCAGGGCCGACTCGACGGACTGGCGTCCGGCGATGGCCGCGCTGATCTCCTGGGAGACGCGGGTGCCGAGGTCGGTGAACTCGGGGATGCCGACGAACTGGATGCCGGGCGCGGGCCGGGGCTGTACGCCCGGGTCGCGCGGGCGGGCATCGGAGATCGCGGCGCGCATGACGCCCTGGAAGGCGGCCGCCTCCTCGCGGTACCGCGGGTTGTCGTACGTCGACGCGCGCTTGCCCGCGGGCACGTTGGACCAGCCGGTCTTCTCGCCGACCAGTTCCTCGTACTCCTTGCTGGACGCCCAGGAGATGAACTTCCACGCCTTGTCGGGGTTCCGCGAGGACTTCTGCAGGCCCCACGCCCAGGTGTAGAGCCAGCCGGAGCTCTCCGTCTTCTCCACCGGCGCGGGTACGTAGCCGATCTTGCCCTTGACCGGGGACTTGGCGGCCTCCAGGGAGCCGGCCGCGGCCGTGGCGTCGTACCACATGGCGGTCTTGCCCTGGGTGAGGTTGTTCAGGCACTCCGCGTACCCGGACTGGGCCGCTCCGGACTCGCCGTGCTCGCGCACGAGGTCCACGTAGAAGCGGGTCGCCTTCTCGAACTCGGGGGAGTCCAGGCGGGCCTTCCAGTCCTTGTCGAACCAGGTGCCTCCGAAGGTGTTGACGACGGTCGTCAGCGGCGCCATCACCTCGCCCCAGCCGGGCAGGCCGCGCAGGCAGATGCCCTTCATGCCCTTCTGCGCGCCGTCCACCTTGGCGGCGAGGTCCGCGACCTGGCGCCAGGTGGGCTTCTCCGGCATGGTCAGGCCCTCCTTCTCGAAGACGTCCTTGCGGTACATCAGGAAGGACGACTCTCCGTAGAAGGGCTCCCCGTAGAGCTTGCCGTCCTCACCGGTCAGGGACTGGCGCATCGGCGGCAGGATGTCGCGCTGGTCGAACGCGCGGTCCTTGCGCGTGTAGGGGCCCAGCTCGCGCAGCCAGCCGTTCTTGGCGTAGATGGGGATCTCGTAGTTGCTGAGCGTCGCCACGTCGTACTGGCCCGCCTGGTTGGCGAAGTCCTGGCTGATCTTGTCGCGGACGTCGTTCTCGGGCAGCACGGTGAAGTTCACCTTGATGCCGGTCTTCTCGGTGAAGTGGTCGGCGGTGAGCTTCTGCAACTCCACCATCTGCGGGTTGTTCACCATCAGTACGTTGATGGAGTCGCCGCCGGAACCGGTCCCGCCCGCCCCGGCCCAGCAGCCGGAGAGCAGCGGGGCGAGCAGCGTCCCTGCGGCGGTCGCGGCGAGCAGCCGCCGCGGCCTCCGTCGGCTCTGGGTTCGCATGAATCGCTCCTGGACGAATAGGGGTAATTGGGGCATCAGTGGGCATCAGTGGGCAGGTGGGGGCGCGGAGGGGCGCACTGGGAGCGCGCCGGGAGCCGGTGCGGACGGCCTCGGGTCAGGCCCGGACGACCTGCGGCCCCTGCAAGGAGTAGCGGTGCGCCTCGGAGGCGGGCAGCTGCGCGCTGGTGACGATGCACTCCAGATCGCCCACGCCCGCGAACCGGCAGAAGCTGCTCGCCCCGAACTTGGTGTGCACGCCCGCGAACACGGTGCGCCGTGAGGCCCGGATGGCCTGCGCCTTCACCTCGCTGACGGCGGGGTCGGGGGTGGTGAGGCCGTGTTCGCGGGAGATGCCGTTGGCGCCGATGTACGCCAGGTCGATGACGAAGCCCGCGAGCATGCGGGTCGTCCAGTGGTCGACGGTGGCCAGGGTCCCGGCCCGGACCCGCCCGCCGAGCAGCAGCACGGTGACGTGCTCCGCCTCGGTGAGCACGCCCGCGGTCGCGAGCGAGGCGGTGACCACGGTCAGCGGCCGGTTCTTGGGCAGGGCCTCGGCGATGAGCTGCGGGGTGAAGCCCTCGTCGATGAAGACGGTCTCGGCGTCGCCGAGCTGCTCGGCCGCGGCGGCCGCGATCCGGCGCTTCTCGGGCACGTGCATCGTCGTGCGGAAGGCGAGCGTGGTCTCGAAGCCGGCGCTCTCCACCGGATAGGCGCCGCCGTGGGTGCGCCGGACCAGGCCGTGGTCCTCCAGGGCGCGCAGATCGCGGCGCACGGTCTCCTTGGCGACGCCGAGCTCGGCCGCGAGGACGGTGACGTCGACGGACCCGGAGCGGCGGGCCGCGCGCACGATCTGCCGCTGACGTTCCTCCGCCGTCATGGGCGCCACCTCTTCCCCGGAGACTTCAGTTCCACTTCGCTGCCCGTTCGGGCCTGTGGGGAAGTTCTACAGCGCGGGGGAGGGGCTGACCAGGCGCGCGACGGGCCCGATGATGCCCGCATCCGCCCGCTTGCCGGGGCGACTGCCTGCGGGGCGGGCCGATCATGTGCCCGTTGACCGGCCCGCGGTGCCCGTTTGCCGCCCGGTTGGGCGCCGGGCGGCCGGAAATCGACGGTCGTGCCGCCGGGTTCTCGTCAGGGCCGGTGGAAGCCGACCTCCGGGTGGGCGGGTGTGGGCCCGTCGAGCAGCGGCTGTCCGACGCCGCGCAGATGCCGGTCGAAGTACGCGCCGATGTAGGCGCGGGTGATCTGTTCGGCGCGCTCGCCGGAGATCGGTGCCTCGGGGTCCTCGTCCACACCGAGTTGGCCGAGGACGACCGGCACGTCGGTGAACGTGTAGTGCCCGGACCCGGCCACGGTCAGCCAGCGCTTCCAGCCCTGGAGGCCGGGCCACACCTCGGCCCAGTTGTAGGGGCCGTCCGGCCGGGTGGTGGACTCGGTGCCGAGGAGCAGGAAGGGGCGCTTGAGACCCTTGGGGACGATGTGGAAGCCGCCGTCCATGTTCATGCCCGCCCGCACCCGTCCGTCGGTGCCCATCAGGGTGGCTGTCGCGGCGCCGCCGATGGAGTGGCCGCCCATCCCGATCCGCTTGGCGTCGATCATGCCCGAGTACCGCCAAGCCGCCTTGCCGGCCTTGCCGGCCTTGCCGCCGATGAGCCGGTCCAGGACGTACGACAGATCCCTGGCCCGGCCCTCGGTGATCCGCGGACCCGAGTCGCCCACGCCCTCCTCGCAGCCGACGCAGGGCAGCACGCGCCCGCCGCTGAACTCCGCGCCGCTTGCCTCGTAGGCGTGGTCGACCGTCGCGACCACGTACCCCCGGCTCGCCAGGTCCTCGGCCAGGTGCGTCAGCGTCGAGCGCGGCGCCGTGAAGCCCGGCGAGAGCACGACGAGGGGGAACGTGCCCCGCGCCGGGTGCGCCCCGGTGCGGGCGTGGGTGCGGGTGGAGCTGTAGCCGTCGGCCGGGACCCGCCCGTCGAGTTCGTAGTACGCCAACAGCTCCCGGGCCGCCTTCTCGGACGTGTACGCGGTGGGCCGCCCACCCGCCCCGCGTGCCGGGTAGTACATCGACGCCATCAGCTCCCGCGCCCCCGCCGAGGGCACCCAGGGGTCCTTGCGGCTCTTGTCGACCAGGTGCAGGGTGTCGCGCCCGACCGCGAACGGGCCGGTGGGGCGGGGGAGTTCGGGCCGGGCCGCGGGCGCGTCGACGGAGGCGGCCGCGGGGGCGGAGGCAGAGGCGGAGGTGGCAGAGGCGGCGGGCGCGGCCTGCGCGGTGGCCGCGGCCGCCACCGGCAGCGCGAGTGCCAGCGCGAGCACGGGGGCAACCGCCCGCCCCCGCAGGGCCGTTCGGGTCGTCGTCATCGTCATGACAGCTCACGCTAGCCAGCGGCAGGGCGGTGCACGTCGCCCCGCGGGCTGACCCGTACGCGCCCGCAGGCGGACGGAACCGTCAACTCCAAGGAGGAGGTCAATACGGCCACACTGGCGGATTCGTGCAGAAGTGGCCGCCCAGGTGGGCGTGGTCGGGGTTCTCGGGGTCCAGCTCGCCGTGCTCGGCGATCAGCTTCTCCGCGAACTGCTCGGAGTCGTCCCTGGGTTCGTAGCCGAGCGCCCGCGCCGACGACAGGTCCCACCACAGCCGGGTGTTGGCCGACGAGCCGTACACCACGGTGTGCCCGACGTCCGGCGCGGTGAGGGCCGCGTGGAAGAGGCGTGCCCCGTCGCCGGGCGACATCCACACCGACAGCATCCGGACGCTGGAGGGCTCCAGGAAGCAGGAGCCGATCCGCACGGACACCGTCTCGACGCCGTGCTTGTCCCAGTAGAACTGCGCCAGGTCCTCGCCGAAGGACTTCGACAGGCCGTAGAAGGTGTCGGGCCGGCGCGGCGTGTCGACGGGGATCAGCGGGTCGTCGCCCACCGGCCGCGGCGTGAAGCCCACCGCGTGGTTGGAGGAGGCGAAGACGACGCGCGGGACGCCCTCCTCGCGCACCGCCTCGTAGAGGTGGTACGTCCCCTCGATGTTCGCCTTGAGGATCTTGTCGAACGTGGACTCCAGGGAGATCCCGGCGAGATGGAGGACCGCGTCGACGCCGCGCACCGCCTCGCGCAGGGCGTCCCGGTCGGCGAGGTCCACCGTGAGGGCGCCCGGCTCGCCGGCGGCGCCCTCGATGGGGCGCAGGTCGAGCAGCCTGAGGTCGTAGCCGTACGCGGGCAGAAGTCCCCGCATCAGGGTGCCGAGGCCGCCGGCCGCGCCGGTCAGCAGGACTGTGCGGGGAGCGGGCATACGGTGATCTCCTCGTACGCGTTCATGTATGAGATTCACATTCGTGGACACGCTAGGGAGCGCCGCCCTCCGGCGTCAAGTGCGGCGCGGACTCGCCGAATCCGCTCCTGAGTTGCGGGTTTGCCCGCTTGACCGGCCCCGCGAGGCGCCCTAGCGTGGGCGTGTTCAGGGATATGGACATGAATCAGAAACGTGCACGCTTAGGGAGCGCCCGTGACGTCAGCCCCTCTCGCCTCTCGGCTCCGCGTTCCCAGCGGGCCGCTGTTCTTCCCCGTCACTCCGTACGGGGCCGACGGCTCCGTCGGCATCGAGACGTTCCGTACGCACGTGCGCGCGGGCGTGGAGGCGGGCGCGGCCGCGGTGTTCGCCTGCTGCGGCACCGGCGAGTTCCACGCGCTCACCCCCGAGGAGTTCCAGCGGCTCGTCGCGGCCGCCGTCGAGGAGACCGCGGGCCGCGTCCCGGTGGTCGCCGGCGCCGGGTACGGCACCGCGCTCGCCGTGCGGTACGCAAAGCTCGCCGAGGAGGCGGGCGCCGACGGGCTGCTCGCCATGCCGCCGTACCTCGTTCTCGCGGCGCAGGAGGGCCTGATCCGGCACTACACCGAACTCGCCGCGGCCACCTCGCTCGACGTCGTCGTCTACCAGCGCGACAACGCCGTGTTCACCCCCGAGACGGTCGTCGAACTCGCCCGCGCGGACGGGATCATCGGCTTCAAGGACGGCCTCGGCGACCTCGACCTGATGCAGCGCATCGTCAGCGCCGTACGCACCGAAGTCCCGGGCGAGTTCCTCTACTTCAACGGCCTGCCCACCGCCGAACTCACCGGCCTCGCCTACCGCGGCATCGGCGTGAGCCTCTACTCGTCGGCCGTCTTCTGCTTCGCGCCCGACCTCGCGCTTGCCTTCCACAAGGCGCTGAACTCCGGCGACGACGAGACCGCCGAGCGGCTCGTCGACGGCTTCTACCGGCCCTTCGTCGAGCTGCGCATGGAGGGCCGCGGCTACGCGGTCTCGCTGGTCAAGGCGGGCGTGCGGCTCGCGGGGCTCGACGTGGGCGGGGTGCGGCCGCCGCTGCACGAGCCGTCCGACGACCACCTCAAGCGGCTCGCCGAACTCATCGAGCGCGGCCGGGCGCTGCTGCGGGAGGGCGTGTGAAGGCGTCCGCGTTCCTCTACCCGTGGGACGTCATCGGCGACCCGGACGCCCCCGCCCGGATCGCCGACCTCGGCGTGGCGCAGGTGACGCTCGCCGCCGCCTACCACTCCACCCGCGCCCTCACCCCCCGCCACCCGCGCCACCGCGTCGTCACCGCCGAGCACGCCGCCGTCCTGTACGCGCCCGACGACCGCTGGCAGGGCCGCGCCCTGCGCCCGTACCCGGCGGGGGACTGGGCCCCCGGCGACGCCTACGGCGAGGCCGCCGAGGCGCTCGCCGCGGCCGGGCTCGACGTGCACTCCTGGGTGGTCCTCGCCCACAACTCCCGTATGGGCGCCGAGCATCCGGGCACATCCGTCGTGAACGCCTACGGCGACCGGTACCCGTGGGCGCCCTGCATCGCGCAGCCCGCCACCCGCGCCCACCTGACCGACCTCGCCGCGGAGGCCGCCGCCAGGCCCGGCGCGGGCGGCACCGAGCTGGAGTCGTGCGGCTGGTACGGGCTCGCGCACCTGCACGCCCACGACAAGATCGCGGGCGTCGGCCTGGGCGAGGCGGGCCAGTACCTGATGTCGCTGTGCTTCTGCGCCGACTGCCGCGCCGGATACGCCCGCTGCGGCCACGACCCGGACGAGCTGGCGGCCGCCGTGCGCCGCGCGCTCGACCCGGTGTGGCGGGGCGCGGCCACCACGCCCGGCTGGGCGGGCGTCGAGAAACTCCTCGGCGCGGAGACCGCGGCGGCCACCCGGGCCTGGCGGGAGGAGAACGCCCGCGCGCTCCAGGAGGCCGCGGTCGGCGCCGTGCGTGCGGCGGCCCCCGACGGCTTCCAAGTGCTCCTGCACGCCGACCCGGTGACGTACCACTGCGGCGCGAACGCCGGAGCGGACCCGCGCCACATCCTGGCCGTGGCCGACGGCGTCGTCGTGCCCTGCACCGGCGGCCCGGACCTCCTTGAGCCGTTCGCCGCGCACGCCGGGGAACGCACCGTCCTCGCCGCCAACCTCACGGTGGTCGCGGGCATGGGCGGCAGCCCCGCGACGCTCGCCGCCGACGCCCGGCACGCGGCTCGGTCCGGCGCCACTGAACTGCGGCTCTACCACGCCGGGTTGGCCTCGGGCGACGACCTCGCCCTGATCGGGAAGGCCCTGTCGGGCGGCGGCTGACACCCCTGTCGCCGAGCCGCAGGCAACGGCTACGATCCGCGCACCACACGCCGCTCCCGGGGCACGACCCACGCCCCCGCGGCAGGACTCAGAGGAGACAAGGTGCGCAACAAGGGGATATCCGCGCTGGTCTGCGCCGGCCTCACGGCGGGCGCCGCGGTGCTCGCGACCACCGCGCCCGCGGCCGCGCAGACCGGCCCCCACCCGCCCGGCGCGGCCGAGGCCCGCCCATCCGCGGCCGCCGGGAACCACGTGCCGAACGCCGCCGACATCCGCGAACAGCTAGAGAACATCCCGGGCATGACGGTCGTCTCCGTCACGGACAAGGAGGGCCACCCCCTCTACTCCCTGACCTACCGTCAGCCCGTCGACCACCGGCGCCCGCACGGGCAGACCTTCACCCAGCGCCTCTCGCTCTGGCACAAGGCCACCGACAAGCCCACGGTCCTCTACACCGGCGGCTACACCCTGGCCCAGAACACCACGGCCCTCACCAAGCTGATCGACGCCAATCAAGTCAGCCTGGAACACCGCTACTTCGAGCAGTCCCGCCCCTCCGGCGCCGCGGGCCGCGACTGGACCAAGCTCACCGTCCAGCAGGAGGCGGCCGACGAGCACCGCATCACCCGGGCGCTGCGCACCGTCGAGAAGGGCAAGTGGCTCGGCACGGGCGGCAGCAAGGGCGGCATGACCGCCACGTACCACGAGCGCTTCTACCCCGAGGACCTGGACGCGGTCGTCGCGTTCGTGGCGCCCAACGACGCGAACAACCGGGACGACAGCGGCTACGAGCGGTTCTTCCGGACCGTCGGCACCAAGGAGTGCCGCACCGCCCTGAACGCCGTGCAGCGCGAGATGCTGGCGCGCCGCGACGCGCTCCTGCCCAAGTTCGAGGCGGACGCGAAGGCGAAGGGCCAGACCTTCCACGAGACGCTCGGCAGCACCGACCGGGCCTACGAGTTCGCGGTCCTCGACCAGGTGTGGAACTTCTGGCAGTCGGGCACCGCCGACGACTGCCCGACGGTGCCCGACGCCAAGAAGGCCACCGATGACGAGCTGTACGACTGGTCGACGAAGCACGGCCTGAGCGTCTACCACGACGCCGAACTCGGCGCCAACGGCACCGGCCCCTACTACCGCCAGGCCGCCACCCAACTCGGCTGGGCCGACCTGAAGTTCAAGCACCTCAAGGGCGTCCGCCACCACCCGGACATCTACCAGCCGAACTCGGTGCTGCCGCCCGCCATGCGCGGCTCGTACGACAACAGCACCATCGCCGACGTCGACCGCTGGGTGAAGACCCGAGGTCAGCGCATGATGTTCGTCTACGGCGAGAACGACCCGTGGAGCGCCGAGCGGTTCACGCCGAGCCACCGCGACTCCCACCTCTACGAGGTCCCGGGCGCCAACCACGGCGCGACGATCGCCAAGCTGCCGGAGCCGCAGCGGTCGCAGGCCATCGCGACCATCAAGCGCTGGGCGGACGTGAAGTGACGACCCGATAGCTCGCTCACCCGGATGCTCCACCCGACGGCGATGATTTCCCGACGCCGCGGGAGTCCTCTGTGTACGGGCCCCCGCACATGCGGGGGCCCGGGGACGGCCGGGCCCGGCCGTCCCCGTACCCGGACGAAGGAGACCCCCATGCCGGACAACCCGAGCGAGCTGCCCGACTTCGGACCCCAGACGCGGCTCGTGGCGCGTGTCGCCGAGGCCGTCAAGGACGACCGGCTCGACGGCCCCACCCCCTGCCCCGACTACGCGGTACGCGATCTGCTCGGCCATGTCGTCCACCTCGTCGGCGCCTTCGCCGACGCCGGGCGCAAGCGGCTCGGGCCGACCACGGACACGGACCCGTCGAGCGTCGTGCCGGACCTGCCCGCGGACTGGCGCGAGCGGCTCCCGCGCCTGCTCGACGAGCTCGCCGAGGTGTGGCGGGACCCGGCGGCGTGGACCGGCGAGACCCGGGCGGGCGGCGTCGACCTCACCGGCGACATCGCGGGCATGGTCGCTTTCAACGAACTCGTCGTGCACGGCTGGGACCTGGCCCGCGCCACCGGGCAGGAGTACGCCCCGGACGAGGCGAGCCTCGGCGTCTCGTACGCGATGGTGTCCGCCACGGCCGGGGAGTCACCCGAGGCGCGGGGCACGCTGTTCGGGCCGCCGCTGCCGGTCGCCGATGACGCCCCGCTCCTGGACAAGGTGGTGGCGCTGAGCGGCAGGGACCGCAACTGGCGGCCTTGACTACCGCCCCCACCTAGGTTGCATTCCTAACTAGGTCGCTCTACGGTCTAGGTAGTTCCGCATGCCTAGGGGGGCCTCTCATGACCATCTCGCCGGACTTCTCCATGCCCGGCGCGGCCATCGCGGGTGCGCTCGGCGGCTATCTGCTGCTCGTCGAGCCGTGGCTCGGCCGCCGGATGTACGCCTCGCTCGCGCGCCGCAGAGCCACCCAGCCCCGGGCGCTCGTGCGCTACTTCACCCTCTCCATCACCCTCTGGTGGGCCTTCGCGGCGCTCGCCGTCGCCGCCCTGCTGCTCTCGCCCGGCGCCACCGCCGCGGACTTCGGCCTCGCGGCGCCGGAGGATCCGCTGTACGTGATCGGGGCCGTCCTGCTGTTCGCGGTCGTCGCCGTCGTGTCCGGGCGCGCCTTCCGCGAGATGGCCAGGGAGGGCAAGCACATCCCGGGCCGCGCGGCCATCGAGGCGATGCTGCCGCGCACCACGGCGGAGCGCCGCCTCGCGATGGCGGCGGCCGTCACCGACAGCCTCTGCTCGGAGCTGGTGTACCGGGGCCTGCTCATCGCGTTCGGCGTCGGCGCCCTGGGGCTCGACGTCCATGTGGCCGCGGCGCTGGCGCTCGCCGTGTACGCGCTCGCCGGGTGGTACCAGGGCGGCTCCGGCGTACTGGTCTTCGCTCTCTTCGGGACGCTGCTCACCGGCCTCTACCTGGCCACGGGCAGCCTGATCCTGCCGGTCGCCGTGCACGCCATGCTCACCGTGCGGGACCTGCTGATCCCCGCGCCCGAACTCCCGCGGGCGCAGGGCGGCACGGCGTGAGTGCCGACCGGCGCGCGAGCTGGTTCAAGGGCGTCCTCGACCTGCTCGTCCTCGCGTCCCTCACCGACGGCGAGAGCTACGGCTACGAGATCGCCAAGCGGCTCGGCGCGGCAGGCTTCGGGCAGATCAAGGGCGGCACGCTGTACCCCGTCCTGAACCGTCTGGAGGAGGCGGACCTGGTCGCCGCGGAGTTCCGGGCCACGGAGAAGGGGCCGGGCCGCCGCTACTACTCCCTGACCGCCGAGGGGCGCGAAGTGCTGTCCGAGCAGGGGGAGTTGTGGCTGGCCTTCGACGGGTCGGTACGTGAGGTGCTGGCGAGGGCGGGAGTGCGATGAACGTGTACCTGGAGGACCTGGGCGCGCGGCTGCGGGAGCTCGGGCTGCCCGCGGAGCACGTGCGGGTGACCGTGGCGGACCTCGGGGCGCACCTCGCGGAGTGCGGGGGTGTCCCGGAGGAGGAGTTCGGGCCGGTCGAGGAGTTCGCGCGGGAGCTGGCGCCGAGGTCCGGGAAGAGGGAGGCGGCCGCGGCCTCGGCCTCCGTCCCGGCCGCCGAACCGGGCGTCGAGACCTGGCGGTGGACCGCCGACACCTTCGTCGACGAGGAGCTGCTCGGGCGCTTCGGGGACGAGGGCTGGGAGGTGGAGCGGGTCGACGCGCTGGGCCGGTTCGTGTGCCGGCGGGACCTCGCTCGGCCGCAGCGGTGGGAGTACCGGCGGGAGTTGGTCACGCGGGGGCGTGAGGGGCTCGACGGGCGGCTCGCGCCGGACGGGTGGGAGGCGTGCGGGAACTGGGTGGTGTACGCGTGGTTCAAGCGGCCGCGGGCGGCGAGCCTGGGCCCCGCCGCGGAACTGTCCGCCGTACCGGCGGCCCCCTCCCGCCACACCTTCCTGAGCCGCCGCTTCTACGCCTTCCTCGCCCTGGCCACAGCCGCCCTGACGGCGTCCGGCGTCACCGCCGCGCTCCGCGCCGACGACGCGACGTCCGGCCTGGGCTTCAGTACGGGCCTCCTGGCCGGCGCCACGGTACCGCTGGCCGCATACCTGGCCACCCGCTTGCTGCGTGACCGCCGCCCTGGAACCTGACCGTCGGCCTGGGCTGCCTTTAAGGGT
>NZ_AOPZ01000129.1 GCF_000414115.1 Streptomyces aurantiacus JA 4570
AGCGCTCTCTAGGGCGTATCGATGCCCTCGCCGGAGGCGTGCATGTAGGCGACGGCGACCTGGCAGGCTCAGCAACTCTGGTC
This sequence comes from Streptomyces aurantiacus JA 4570, assembly GCF_000414115.1. Lineage (GTDB taxonomy): Bacteria > Actinomycetota > Actinomycetes > Streptomycetales > Streptomycetaceae > Streptomyces > Streptomyces aurantiacus_A. The sequence goes on from NZ_AOPZ01000129.1 coordinate 84, forward strand.
CACCACACCCCCGTTGGAACGACGAGAGGCCCCCACCGTGAGACGCAAAACCGGAGCACGCCTCGGCCTGTCCGCCTTACTGCTGATGGCCACCTGCGCCGGCACCGGGCTCGCCCCCACCGCTGCCGCCGCCCCCAAACCCCAACCCCCCCCGCCGCGGCGCGCGAGCGGCTCGCCGACGAGCGCGCGGCCGTCAAGACCGAGCGCGCGGCACGGAAGGCGGCCGGCGCCGCGTACGGCGGCGCCTGGTT
>NZ_AOPZ01000130.1 GCF_000414115.1 Streptomyces aurantiacus JA 4570
CACGGGACGGCGCGGGCCTCCTGGGATCACCCGGTGCGGCGAGCGCGAAGGCCGGACTGCGACCGGCTCACGACCGCGGCCGCACCACCATCGCCGACCCGCCGCCCCGCCGCTCCTTCTCGGCCGCCGCGAGCCACTGCCCGCCCGGGAGCCGCTGCACACCGGTCGCGGCCCCGATCTCCGGGTTCCGCTTGAAGGAGTGGCCGATCGCCTCGAGATCGCGCCGCACCTCGCTGTCCCACAGCCCCGGCTCCAACTCGGTCTGCGCGGCGTTGCGCTGGCTCGCGCGCGGCGCCGCGATGGCGTCCACCAGCGGCATGCCCCGGTCCAGGAAGCCCGTCAGGGTCTGCAGGACGGTCGTGATGATGGTCGCGCCGCCGGGCGAGCCGAGCGCGACGACCGGCCGGTCGCGCCCGTCGAGCACGATGGTCGGCGAGAGCGACGAGCGCGGCCGCTTGCCCGGACCCGGCAGGTTCGGGTCGTGCACGGCCGGGTTGGCCGGCGCGAAGGAGAAGTCGGTCAGCTCGTTGTTGAGCAGGAAGCCGCGCCCGGGCACGGTGATCCCGCTGCCGCCGGTCTGCTCGATGGTGAGGGTGTACGCGACGACGTTGCCCCATTTGTCGGCCACCGTGAGATGCGTGGTGTTCTCGCCCTCGTACGTCGTCGGGGCCGCCTTGTCCCCGCTGGCGCAGGGCACCGGACGCCGCGGGTCGCCGGGCGCGAGCGGGCTCTTGAGCACCGCGTCGTCCTTGATCAGGCACTCCCGGGAGTCCGCGAACCGCTGCGAGAGCAGCTGCTTCTTCGGTACGTCCTCGAAGGCGGGGTCGCCCACCCAGCGCCCCCGGTCGGCGAACGCGACCCGGCTGGCCTCGATGTAGCGGTGCAGATAGCGCTTCTGCGAGGCATTGGAGAGGTCGGTGCGCTCCAGGATGTTGAGGGCCTCGCCGACGGTGGTGCCGCCGGAGGACGAGGGCGCCATGGAGTAGACGCCGAGCCCGCGGTAGGACGTCTTCGTCGGGGTGCGGCGCTTTACCTCGTAGTCGCGCAGGTCCTTCATGGACAGGTCGCCGGGGCGCGCCTTGCGGCCGGAGTCGGGGTCCACGGGTGGTTCGTTGACGGTGCGGACCAGGTCACGGCTGGTAGAGCGCGTCGACGCCCTCGTGGCCCAACTCCTCGTACGTCCGCGCGAGATCGGGGTTCTTGAACGTCGAGCCGACCACGGGCAGCTTCCCGCCGGGCAGGAACAGCTTCGCGGTGGCGGGGAAATCCGCGAACCGCTCCTTGTTGGTCTCGGTCTGCGCGCGGAAGGTCTTGTCGACCGTGAAGCCGTGCCGCGCGAGCCGCTCGGCGGGCTTCAGGACCGTGCCGAGCCGCTTGCTCCCCCACGAGTCGAGCGCCTGCTCCCAGGTGGCGGGCGTGCCGGGGGTGCCCACGCCGAGACCGCTGGTGACGGCCTCCGCGAACGGCAGCGGCTTGCCGTTCTCCAGGAAGAGACCGGAGTCCGCGGTGCGCGGCGCGGTCTCGCGGCCGTCGAGGCTGCGTACGGTGCGGGACTTCGCGTCGTAGTACACGAAGTAACCGCCGCCGCCGACACCCGCCGAGTACGGCTCGGTCACGCCGAGCGCCGCCGCCGTCGCGACCGCCGCGTCCACGGCGTTGCCGCCCTTCTTCAGTACCTCGATGCCGGCGGCGGACGCGTCCGGGTCGACGCTCGCCACCGCGCCGCCGTGCCCGACGGCCACCGGGGTCTTTTCCGGGGTCGTAGCGGCCGATTCCGGTCTTGCGCCGGCTTCGGCCGCTGTGGCCGATTCGGCGCTCGTGCCTGTTTGCGCTGAGGGCGAAGGCGAAGGGGGCGCTGCCGCACCGACCGTCACCAACACCCCGCCGACCGTCCAAAGCGTCAGATTCCGTGCGACACCGCGACGCATTCGTACCTCCAGTCAACAGCCGTCTGCGCAGCGTAACTTCGAGCCCTCCGTGCCGCCATGGGCTCTTCGAACGAGGCTCCGAACGGCCGCTAGCATGCGCCCCCATGACTGAAGACGTGCGCTATCTCGTCCTCGGCCTGCTCACGGCCGCCCTGAGCGCGACCCTCGGCTGGTTCCTCCGTACGCAGCTGTGGAAGCGCAGGCTCCGGCGCAAGCAGGCGTTCTTCGGCCTGCCCGCGAACTCCGAGTCGCTGCTCGTGGTGAACCGCGAGGGGAGCGGCCCCGAGCTGACGGTGACGCGCCCCGACGTGTGCTCGCTCCTGGAGCTGGCCGCGCCGATCAAGGACTGCGGCGCGCACTCCCAGGTCGTCGCGCACGACGCGGTGCAGCAGGGCTTCGGGGAGCGCACCGAGTTCTGCGTCGGCAACCCGGCGGTGCACCGCCGCATGGCCGCGCACATGCACTCGCTGCTGCCCGGCGTGCGCGTCAACACCGACCCGGAGCCGGGCCCGGACCGGGGCGCCTTCCAGATCGGCGGCGAGCGCTACCGCATGGAGGGCGGCCGCACCGAGTACGCCATCCTGGCCCGCCTCACCGCCGGGCAGGCGCCGGAGGCACGGCCCGTCTTCCTCTTCTGCGGGCAGCGCGCCATCACCAACCAGGCCGCGACCCGCTATCTGGCCCGCCACCACGAACGCCTCGCCCGCAAGCACGGCAACAACACCTTCGCGCTGCTCCTGAAGGTCGTGAACTCGCAGGCGTACGGTCCTGACGTGGTCGAGCTCGTCGCGGACGTGACCCGCGCCGCCCAGGAGCCGATCCCGGCCCCGGCGCCCGCACGCACCTCGCATCGCGCCAAGTGAGCGCGGCCCCACAGAACGTATGCCGCGAATAACGCCTCTATGACGTAGTCGGCAATTTCCGGGCGACAGGCAACCCAAAGGGACCTTCCGCACTCTCACTCCGGGCAGGCAGTGAACATCCGCACGGAGGTAGGTTTCCTTGAGGTCCCGCAGGTCTCTGAGCTCGTCGAACGGCCGACGCTCCATACGCTCCCGCCACGCCGCCGTCGCGGGCGTCGCGGCCCTCGCGGCCGCCCTGTCCGCCTGCTCGGGCGGCTCCGACTCCGGCGACGACGCCAAGGCCGAGAAGCCGAAGGTCTCCGTGAACCTCACCGGCAGCCAGGCCGAGGCGGGCGTCCCGGTCACCGTGAAGCTGGCCACGGAGGACACAAAGCTGAAGGACGTCGCGGTCGCCGACGCCGAGGGCACGAAGCTGGCGGGCAAGGTCGCCGCCGACGGCCGCAGCTGGACCTCCGCGCGCAGGGCGGCGCCCGGCACCAGCTACACCGTGCTGGCCACCACCGACAAGGGCGGCGAGGCGAAGAAGGCGTTCAAGACGGCCGCGCCCGAGAAGGTCAACAAGGTCACGATCACGCCGGGCAGCAACCTCAAGACCGTCGGCGTGGGCCAGCCCCTGTCGATCGTCTTCGACCACCCGGTGAAGAACAAGGCCGAGGTGGAGAAGCACCTCAAGGTCACCACGTCGAACGACACCACCGGCTCCTGGGGCTGGATCAAGAACTACGACGGCAAGGACCGCGTCGACTGGCGCCCCCAGGAGTACTGGAAGTCCGGCACCAAGGTGGAGCTCGACGCCCAGCTCAACGGCGTCGACTCGGGCGCGGACGGCGGCTGGTTCGTGCGCGACTACGACACCGCCGTCACCGTCGGAAAGAATCAGGTCGTCAAGGTGAACCTGGACAACAAGACGGCGACGCTGACGCGGGACGGCAAGACCGTCAAGCAGGTGCCGATGTCGGCCGGCACCCCCGGCGGCGAGAAGGCGTCCTGGGGCGGCACGTCCGTCCTGATGGCCAAGGAGGGCACGATCAACATGCGCTCCGAGACCGTCGGCCTCGGCGACAGCTACGACAAGATGGTCGACTACTCGATGCGGCTGACCTGGTCGGGCATGTACGCGCACGCGGCGCCCTGGAACGCCTCGTACTTCGGCAACACCAACCACAGCTCCGGCTGCGTCGGCATGAGCACCTCCGACGCCTCCTGGCTGTACGGCCAGGTCCAGGTCGGCGACCCGTTCGAGGTCACGGGCTCCGGCTCCAAGGGCACCCCGGACCCGGGCAACGGCTACGGCGAGTGGAACCTGTCCTGGGCGGACTGGCAGGCCAAGAGCGCGCTGAAGTCGGCCTCTTGAGGTGACATCCGCGTCAACAATCGTTACCGGGGCGTAACTTACCGACGGGTTACCCCCGGTAAGAAACCGCGGTTACCGTTCGGTCACTTTGCACTTTCAACAAGTGAGGAGTGACCCGTGCGAGACCCCCACCAGTCCCTGCGGTCCACGACCGCGGGGGCCGTCTCCGCCGCCCTGATCGCGGGCGCCGCCTTCGGTCTGGCGCCCGCGGCCCAGGCCGCACCCGCCGAACGTCCCGCCGCGGCCGCCGCCGCGAGCGTGCGGTTCGTCGACATCCCCGGCGACGGCGGCACCGTCCTGAAGGCCAACGTCGTCACGCCCGCGGGCGCCTCGGCGAGCGGCACCTACCCCGTGATCGTGCTGCCCACCAGCTGGGCCATGCCGCAGATCGAATACATCGCGCAGGCCAAGAAGCTCGCCGCGGCCGGCTATGTCGTGGTCAGCTACAACTCCCGCGGCTTCTGGCAGTCCGGCGGCGAGATCGAGGTCGGCGGCCCCGAGGACATCGCCGACGCCTCCAAGGTCATCGACTGGACGCTCGAGAACACACCCGCCGACCCCGCCAAGGTCGGCATGGCGGGCGTCAGTTACGGCGCGGGCATCAGCCTCCTCGCCGCCGCGCACGACAAGCGCGTCAAGGCGGTCGGTGCGCTCAGCGGCTGGGGCGACCTCGTCGACTCGATCTACAGCGGCCGCACCCAGCACGCCCAGGCGGGCGCCCTGCTGGGCGGGGCGGGCATGCTGACCGGCCGCCCCAGCGCCGAACTCCAGCGCATCCTCAAGGACTTCCTCGGCTCCAACCTCGACAAGGAGCACGAGATGATCGCGTGGGGCACCAAGCGCTCCCCCACGACGTATCTGGACCGCCTCAACAAGAACGGCGCCGCGATCCTGCTCGCCAACGCCTGGGGCGACACCATCTTCCCGCCCAACCAGTACGCCCGCTTCTACGAGAAGCTGACAGGACCCAAGCGCCTGGAGTTCCGCCCCGGCGACCACGCGACCTCCGAGGCGACCGGCCTGCTCGGCCTGCCCAACGACACCTGGACGAACACCCGGCGCTGGTTCGACCGCTATCTCAAGGGCGAGAGGAACGGCATCGACCAGGAGCGGCCCGTCCAGCTCAAGTCACGCTCCACGGGCGGCTACGAGGGCTATCCGGACTGGAAGTCGGTCGGCGCGACCAGCAAGAAGATCGACCTCGCGGGCTCCAGCACGATCCGGACGAACGTCGACTCCGGCGCCAACGGCGGCATCGTGATGCTGTCCAACGCCCTCGACCAGTTCCTGAAGATCCCGCCGATGGCGTCGATGCCGCTGCTGCCGCGCCGGTACGCCGCCGTCTGGCAGTCGGAACGCGCCGACGCGGCCCAGCGGGTGCGCGGCACCGCGAAGCTGCACACCACGGTCACCAGCACCAAGGAGAGCGGAACCCTCGTCGCCTACCTCTACGACGTGGGCCCGCTCGGCCTCGGCAAGCTGGTCAGCAACGCGCCGTACACCTTCCACGGCCAGACTCCCGGCAAGCCGTTCGGCGTCGACCTGGAGCTGTTCTCCACGGCCTACGACGTCCCGGCAGGGCACCGGCTCGCCCTGGTCGTCGACACGGTCGACCCGCTCTATGTCGAGCACAACCCGTCCGGCGCGCAGCTGACCTTCTCCTCGCCGAGCACCGACCCGTCGTACGTGTCGATACCCCTGCGCGAGCAGTGATCTCCGGCTGCTGCCGGGCGGGCCTGGCCCTCCTGCTGCTGCTCCCGTCAGGGGCCGGGGGCCCTGGGGGGACCCCCGCCCGGCAGCAGCGTCCCTGGTTCAGCCGGGGCGACATCCACGGCCTCTGTCTTGGGACTGCGCCGCTGTCGCTTGGACACCCAGTAGGCGAACCACGAAAGCAGCATGCACATCCCGATGTAGATCGGTGAGATCACCATGACCACGGGGATGAAAGGCAAATCGTAGTCGAGATTCGACGCGATGAGCTTCCCGGCATGGAGGAACTCCTCGTAGGTGATCAGATAGCCGAGTGAGGTGTCCTTCAGGGCCACGACCAACTGGCTGATGATGGCGGGCAACATGGCCCGCGCCGCCTGCGGCACCAGGACGTACGACATGACCTGGGTCTTTCTCATGCCAAGCGCGTAGGCGGCCTCCCTCTGCCCGCGCTCGACCGAGTTGACGCCGGAGCGGAACACCTCGGCGAGCACGGAACCGTTGTAGAGCGTGAGCCCGGCGACCAGCGCCGGCAGCGGCTGGACCTTCAGCGCCACGAAGACGAAGAAGATCATCACGAGTACGGGCATCGCGCGGAAGAACTCCACGACGAGCGTGGCCACCCAGCGCACCACGCGGTGCTCCGAAAGACGGCCGGTGGCGAGCAGCGCGCCGAGCGCGAGCGAGAGGACGGCGGCGATGGCGAAGGCCTTCAGCGTGTTGCCGAGCCCGCGCAGGAGCAGTTCCTGGATGCCCTTGTACTCGAACGGCGTCCACTTGGTGGCGGTGAACTGGTCGGTGTCGAACAGCAGATACAGGATCCAGCCGACGAGCGCGACGATCAGGACGGTCGAGAGGATGCCGTAGATCAGGTGTCTGCGGCGGGTCCTGGGGCCCGGGATGTCGTAGAGGGCGGTGGCCTCGGGTCCGGGAACGGGAACAGGGGCGGTGGCGGTGGCGGTGGTGGTCATCGGGCGACTCCCCAGCGCTTCTCGAGGATGTTGAAGACGGCGCTGATGGCGAGGGTGATGATCAGGTAGCCGAGGGCGATCCAGACGAAGGTCCAGATGATGCTGTAGCCCAGTTCGTTGAGTGTCTTGTACGTGCCGAGCAGCTCGGTGACGCTGAACGCGCCGGCGATGGCGGAGTTCTTGGCGAGCGCGATGAGCGTGGAGCCGACCGGTGAGATCACCGACCGGAACGCCTGCGGAAGCACCACGCCGGACAGGGTCTGACTGAAGGTCATGCCGAGACTGCGGGCCGCCTCGCCCTGCCCCGTGGGCACGGTGTTGATGCCGGAGCGCAGCGCCTCGCAGATGAACGCCGAGGTGTAGCAGCCGAGCGCGAGCACGGCGAACACCTCGAAGGGCAGCACGAGTCCGAACCGCGGCAGGCCGAGCAGCACCGCGAAGAACAGCAGCGTCAGGGGTGTGTTCCGCAGGACCGCCACCCACACCGCGCCGAACACCCGCAAGGACCCGACGGGCGCCACCCGGAACGACGCCATGACGAACCCGAGCGCGAGCGCGAGGAGCGAGGCGTACACGGTGAGTTCGACGGTGCCGAGGAAGCCGTCCCCGAAGGTGGAGAAGTTGTCTGTCAGTACGTCCACGACGCCTCCTCAGCTCGCCGGGTAGCGGTCGATGGCGGGCGGCTTCGGCGCCGGGACGCCGGAGAGCCCGAGGGTGGCCTCGTACGCCTTCGTCCAGTCGCCGTTCTTCTCCCGGGCGGCGAGGGCGTCGTCGACGGCGAACCGCAGCGCGTTGTCGCCGCGCGGGACGCCGACGCCGTAGGGCTCCTCGGAGAAGGGCTTGCCGACCAGCTTGAGTTCGTCGGGCACCTTGGCCGCGTACCCGATGAGGATCGCGTCGTCGGTGGTGACCGCGTCGACCTGATAGGTCAGCAGATTGTCGACACACACGGAGTACGTGTCGTACGCGACGAGCGTCGCCTTCGGGTAGTCCTCCTTGATGCGCTGGTACGGCGTGGAGCCGGCGGCGGAGCACACGCGCTTGCCGCCGAGGTCCTGGGGGCCCTTGATGTCGTCCTCGTCGTGCCGCACGAGCAGGCCCTGCCCGGCCATGTAGTAGGGGCCCGCGAAGCCGACGAGCTTCTTGCGGAGGTCGTTGATGGTGTAGGTGCCGACGTAGTAGTCGATCTGCCCGTTCTGCAGGGCGGTCTCGCGGTTGGCGGAGGCGACCGTCTTGAAGGAGATCTTGCCGGGGTCCAGGCCGAGGGAGGCCGAGACCATCTTGGCGATCTCGATGTCGAAGCCGGAGTACCGGCCGCTCGCCGGGTCCTTCTCGCCGAGGTAGGGCTGGTCCTCCTTGGCGCCGACGACGAACCGGCCGCGGCTCTTCGCCTTGCGCCAAGTGCCGGACTCCGGCAGCTGGAAGCCCTCGTCCACCTGGTACTTCGGCAGTTTCCCGGCCGCGGGGCCCTTGACCGGAGGGCTGCCCTCCTTGCCGCACGCGGCGGTGGCGAGCGCGGTGAGGACGAGCGCGGCGAACAGACGTGTCGTACGGAGCATGCTCACTCAGCCCCCCGTCAGTGCTTGAGGATCTTGGAGAGGAAGTCCCTGGCGCGCTCGCTCTCCGGGTGGGTGAAGAAGTCCTCGGGGGCCCGGTCCTCGACGACGCGGCCGTCGGCCATGAAGACCACACGATTGGCGGCCGACCGGGCGAAGCCCATCTCGTGGGTGACGACGACCATGGTCATGCCGTCCCGGGCGAGCTGCTGCATGACTTCGAGGACCTCGTTGATCATCTCCGGGTCGAGTGCCGACGTCGGCTCGTCGAAGAGCATGACCTTGGGATCCATGGCCAGTGCGCGGGCGATGGCCACGCGCTGCTGCTGGCCGCCGGAGAGCTGCGCCGGATACTTGGCCGCCTGCGAGGCGAGGCCGACGCGTTCGAGCAGCTCCCGGGAGCGCTGGTCCGCCTCGTCCTTCTTGCGGCCCCTGACCTTCACCTGGCCCAGGGAGACGTTCTGCAGCACGGTCTTGTGCGCGAAGAGGTTGAACGACTGGAAGACCATGCCCACTTCGGAGCGGAGCTGGGCCAGCGCCTTGCCCTCCTCGGGCAGGGGCTGTCCGTCGAGGCGGATCTGACCCGACTGGATGGTCTCAAGACGGTTGATCGTCCGGCAGAGCGTTGATTTTCCCGACCCCGAAGGGCCGATGACCACGACCACCTCCCCCTTGCCGACGGTGAGGTCGATGTCCTGGAGGACATGCAGCTCTCCGTAGTACTTGTTCACGTCACGCAGCTCGATCAACGGATCGACGGCCATGCCCAGACCTGCCCACTCTCAGCGGTGTCGGTCAGCGCAAACTATCCACGTGAAAACGGGACTTATTGGACGACACGCACTTATGGGCATTAACCGTATTTGAGGCTCCGTTGCCCGGCGGCTACGTCTCGGACGCCTCCGCGTAGACCTGGGACAACTCGGGAGTTCCCTGGACCGCCCAGTCGAGCCCCGCCGCGACCACCTGGATCTCCCGGCCCGAGGCGAGCCGCACCACCGGGGTGCCGCCGGGCAGGACGTGCCAGACCGCCCCTGCCACGGTCCGGACGATCACCGTGCCGAGGTAGAGCCCCGCGTCGTTGCCGAGCCAGGGCAGCGTCTCTGTGTCGTCGCGCCAGCGCGGCGGCAGCTGGTCGAGGGCCGCCAAGGACGCCGGGGAGTCGTCGAGTTCGAGTCCCGCGGCCCCGGCCTGCGAGCGCAGCAGTTCGCACTCGGAAAGCAGCTCGGTCACCCCGTCGGGATCCTCTTCGAAGGCGGCGGCCAGCTTGAGGCCCGGCTCGCTCGGGTGCCGCTTGCGCCACCTGTCCAGGAACGGAATGTTCATGACCGGCCTCTCCGTGGGGTGCCCGGGCGGTGCCCCGGGCGGGCCGGGGCGGCCGGGCGGCGGATCCGCGTTCCAAGGAATGTATCTTGCGGCAGTTGATCACGGAATCATATACATCGCGCCTTGCCCGTCTCTGCTGGTCAGCGGCGGGTGAAGGCCAGGATCGTGGCCAGGTTCATGGGGCGGCGGGTGGAGAGGTAGAGATAGGGGGCCCGGTGGTGCGGGCCGCGCAGCTCCACCCGCAGCGCGGTGGGGACGTAGGCGCGCAGCAGGAGCAGGGCGTACGCGTTCGCCTTGTACGTGCGCCACTCGAAGGCCTCGCCCGCGTCGAGGATCTCGGTGGTGCCGAGGTCGTCGATCGGGATGGCCCGGTCGCCCACGACGAGGGTGCCGGGCGTCACGACGATGCGGGCCGAGCCGTAGCGGTGGACCAGCGGGCCGAACACCGCGCCCACGAGGACGACGCCGGCCGCGGCGGCGACGGGCCCGAAGGGCAGCAGCAGACCGCCGAGGAGACAGCCCGCGAGCACGACGAGGAACCACCAAGCGGCCGGGACAGTCAGGCGCTCATCGTAAAGGTGCATGACGCCATCCTGGCACTGGTGTACGGGCCGGGGGCGCGGGGGCGCCCGTCCCCGGTCCTCCCCACCGCCGTACGTCCGCGTCCATGCCGCGTTCATTGACGGGCATCTGACTGCTCTTTAGTTTCAGCACGCACCGTCCGTAGCTTCAGCAGCTTTCCGTCCGTAGCTTCAGCAGCTTTCAGCACGTGTCGTTCGTGGCGACGCGTTGTGGGAGGGGTCCGTCGTGCGCAGACGTGTCTGGGGAACCGCCGCCGTACTCGCCCTGCTCACCGGTCTCGCGCCGGTGGCCGCCGCCGAGGCC
>NZ_AOPZ01000131.1 GCF_000414115.1 Streptomyces aurantiacus JA 4570
CGCCGCTCGGGCCCATCGGCGCCACGGCGGCGCTGCTCAGCCTGGCGGCGGGCGCGGCCTGCTGCGCGGCCTGGGCGGCGCGCGGGGCGGCGGTGCGGACCGGTCTGCGGGTGCTCGCGGCCGGGATCGTGGTCGCGGCGGCGGTGCTCGGCTCGACGACCGGGGTGATCGCGTGTGCCGGGATCCTGCTGTGCTCGCTCGCCACGGCGCTGATGCGGCGCAGGGGGCTCGGACTCGCCGGGTTCGCGCTGACGACGGCGGTGCTGACGGGGGGTGCCTGGGCGGTGGCGGACGGGGCGCTGCCGGAGGGGCTGAGCACGTCTCTGGAGGGGCAGCTCGGCGGGTACCGGGTGCGGATGTGGCAGGACGCCGAGGAGCTGACGGGCGCGCATCCGGCGTTCGGCGTGGGGCCGGGGCGGTTCGGCGACGCGTCGCCCGCGGTCACGGAGGGGCTGCTCGCGGACGGCAAGCCGCACTCGGCGCTGCTGCAGCAGGGCGCCGAGCAGGGCTTCGTGGGGGTGGCGCTGCTGGCGGCGGCCTTCTGCTGGCTGCTGTTCGCCCTGTGGCACTCGCCGCGGTCCACGCAGGTGGTCCTGACGGCGGGCGCGGCCCTGACGGCGCTGGCCGCGGTGGCGACGGTCGGCAACGCCCTGAGCGTGACGTCCGTGACGGTGGGCGCGGGACTGCTCGCGGGCATCGCCACGGCCCGCCCGCTGAGCGAGGAGCCGGAGCGGCTCAGGCCGGCGTACTCCCGGAGAGGCGCAGACGGTCGCGGATGACGCGCACGGCCGTCTCGGCGTTGTCGACGGTGACCGTGAACTTGCGGCCGTCACCCAGGCTGAGGACGAGGCCCTCGCCGCGCCGGACGACGACGGCGGTGCCCTGCTCGGGCCGCCAGCGGTAACCCCAGCCGCCCCAGTGCCGGGGCGTGACGGCGGGGGCGAAGTCGGCGCCCACGACGTGCGACAGCGGGATGCGGCGGCGCGGCACCCCGATGTGGCCGCAGCGCACCTCCAGGGAGTCGCTGTCGACCACCACGGCTACGTGCACGAAGGCGAGCGTGCCGAAAAGGATCAGCAGGCCCACGGCGATCAGGCCCACGATCGACATGATCAGCGGGAGGATGCCGGAGGGCCACAGGGCTTCGACGGCCAGGTCGATACCCAGCGCGAGGCAGGCGGCACCGCCGCAGGCCAGGAGCCACTGGCCGCGGTTCGTGGCGCGTCCGGTCCAGATCTCGGGCTGCTGCTCGGAGCTGACCCGCTCGCTGTGGGCGTGGTCCGTCATGCCATCGAGAGTACTCACGTTCCGGGACGACGGCACCGCGTCGCGGAGGGTTACTCCTCGGGGTGGACACCGACGCACGCCTGCCGGGGCACGGGCGGCGTACCGCGCCCCGGAATCAAGGGGCTGCGGCCCCCTCTAACAGGCAAAGCTGCGGAGCTAGGGCTCCAGCACCGGATCCGACGCCGCGAGCAGCCGTCCTTCGGCGTACGTGAGGGCCGCCCGCGGAAGCGCGGCCTCGCGGCCGCCGATCAGCACCGTGAGGGTCCCTTCGGCGCGCTCGCCGTCGTACGCGGCCGAGGCGCCCCCGTCTGCGGTCCCGGTCCGCTCGCCGATCCGGCGCAGTGCCTGCGCGGCGACGGCTCCGGCCGAGCCGTACAGGACGAGCGGCGCCCGGTCCGGCTGCTGCACGGCCGCGCGGATGCGCTCGGCGACCAACTCGTAATGGGTGCAGCCCAGGACGACGGCCCTTACATCGGGCGGGGTGAGGGCCGCGGCGGCCGCGATGGCGCGCGTGGTGGCCTCCTCGTCGGCCCGGTCCAAGGCGTCGGCGAGGCCAGGGCAGGGCACCTCGGTGACGGGCACGCCGGCGGCGAACTCGTCGATGAGGCGGCGCTGGTAGGGGCTGCCGGTGGTGGCGGGCGTGGCCCAGATCGCGACGGGGCCGCCGCCTGCCGCCGCGGGCTTGATCGCCGGGACGGTGCCGATGACGGGAAGATCCGGCTCCAGGCGGGCGCGCAGGGCGTCCAGGGCGTGCACGGACGCGGTGTTGCAGGCCACGATCAGCGCGTCCGGGCGGTGCGCGGCGGCGGCCTCCGCGACGGCGAGGGCGAGCCGGGCGATCTCCTGCGGCGTGTGCGGGCCCCAGGGCATCGTGTCCGGGTCGGAGGACAGGACGAGGTCGGCGCCGGGGTGCAGGCGTCGTACCGCGGCGGCCGCGGCGAGCAGTCCGATGCCGGAGTCCATCAGCGCGATCTTCACCCGGTCACCTTAGACGATCGGCCGGACAAGCCCGGCAGGGTGGGGCAGACTGCGGCGGATGAGCGCCGTTGTGTGGATCGCCGCCGCCTCGCTCGCCGCGTGGCTGTGGCTCCTTGTCGGGCAGGGTTTCTTCTGGCGTACGGATCTGCGCCTGCCACCGCGCCGGGAGCCGGAGCGGTGGCCGTCGGTGTGTGTCGTCGTCCCCGCGCGGGACGAGGCCGAGGTCCTGCCGACGAGCCTCCCCTCGCTGCTCGCGCAGGACTATCCGGGGCGCGCCGAGGTGTTCCTCGTCGACGACGGCAGCGGCGACGGCACGGGCGAGCTGGCGCGGGCGCTCGCGGAGCGGCGCGGCGGGCTGCCGCTGACGGTCACCACGCCCGGCGAGCCGCCCGCGGGCTGGACCGGCAAGCTCTGGGCGGTGCGGCACGGCATGACGCTCGCCCGCGCGCGCGGGCCCGAGTATCTGCTGCTCACCGACGCGGACATCGCCCATGAGCCGGACAGCCTGCGGGAGTTGGTGGCCGCGGCCACGACGGGCGGCTACGACCTGGTCTCGCAGATGGCGCGGCTCCGGGTGGCGAGCGCCTGGGAGCGGCTCGTCGTGCCGGCGTTCGTGTACTTCTTCGCGCAGCTCTATCCGTTCCGCTGGATCGCCCGCAAGGGCGGGCGGACAGCCGCCGCGGCCGGCGGCTGTGTGCTGCTGCGCGCGGAAGCCGCCGAGCGGACCCGGGTCCCGGACGCGATCCGGCACGCGGTCATCGACGACGTGGCGCTCGCGCGGGCGGTCAAGGGCGCGGGCGGGCACATCTGGCTGGGCCTCGCGGAGCGCGTCGACAGCGTGCGGCCCTATCCGCGTCTGGCGGACCTGTGGCGGATGGTGGCGCGCAGCGCGTACGCCCAACTGCGGCACAACCCGGCGGTGCTCGCCGGCACGGTGGGCGGGCTCGCGGTGGTGTATCTGGCACCGCCGGTGGCACTGTTCGCGGGGCTCGCGGCGGGCAGCGCGGGCGCCGCGCTCCTGGGCGGGCTCGCGTGGCTCGTGATGACCGTGACGTACCTGCCGATGCTGCGCTACTACCGCCAGCCGCTGTGGCTCGCGCTCACGCTGCCCGCCACCGCGTTCCTGTACCTCCTGATGACCGTGGACTCCGCCGTGCAGCACTACCGGGGGCGCGGCGCGGCCTGGAAGGGCCGTACGTACACGCGCCCGGACGCGGCCACGGCGGAGGAGTCCCGCCCGTAGGGCGAACCGGTCACTTCCTGCCGGGAGTCCAGTTCATGCCCCACCCGTAGGCGTAGTCGATGGTCCGCTGCGGGCTCACACCGCGCTCGGGCACCAGATAGCGGGCCTCGCGCTGGACCGTGAGTTCGCCGCCGTTGTTGGTGATGAGCGCGAGCGCGCAGACCGTCGACGGCACCGTGCACTCGTCGAGGGAGAAGTCGATCGGCGCGCCGTGCTGCGGGGTCAGCGTGACCGTGGCGTTCAGATCGGCGAAGCTCCGCGCGCCCTCGTAGATGGTCACGAAGATGACCAGGCGCTTCAGCTCCTGGGAGTGGTCGAGGTTGACCGTCAGGTTCTCTCCGGTCGACACGGCGCCGGTGCGGTCGTCGCCGTCGAGGAGGATGTACGGCGGCTGGTGCAGGGCGCCGAAGGCGTTGCCGAGCGCCTGCACGACGCCCTTGCGGCCGTCGGTGAGTTCGAACAGCGCGCACAGGTCGAGGTCGAGGTCCGCGTGCATGGCCACGGCACGGCCGAGCTTGCTGGCCCAGCCCTTGAACTGCTTGCGCACCTCCCAGTTGAGGTTCACCCGCAGCGCGCCCGACGTGCCGCCCTGCTTGGTCAGCGAGACGGACGGCGCCTCCTTGGTCAGCGTGACCTTGGTGAGGCGCACCGGCTGGGCGGGGGTCGCGGCGGGCGGGGGCGGCGGG
>NZ_AOPZ01000132.1 GCF_000414115.1 Streptomyces aurantiacus JA 4570
GAAAGCCCCGCAGGGCCTACCCCCCCACCCCCGCCAAATCCAACGCAGCCGCGACCCGCGAGGCCACGCTCTCCGCGTACGTCGCGTCCGCGCGCTCGAACTGGGTGCGGGCCGCGCCCCGCAGGAAGGTCACGACGCCCAGCGTCCGCCCCCGGCTGCGCAGCACCGCGCACAGGGCGTGGACGGAGGACTCCGGCCACTGCCGGGCGAGGGCCCACTCGCGGGCGCGCTCGGCGGCGGCGAGGCCCGCGCTGGCCCGCACCGAGCCGACGCGCTGGACGCACTGCGGTGCCGGATGACCCTCCATGTACCGCACGGGCAGGCGGGCCTTGCCGGCGGGCAGGCAGGGCCCGGGGGCGCCGGCCGGGGTGGCGGCGGCGCGCACCAGGCGGGGCTCGGGCTCCGCGGGGACGAGCACGTCGATCAGGGCGTGGTCGGCGAACCCGGCGAGGGCGAAGTCGAGTTGGACGGTGGCCGCCTCCATGGGGTCCTCGCACTCGGCGGCGGCGCGCGCGGCCCGGTGCAGCTGCTGGGACCGGAACCGGAGCTGGGCCGCTTCCTGCTCGGTCTGCTTGGCCTCCGTCACGTCCTGGAAGAGCCAGCCGACGCCGAGCGGCACCGGCTCCTCGGCGAGCGGCGAGCCGAGCCGCAGGAACCCGCTGCGCCAGCAGCGCCGCTCGGGCTCGCCGCCCTCGCCGCGCACGGCCACCCACATCTCGGCGGGAGCGGGCGGCGCCCCCTCGGCGAGGACATGGGTGAGCGCGCTCTCCAGCTCCTCGACGCCCTGGGAGAGCACCTCCCCGAGGGGCCGCCCGAGCAGCGCCGTGCGCCCCATCCCCAGGGCGCGCGCGGCGTGTTCGTTCACCACGGCGGGCCGCAGGTCGGCGTCGACGAGGACGACTCCCCAGGAGGCGTTCTCGAACAGCGCCTCGCTCAGGGCGATGGACCGCTCCAGGTCGATCTGGGCGTGCACCTCGCTGAAGGCGCAGTAGACCCCGCTGGGCTTGCCGTCACCGCCGCGGACGGCGGCGGACTGGGTCCGCACGAGGACCCGGCCGCCGTCCTTCGTGACGAGGGCGAACTCGTCGACCTGGCGCCCCGGCGCGTGCATGGCGGACAGCAGCCGCCCCTCGACCTCCTCGGCGTCGGCGGTGCGCACCGCCCACCCGGCGAACCCGGGCCGCCCGACGGCCTCTTCGGCCGACCAGCCGAGGATGCGCTCGGCCTCGCGGTTCCAGTGCGTCACGACCCCGTCGGCGTCGAACGCGCACAATGCGGCGTCCATCCCGTCGAGCAGCGCCGCGAGCAGCTCGGCCCCGCCGGGCTCGGGCTCTTCGGGGCCCAGTTCGTCGGTGGTTCCGCTCTGTCGGGAAGCACTCACCCGGACCCCCCTGCTGGCTGTGTCCTCGTTGAATGAGTCGTCCATGTCCTCACGAACCGAGTGTTCCGCACGTCAGATCATTCAACTTGAACGTGACCCAGCCCACAGTAAGTTCCCGGAAGTCGAGGCAAATCATTTCGAAGATCACCGTAATCCGGGCAGGGGCTATCGCGCACCGGCGTTCCGCATTATCAGCAGGGGTGCGACAGTTAAAGATTTTTTACTTCTTGTTGAATAAATGAAGAATTATGCTTTACTTCAAACGGGTGGCACTCGGACAAGGATTCGAAAACTTCCGGACGCTCAAGTTCCGTATGTATGAGGGAGGTTGAGCGAGCTCTGCTCGCGGCTCACGGGGACCCGGTCATCACGGTCGGTGCGGCAGAACCACCGTGCGTGGCGCCTCGAAGATGCGACGGGAAGTGACTCAAGCACGGGGGAGATCACAGTGTTGAAGATCAAATTACTCGGACCCCTTCAGGTACTCGACGGCGAACGGCTGGCCACGCCCTCCGCTCCCAAGGTCCGGCAGGTGCTCACGCTGCTCGCGGTGCGGAGCAACAGCACGGTGCCGCAACGGCAGCTCATCGAGGAGGTGTGGGGCGAGTCCCCGCCCCCCAGCGCCACCACCACGCTGCAGACGTACATCCACCATCTGCGCAAGCTCCCCGGACTCGACTCCGGCGGCCGGGCGGGCTTCGACGGCGAGACGCCCGCGCTGCTCACCGTCCCCGGCGGCTATCACATGGCGATGCCCCACGGGCGCGTGGACGTCCAGGAGTTCGACGAACTGGCCCTGGTGGGACGGCACGCGATGGAGGAGGGCGAGGTCCCCGAGGCCGCGGAGGCCCTGCACCGCGCGCTGGCCCTGACCCGCGGCCCGGTGTTCAGCGACGTCATCTGCGGCCCGGTGCTCAGCGTCAACGCGGTCCACCTGGAGGAGCGCAGGTATGAGGTCCTGGAGGCGCGGATCGACGCCGACCTGCTGCTCGGCCGGCACCACCAGCTCGTCAGCGAACTGTCCGGCCTCGCCGCCGACAACCCCACCCGCGAGGGCCTGCACGGCAAGCTGATGATCGCGCTCTGCCGCGCCGGACGGCGCCCCGAGGCGCTGGACGTCTTCCGCAGGCTGCGCCGCGTGCTCGCCGACGAGCTGGGCGTGGAGCCCGGCCAGGAACTGCAGACGCTGCACCGTCAACTCCTCGACGGCGACCCGGCCTTGAGCCGCGTGGGAGCCCGCGGCCACCTGGTGCGCCACCTGGAGCCGCGCTCCTCGGCCGCGACGGCCACGCTGCCCGCGGTCGGCGAGCTGATCGGCCGCGACCGGGACAGCGCGCTGATCGCGGGCATGCTGACCGAGGGCAGCCCGCCGGAGGCACCGCGCCGAGTCGCGGTCGCGGGCCCTCCCGGCTCCGGGGTGACCAGCCTCGGTCTGCACGTCGCGCACAGCGTGGCCGGGGCGTATCCGGACGGGTGTTTCTACGCGTCCTTCGGCGACCCCGCAGCCCCGCGCCCGCTCCGCGAGGTCATCGGCGCCCTGTTCGACAGCGCGGGCTTCCGGGCCGCCGCCGTGCCCGACGGCACCTCGGAGCGCGTCCGGCTGCTGCGGTCCTGGGCCAGGGGCCGGCGCGTGCTGCTCGTCCTGGACGACGTGGAGAGCGCCGAGCAGGTGGCCGAGCTGCTCCCCGGGGAGTGCGGTTCGGCGCTGCTCATCCTGGCCCACCGGCGGCTGCGCGGCCTCGCGTTCGCGCAGCGGATGGACGTGGAGCCGCTGGACGCCCGGTCCTCGCTGGAGCTGGTGCGGCACGCCCTGGGCCAGCGCGGCCTGGCCGACCTCTCCGACCTGCGCGAACTGCTCGTGCTCACCGGCGGGTTGCCGGGCCCCCTGCTGGCCGCCGTCGACCTGCTCACGCTGCGCCCGCACTGGTCCGTGCGGCAGCTCACCGGCTGGGCCGAGCAGCGCCTCACGCGCGAGTCCGACCCGCCCCGGCACCAGCCGCTGCACAGCGTCCTGCGCCGGGTCGCGGGCCTGGAGCCGGCGGCCCGCACCGCGCTCGTCCGGCTGGCCGGGCTGCCGGAGAAGGTCATCACCGTGGAGACGCTGCGCCCCCTCCTCGGCCTGCACGCGGACGACACGGTGGAGCTGCTCGAAGGGCTGGTCGAGTGCTTCATGCTCGACGCCGAACCGGCCATCAGCGGCACCACGGCCTGGTTCTTCCAGTACTGGATGTCCCGTCCCGTGCGCAGTGCGCTGCGCTCGCTGCCCGAGGAGCATCTGCTCAAGTTCCCTTCTCGCGACTGCTCTCCACGAACCTGCTGACCCCGTCGAGGACCCGCTGCAGGCCGAACTCGAAGTCCGTGCGCTGCTCGGTGGGGCCCAGCGCCTCCCACATCGCGGTGAGCGCCGGATAGCGCTCGAAGTCGACGAACTCCTCCAGGAGCGGGTCGTACTGCTCCCACCACTGCGCGGCACTGAGGCCCGTGCGCCGCTCCAGGAGGGACACCCCGGTCAGCGAGGTGGCCGCGCCGTGGACGTAGTCGTCGACGAGGTTGATCACGGCGAGCTGGTCCTCGAAGGACAGGCCGAGACCGCCGACGGTGCTGAGCCGGGCCTCGAGCCCGGCCAGCACGTTGGGGCCCAGCGGCGGGCGCCCCATGCTGACCTCCAGGACCCAGGGGTGGCGGTGGTAGATCTGCCGGCTCGTCCTGGCGTGCCGCTCCAGGCCGGCCCGCCAGTCCTCCCCGGGCGGCCCCGGCTCGGCGGACGGCTCGGCGACCCGGTCCACCATCAGATCGACCAGCTCGTCCTTGCTCGGCACGTAGGAGTACAGGGACATGGCGGTGACGCCGAACGACTCGGCCACCCGCCGCATCGTCAGGGACGCCAGGCCGTGCTCGTCGGCGAGCTCGATCGCCCGGCTCACCACCTGCCGCACGCTGAGCCCGCGTTTCGGGCCGCGCCTGGGACGCGGTTCGGCCCCCCAGAGCAGTTCGAGCGCCCGACGGGCGTCCGTGCCGCCCCCTGTGTGCTGTGCGGTCATCCTTCTCCTCCGTGCGGCGGCCCGGTGTGCGGTGCGATGTGTGCCGGTCCGATGTGTGCCGGTCCGATGTGCGTCGGTCCGATGTGCTGCGGCCTGATGCGCGCGGCCCGTTGGAAACACTGTACGTGCTAAGGTGTTTAAAACTCGATACAACGTAAGTAGTTTGGAGGGGCAATGATCACCGCCAGCGGGCTGAGCCGGACCTTCAAGGTCAAGGACGGCCTGGTGCACGCCGTCCGGAGCCTCGATCTCGACGTGGCGGAAGGGGAGTTCGTCGCGTTCCTGGGGCCCAACGGCGCCGGGAAGAGCACCTCGTTACGGATGCTGACCACGCTCCTGCCGCCCACCTCCGGCCGGGCGAGCGTCGTCGGCCGCGACATCCGCACCGACGCCGTCGAGATCCGCAAGAACATCGGCTACATCGGCCAGGGCAACGGCTCCGGCAACGAGATCCGGGTGGTGGACGAGCTCACCTCGCACGCCCGCTACTACGGCATGAGCCGCCGCGCGGCCCGCGCCCGCGCGCACGAACTGATCGAGTCCATGGGCCTGACGGGCATGGAGAAGCGCGTCGCGGAGCGCCTGTCCGGCGGCCAGCGGCGCCGCGTGGACATCGCGCTCGGCCTGATGCACTCGCCCCGGCTGCTGTTCCTGGACGAGCCGTCCTCCGGCCTCGACCCGCACAACCGCGCCATGGTCTGGGAACACATCCGCGGCCTCCACCGCGACGGCATGACGATGTTCCTCACCACGCACTACCTGGACGAGGCCGACCAGCTCGCCGACCGCGTCATCGTCGTCGACCAGGGGCGCGTCATCGCCGACGACACCCCCGAGCGGCTCAAGGCCGACCAGGCGGGCGACCTCATCACCTTCACCATCGAGCACGACGCCGACGCCGTGCTCGTCGCGCACCATGCCGAGCGCGTCACGACCCGCGAGCGCGTCACCGTCGACGGCAAGCAGGTCCGCGTCCGGGTCGCGCACGGCGACGAACTGCTCCCCGCCTTCCTGCGCCACCTCGACGCGCTGGAGATCAAGGTGCGCGGCGTCACCCTCGACCGGCCCACCCTCGACGACGTGTTCCTGTCCATCACCGGCCGCAGCCTGGAGGAGGCGGACGCCCAGTGAAGGTCCTCAACGACTCGCTCGCCACGTTCGAGCGCGAGATCCAGCCGGTGCTGCGCGAACCCGTCGCGCTCGCCTTCGCCATGCTCCAGCCGCTGCTGTTCCTCGTCCTGTTCGGCCCGCTCCTCGACAGCATGCCGGGCATGGAGGGCAACGCCTGGGAGTGGTTCGTGCCCGGTGTCATCGTGATGCTGGCGCTCTTCGGCACCTCACCCTCCGGCGCCAACCTGCTCTCCGAGATCCACACCGGCAGCTACGAACGCACCCTCGTCTCCCCGGCCGCCCGCAGCGCCCTGCTCATCGGGCGGACCGCCAAGGAGGCCGCCATCCTGCTCGGCCAGGCCGTCCTGATCACCCTGGGCGCGCTGCTGTTCATCGACGTCGACTTCGACCTGCTCGGCATCCTCGCCGGGCTCGTCCTGCTGATGCTGTTCGGGCTCGGCGTGGGCGCGCTGTCCAACGCCCTCGCCCTGGCGGTCAACCGCCGCGACTACCTGTTCATCGTCGTCCAGCAGACCCTGCTGTTCCCGCTCCTGCTGCTCTCCGGGATGCTGCTGCCCATGGAGCGGGGCCCCGACTGGCTCAAGCTGCTCGCCGACATCAACCCGGTCTCCTACATCGTGGACGCCGAACGCGCCCTTTTCGTCGGGGACTTCGAGAGCTCCTCGGTGGCCTGGGGCCTCCTCTCCGGCATCGGCATCGCCGGGGTCGGCCTCGCCCTCGGCATGCGCGGCATGAAGCGCGCCGGCGTCTGACGACGGGACACACTCATGGCTGAAGCCCACACCCACCAGGCCCGCGCCGTCCGTACCCCGACCATGCGGGCGCGCCCGCTCGCCGTCGACGGCGCCTTCGAGTTCACGCCCCGCTCCTTCCCCGACGAGCGCGGCCGGTTCCTCTCGCCCTTCCAGGGACCGGCGTTCACCGAGGCGACCGGCCACCGCGCGTTCCCGGTCGCCCAGACCAACCACAGCCACTCCCGCCAAGGCGTGCTGCGCGGCGTCCACTTCACCACCACACCGCCCGGCCAGGCCAAGTACGTCTACTGCCCGTACGGCAGGTCCCTCGACATCGTCGTCGACCTGCGCACCGGCTCCCCCACGTTCGGCCGCTGCGACACCGTGCTCCTGGAGCCCCGGTACTACCGTGCCGTCTACCTCCCGGTCGGCGTCGGGCACGCCTTCGTCGCCCTGGCCGACCACACGCTGATGACGTACCTCGTCACCAGCAGCTACGCCCCCGAGCTCGAACTCGCCCTCGACCCCATGGACCCGGAGCTGAAGCTGCCGCTGCCCGAGGGGACCGAGCTGCTCCTGTCCGACCGGGACCGCGCGGCGCCCACCCTCGCCGAGGCCCGCGACCAGGGCATCCTGCCGCACTACGCCGACTGCCTGGCGCTGGCCGCGGAGCTGCACGCATGACCGGCCACGGCACGGCGGGCAGCGGGCCGCCCACGGTCGTGGTGCTCGGCGCCTCCGGGTTCCTCGGCGCCGCGGTCACCGAGGTGCTCGCCCGGCGGCCGGTGCGGCTGCGCGCCGTCGGCCGGCACACCGAGCCGCGCGAACCGGTGCGCGGCGCGGCCCGGTTCGAGGCCCGCACCGCCGACCTGTCGGCGCCCGGGGAACTGGCCGGCCTCGTCGCGGACGCCGACGCGGGCCGAGTCGGCGGCCGCGGCCGAGCGCGTCAACGTCGGCCTCGCCGAGGACCTCGTCGCCGAGCTCGGGGCGGCGCGCCGCCCCGGCCCGCCGCCCGTCGTCCTGTTCGCCGGGACGACGAGCCAGAGCGGACCCACGTACGGCAGGCCCGTCGACGGCACGGAACGGGACCGTCCGCTGAGCGCGTACTGCGCGCAGAAGCTGCGCGCCGAGCAGGTGCTGAAGCAGGCTACGGCGGACGGTCTGGTGCGGGCCGTCTCGCTGCGGCTGCCCACCCTCTACGGCCTCGCGCCGCGCCCCGGCGGCGAGCGCGGCGTGGTGGCCGCCATGACCCGGCGCGCGCTCGCCGGGCAGCCGCTGACGCTGTGGAACGACGGCACCGTGCGCCGGGACCTGCTGCACGTCCGGGACGCCGCGGCCGCGTTCGCCGCCGCCCTCGACCACGCCGACGCCCTCGCGGGCCGGCACTGGCCGGTGGGCACCGGTGAGGGCGTCGCGCTCGCCGAACTGTTCACGCTGATCGCGTGGACCGTCGCCGAGCACACCGGGGAGCCCTCGGTGCCCGTCCGCACGGAGCCGCCCCCCGACGGGGCGGTGGGCGCCGACCAGGAGAGCGTGCGGGTCGACCCGTCGGCCTTCCACGGCCGGACCGGCTGGCGGCACGCGATCCGCCCGCGCCCCGGCGTCCGGCGCACCGTGGCCGCCCTCGTCACCCGGGAGGAGCACACCTCAAGCCTCCCTTGAGCCGCGCTGATCCACCCTCAAGCCGCCGTGAAGACCGGGCCCCGACGATGGTCGGGACCAACGGGACCGAACGGCGAAAGGGAAGCCATGAGGGTGCTCGTCACGGGGGGCGCGGGGTTCATCGGATCCTGCTTCGTGCGCACCGTCCTGAAAGACGGAGAGCCGGACACCGGCAGCGGCAGCGGCAGCGGCAGCGGCAACGACGGCGACGGCGACAGCGTCATCGTGCTCGACAAACTCACCTACGCGGGCAGGCGCTCCAACCTGCCCGCGCACCACCCGCGGCTCGACTTCGTGCAGGGTGACATCCGCGACCGCGCCCTGCTGCGGAAGCTGCTCCCCGGCTGCGACGCCGTCGTGCACTTCGCCGCCGAGTCGCACGTGGACCGCTCGCTGCACAGCGCGGACGCGTTCACCGAGACCAACGTCCTCGGCTCCCAGGTCCTCTTCGACGCCTGCCTGGAGGCGGACGTGCCGCGGATCGTGCACGTCTCCACCGACGAGGTGTACGGCTCCGTGACCACCGGCGCCTCCAAGGAGGACGACCCGCTCCTGCCCAACTCGCCCTACGCGGCGTCCAAGGCGGCCTCCGACCTGGTGGCCCGCGCCTACCACCGCTCGCACGGGCTGCCCGTCATGGTGACCCGCTGCGCCAACAACTACGGCCCCCGACAGGACGCCGAGAAGGTCATCCCGCACTTCGTGACCAGGCTGCTCGACGGGCGGGACGTCCCGCTGTACGGCGACGGATCCCACGTACGCCAGTGGCTGCACGTCAGCGACCACTGCCGGGCGCTGCGCCTGGTCCTGGAGAAGGGCGAGCCCGGCGAGATCTACAACATCGGCGGCGGCACCACCCTCACCAACCGGGAGCTGACCTTCCGGCTGCTGCGGCTGTGCGGTGCCGACGCCGGCCGGATCCGGCACGTCACCGACCGCAAGGCCCACGACCTGCGCTACGCGGTCGACGACTCCAAGCTCGCCGCCCTGGGCTACCGGCCCGGGGTGCCCTTCGACGAAGGGCTCGCGCGCACCGTCGAGTGGTACCGCGGCCAACGCGACCGGCGAGTCCGACGAGACCAGCGAGACCAGCGAGTCCAACGAGAAGGGAACGTCGCTTGACTACCAACGTATGGAGCTACCTCCCCGAGTACGAGCGGGAGCGGGACGACATCCTCGACGCGGTCGAGACGGTCTTCAGCTCCGGCACGCTCATCCTCGGCGCGAGCGTCCGCGGCTTCGAGGAGGAGTTCGCGGCGTACCACGAACTGCCGCACTGCGTCGGCGTGGACAACGGCACCAACGCCGTCAAACTCGGCCTCCAGGCCCTGGGCGTGGGCCGCGGCGACGAGGTGATCACCGTCTCCAACACGGCGGCGCCCACCGTCGTCGCCATCGCCTCCACCGGCGCGACGCCCGTCTTCGTCGACATCCGCGAGGACGACTACCTGATGGACGTCGAGCAGGTCGAGGCGGCCGTCACCCCGCGCACCAAGGTGCTGCTGCCGGTCCATCTCTACGGCCAGTGCGTGGACATGGCGCCCCTGGAGCGGCTCGCCGAGCGGCGCGGCCTGACGATCCTGGAGGACTGCGCGCAGGCCCACGGCGCCACCCACCACGGCCGCCGCGCGGGCGCGATGGGCCACGCGGCGGCGTTCTCCTTCTACCCGACCAAGGTGCTCGGCGCGTACGGCGACGGCGGGGCCGTCGTCACCTCCGACGCCGAGGTGCACGCCGACCTGCAGCGGCTGCGCTACTACGGCATGCGGGACCGCTACTACGTCGTGCAGACCCCCGGCCACAACGCCCGCCTCGACGAGGTGCAGGCCGAGATCCTGCGCCGCAAACTGCGCCGCCTCGACGACTACGTGAGCGCCCGCGGCCGGGTCGCGGACCGCTACGCCGAGGCACTGGCCGGCACGGATCTCGTGCTGCCCGCGACGGCTCCCGGCAACACCCACGTCCATTACGTGTACGTGGTGCGGCACCCGCGCAGGGACGCCGTCATCGAGGCGATGCGCGCCCACGACGTCAACCTGAACATCAGCTACCCCTGGCCGGTGCACACGATGAGCGGCTTCGCGCACCTGGGCTACGCGCGCGGCTCGCTCCCGGTCACCGAACGCCTTGCGGGCGAGATCTTCTCGCTGCCGATGTACCCCTCGCTCCCGGAAGCCGAGCAGGACGCCGTGATCGAGGCGCTGCACAAGGTGCTGCGCGACGTCTGAGCGGCATCGCGGCGGTGACCGTCAGGGGCGCCCGGCCCGGACGAACTCCTCGAACTCGGCGTAGTCGTAGAGGTAGTCGTCCGGGTCGTACGGCGCCGACGCGAGCACCAGGCAGATCGCGTCCGGCGAGAAGCCGGTGAACTCCGTCCACAGGTGCGGCTCGATGTGCAGCGCCCGGCCGGGCCGGTCCAGGCGCACCGTGGCCCGCGACGTGCCGTCGTCCACGGTCACCTCGAAGGAGCCGGAGACGGCGACGATGAACTCGTTCAGCTCCCGGTGCGCGTGCAGCCCCCTGGCCACGTGCGCCGGCACCCCGTGGACGTAGAAGACCCGCTCGATCCGGAAGCGGAGCTGGCGGCCGCACTCGATGACCGTGAGGGAACCGCGCGGGTCGGTGTGCTCGGGCAGGTCGACGAGCCGGCAGCCGCGCACCTCGGACAGGGGCGCCAGCGGGGACCGCGCCTGCGGCGTGTCCGGCTTCAGCGGCGCGTCCGGCGTGTGATCAGCGGCCATGGAACCCTCCCGGGGGTGCAGACGGTGCAGACGGTGTGGACAGCAGGCTGTGCAGGCACGCGATCAGGCTGCGGGCCTGGACGTTGACGTAGTGGCTGTGCTGGAGCAGGGCGGCGAGCTGGTGCGGCGTCACCCAGCGGAACAGGTCACGGTGGTCACCGGTCGGGGACTCCGGGTCCCGGTCGGTGGCGACCACCAGATAGCGGTTCCGGGCGTGGTAGAAGCGCCCGCCCTCCTCGGAGAGCGTGGCGTCGAACAGGATCCGGGACCTGGGGGCCGCGAGGACCTCCGCGAGCAGCGGAGGCCGGGCGGACGGCGGCAGGTGCGCGTAATTGCCGGGCGTGCACTGGACGGTGGGGCCCAGCTCGGCCACGTCGGCGTAGCCGGGCTCGCGGTGCACCCGCGTCAGGACGTGCGGGGTGCCGTCGAACCAGCGCAGCAGGAACGCGATCACACCGCCCTCGCGCGGGCGCAGCATGGGCTGCTGCCAGCTCGTGACCTCGCGGTGCGCCGACTCCGCGTGCACGCCGATCACGTCGAAGTAGCGCCCCTGTTCGTGCGCGATGTGCTCCGGGGTCCTGACCCAGCCGGTCACCGCGCGCAGCGGCACGCGACGGACCCGCAGCGGCTCCTCGCAGCGGTGCGCGGTGAGCCAGCTCAGCAGCTCGCCCTCGCTGTGCCGGGGCGTGCCGGGCGGGCCGGGCGGCGGCAGATGGGACAGGACGCTGCGCGCGTCCATGTTGACGTAGTCGCCCGCGGCCAGCAGGCGGTCCAGTTCGGCGCGGGTCGTCCAGCGGAAGCCGTCGGCGAGCACGACGTCGTCCGTCACTTCGACGATCATGTTCCGGTTGCGTTTGCGCAGGAACCAGGCGCCCTGCTCGGACTGCCGCACATCGGCGAGGACACGGTGCCGCCGGGGGTCCTGGAAGTATCCGAGGTACGGCACGGAACGGCCGCGGTGCACCCGCGTGTAGTTGCTGCGGGTGGCCTGCACGGTGGGGGAGAGCTGATGTTCGTTGTGGTTGCCCGGTTCGGCCTTGGCCTGCATCAGGAAGTGGCGTTCGCCGCCGAACTCCTTGGCCAGCAGGCCGAGTACGCCCACTTCGGGCTGGTCGATGATGGGCTGGCGCCAGCCGGGGCCGGTGTCCCGCGCGTCGCCGTCCTGGGGCTCGACACTCAGCCCCGCGACGGTGAAGAAGCGGCCGCTGCGGTGCCGGATGTCACCGGTGTCCGGGTCGGTCTCCCAGCCGTCGAGCTCGGCCAGCGGCACCCGGCGCACCCGCATCGCGGACCGGCGGCCGACATCGCGCAGCCAGGCGACGGACGGCTCGGCCCCGGCCGCCTCCGCCTCGCCGACGCCGGGCGCGCTCACCTCGGTCTCGTTCACCGGGCGCCCGCCCCGGCGAGTGCGGACAGCGGCATCTCCACCCGGCGGTCGATCTTGTCCTCGGCCCAGGTCCGCAGGTCGATCAGCCACCACCGGTCGACGGTGATCCGGTAGAGGCGGTGCACGCCGGGCGGCCCGAACGCCTCCAGCGGCAGCGCCCACTCGGCGCGCACCTCCGGGTCGGGGAAGACCGTCTCGAAGAAGTACCCGTGCGTCCGGGCCAGTTCGTCCTCCGGCACCTCGGCGCAGCCGCCCGTGAACTGGGCGCCCTCCACGGGGGCGATGGCGACGTCGGTGGCCGCTCCGGTGACGAACAGGGAGCCCGCCACCTGGGCGTTCGCGGCGATGTCGGCCCCGTGCCGGGTCCGGTGGGACGAGCAGAACAGCAGCCGCAGCGGGTCCGGCTGCCATTCGTAGTGCAGCGCGGCGGACCACGGATCGCCGGAAGGCGAGGACGTGGCCAGCGTCAGATAGCGGGTGCCGTCGAGCAGGCGCAGGGTGCGCGCCGCCAGCTCGTCGGGTGTCGCTCCGGGTTCGACGGAGGTCAAGGGGACTCCTCACAGGGCCAGACTGAGCAGGTACTTGCCGTAGGCGGAGCCGGACCGCTCGGCACCCAGGCGGTGGCACTGGTCGATGTCGATGAACCCCATGCGCAGCGCCACCTCCTCCAGGCACGCGATGCGTACGCCCTGCCGGTCCTCCAGCGCCCGGATGTACAGGTCGGCCTGGAGGAAGCTCTCCGGGGTGCCGGTGTCCATCCACGCGAAGCCACGGCCGAGGTCGACGAGGCGGGCCCGTCCCCGGTCCGCGTAGTGCCGGTTGACGTCGGTGATCTCCAACTCGCCGCGTGCGGAGGGCCGCAGGTTCTTCGCGATGTCCACGGCCTCGTGGTCGTAGACGTACAGGCCGGTCACCGCCCGGTTGGAGCGCGGGTGCCGGGGCTTCTCCTCCAGCGAGACGACGCGGCCATCGGCGTCCGTCTCGCAGACGCCGTAACGCTCCGGGTCGGGCACGGGGTAGCCGAACAGGACACAGCCGTGCGGGTCGCGCGTCGCCTCCTGGAGGGTGCTGGAGAAGTGATGGCCGTGGAAGATGTTGTCGCCGAGAATGAGCGCCACCGGATCGCCCGCCACATGATCGGCGCCGATGAGCAGCGCGTCGGCGATGCCCCGGGGCTCGGCCTGCTCGGCGTAGGAGACACTGATGCCCAGATGCGATCCGTCGCCGAACAGCTCCTGGAAGCGGGGTATTTCCGTGGGGCGGCCGATGACGAGGATGTCCCGTACTCCGGCGAGCAGCAGCACCGACATCGGGTAATAGATCATCGGCTTGTTGCCCACCGGCAGCAACTGCTTGGAGACGGCCACCGTCGTGGGATACAGCCTGCTGCCGGTTCCTCCGGCGAGAATGATTCCCTTCACTTCCGGATTCCCTTCATTTCCGCGCATGCCTTCCGGTCATTTCCGCGCATGTCTTCCGGACGTCAGGATCCGCGCCACCGCGTCCGGGCCCGGACTCGTCAGCGCGGACCGGGAGAGACGGGCGGCCGCGGCCCGGGCCGAGGGGTCCTCGAGGAGCCGGAGCAGTTCCCGGCGCAGCCGTTCGGGCGTGAGCCGGTCCGGGGTGACGATGGCCCCGGCGCCCAGCTCGGCCAGGCGCTCGCCGAGGAGCCGGGGGTCCCACACGGCGTCCGGCACGATCAGTTGGGGCACGGCATGCGCCACGGCGCTGTGCAGCGTGCCCGCTCCGCCGTGGTGCACCACGGCGGAGCAGCTCGGCAGCAGCGCGGTGAGCGGCACGAAGTCCACCGCGCGCACGTTGGGCGGCAGCGCGCGGCGCGCCTCGTCGTCGGGCGGCAGGGTGGTCACGACCTCCACGTCGAGGTCGGCGACCGCCGCCAGCAGATCGCCGACGGAGAGTCCGGCGTCCCACATCTCGCGCAGCGACAGGCCCAGCGTCACACAGACCCGGGGCCGCCCCGACGGCGGTTCGCGCAGCCAGCGGGGCACCTGGGACGGGCCGTTGTACGGCGGCTGCCGCATCGCGATCCGGGGTGAGTCGGCGGGCAGGCCGGAGTCCAGGGCGAGCGGCGGCGGCATCGGGTCGACGGTCCAGTCGCCCGTCGCGTCCGCCTCGGTGAACCCGCCGCCGTGCCGCCGCAGATGGACGTCGAGCCACTCCGCGAGCACGTCGTCCCGCGCCTCCGGTGGCAGACCCCGGCGCTGCTCCTGGAAGCGGTGGCGCATCCGGCCCAGCAGGTCGAGGCCGAACAGCAGCCGGGCGTGCGCGGCACCGCAGGCACGGGCCGCGACGGGCCCCGCGTAGCTGAGCGCGTCCCACACCACGAGCCCCGGCCGCCAGGCGCGGGCCTCCGCGACGAGGTCGTCCATGAAGGTCTCGTCGGTGACGTTCTGCAGGAACACCGTGGTGTACCAGGTGAGGATGCCCAGGGTGCGTTCGGCGTCCAGCGTCGCCGGATCCTCGGAGATGTCGAAGCCGAGGCCCGCGATCACCGACTCGCGTTCCATGAACGTCCCCATGTGCAGGGGGCGGCCCACCGCCACGGGCTGGAGTCCGGTGCCGGCCACGGTGGCCGTCGCCTCGGGGTGCACGGCGAACCGCACGTCGTGTCCGGCCGACTGCATCGCCCAGGCCAGCGGCACCATATTCAGAATGTGCGAGGTAACGGGTAGGGAGGTGAAGAGGACACGCACGTCATTCCGCCGCTCTGTCGACCGAGCTCGCTCTGCCGTTCTTTCATGGATTTCCGGATCGCCCGAGCGACGCTATCAACGCCTCCCTTGGGAGGCCGTCGAGGCTTCTTGAGAGGTCCTTGAGCAGGGCTTGAGAGGGGAATTCGACGGCTCGACGGAGAATGTGGCCGAGGCTGCTGGAATTACTCTTTCCCGCGCGCATTCCGAGCGCTGTCGAGAGGAAATGCCATGGCCGTGGCCCCACTTCAGGCGATCGACCCCCGGCGGTACGGGGACGCCGCACTCGCCCGGCACCTGCTGACGCTGCGGGGCGAGCAGTGGATCGGCGGCGAGGAGACCGGTGACCCCTACGCGCTGCTGCTGCGCGGCCGCGAACCCGCGTCGGTGTTCCCCCGGTTGTGGGAGCTGCCCGACGTCCACCGCAGCACCACGGGCGCGTGGGTGACCGCCCGGCAGGCGACGGCGTCGGCCGCGCTCGCGGATCCCCGGCTGGGCCCGGGACCGGCCGGGCAGGCCCTCGTGGTCGTACCCGGCCTGCTCGACCGGGACGCGCCGCCGCCCGTGCCCGGGCCCGATCCGGCGTGGGTCGCCCGCCGCTGCCGGGTCGCCCGCCGCTGCCGGGAACTGGTGGA
Source organism: Streptomyces aurantiacus JA 4570 (assembly GCF_000414115.1). Lineage (GTDB taxonomy): Bacteria > Actinomycetota > Actinomycetes > Streptomycetales > Streptomycetaceae > Streptomyces > Streptomyces aurantiacus_A. Next base: position 15,424 of record NZ_AOPZ01000132.1, read on the forward strand.
CGCGGCGGGCGCGGGGGAGACCGAGGTGCTCTCCGCCCTCGCGCGGCCCCTCGCCCGGGACTGCGTGCGCGAACTGCTCGGCCTCACCCCCCAGGAGGCCGAGGCCGCCCCCGAGGGGCTGGTCGACGCGCGGCTCTGCCCGCCCCCGCTGCGCGCCGCCCGGGCGCTGGTGGCCGCGGTCGACGCGGTGCGCGGCCGGCTGACAGGACCGGGCGAGCTGGCCCTGTGGGCACTCGGCGTCGACACGGCGGTACGTGTGATGGCGCACGCCCTGGCGCTCCGGCTGGAGGCCGGCGCACCGCTGGCGGACCCCGCCGCCGCCGTGGACGAGGTCCTGCGCCTCGAACCCCCCGTCCGCTTCGAGACCCGCGTCGCCCGCGCGCCGCTCACCCTGGGCGGCGCCGGCATCGAGGCGGGCGAACAGCTCGTGATCGCCGTGCAGGCGGCGGGGCGCGACCCGCGCGTCCACGTCGAGCCCGACGCCTTCCGGCCCGGGCGGCAGACGCGCGGAAATGCGCCGCGGCCGCCCTGGGGGGCGGCCGTCGACGCGTATGTCCCGATGGCCCGGCTGCTCGCCGTCGCGCTGCTCGCCGAGCTGGACCGCGCTTTCCCGCGCTCCCGCCCGGTGGAGCCGCTCGTACGCCGCTGCCGGGCCCCGGTGACCGGCGGACCGGTCAGGCTGCGCGCGGTGCTGTCCCGATGAACAGTCCGCGCGGCGCGTGCTCGGCGCGTACGTACTCGACGGCGCAGCCCGCCCGCCGGATGGCGTTCTCGTAGTCCGCGCGCTGGAAAAGCCGCGCGCGGTGCACGTCGGAGAAGTGCGTGACGCCCTCCTCGGCGGAGGCCACCAGATAGTGCACCTCCATGTGACTGCTGTCGCCGTCGCGCACGGTGTGCGAGATCCGCGCGTAGCTGCGGCCCTTCCACTGGAAGGAGTCGGTGGCCACATAGCCGTCGAGGAAGTCCTCCGGCAGCCACCACGGCTCGATCACGATGACGCCGCCGGGGTTGAGGTGGCGGGCGAAACAGGCCAGCGTGGCGTCGAGTTCGTCGGTCCCCGCGGAGTAGGCGACGACGTTGAACATGCTCACCACCGCGTCGAAGCGGCGGCCGAGCGCGAAGTCCCGCATGTCGCCCCGCGTGACTCGGATGCCGGTGCCGCGCTCCTCGTTCTTGCGCACCATGTCCGCGCTCAGGTCGAGGCCCTCGGCGTGCCCGAAGTGCCCGGCGAAGCACTGCAGATGGCTGCCCGCGCCGCAGCCGACGTCGAGCAGCGAGTCGGCCTCCGGCAGCCGCTCGCGCACCAGGGACGTCACGAGCGCCGACTCGGCCGCGTAGTCCTTGCCGCGGCTCATGTAGATGGCCTCGTAGATGTCGCCGTGGTCGTAGATGCTCGTGCCGCTGTCGGTGCGGTCGTGGGCGCTCGTGGTGTCCGTCGTCGTCATGCGTGCGGGCTCCTCAGCTCGGCCGTCAGGCGTTCCAGGACCGGCACCGCCTCGCCGGGTGCCGGGTGGGCGAGGGTCGCGCGGCGCATCGCCGCGGCTCCGCTCGCCCAGGTGGGCTCGGTCAGCAGCCTGGTCAGCGCCGCCCGCAGCGCGTCCGGCGTCAGGCCGGCGCGCGGTCCGGGGCCGCCCCGCGCGCCGGGCTCGGCGGCGCCCACGGTGAGACCGGCGCCGAACGCCTCGACGGCCGCGGCCAGTTCGCGTTCGTCCCAGGTCTCCGAGGGCACGATGAGCTGCGGCACCCGCGCCCACACGGCGGCCATCAGCGTGCTCGCGCCGCCGTGGTGCAGGACCGCCGCGCAGGTGGGCAGGAGCGCGTTCATCGGGACGAAGTCGACCAGGCGGACGTTGTCCGGGACGGCCGTGCCCGCCGGGAGCTGCTCCGGGGTGAGCGTCGCGATCACCTCGGCGTCCAGGCCGTCGACGGCAGCGAGCAGGTCGGGCACGCTGAGGCCGTAGTTGTCGTTGCCCCGCACGTCCCGCACCGACCGGCCCAGGGTGAGGCACACCCGGGGCAGGTCGGAGGCCGCGTCCTTGCGGGTCAGCCAGTCGGGCAGCGCCTCCAGGTGCGTGAAGGGCAGTTGGCGTACGGACAGGCAGGCGAGGCCCGGGGGAGCGGGGACGGCCTCGGGCAGCGGGTTGACGGTCCAGTCGCCGACGAGGACCGCCTCGTCGAACGCGGCGCCGTAGCGGTCGAGCCGGTCGGCGAGCAGCCCGGCGACTGCGTCCTCCTCGGCCGCCTCGCCCTCCTTGGCCGCCGGACCGCCCCGGGCGAGGAAGTCCCCGCGCATCCGCGCCACATGGTCGACGCCGACCAGGGAGCGGGCGCTCGCGGCCCCGGCGGCGCGGGCCGCGACGGAGCCGTGGAAGGCCACGTTGTCCCACACCACCAGGTCCGGCTCCCACGCCCTGGCCAGCGCGACCAGCTCGTCCATCGTGGGCTCGAGGAGGTCCACGGCGCAGTACGCGGCGATCGCGCCGAGCACCTGGTCGCGGATCTGCCCGTCGCGGTACGACCCGTCGGTGTCGAGCCCCGCGAGCCGCTCCCACTCCGCGGCCTCGCCCTCGGGCAGCGCCTCCTCCGAGTCGCCCAGGTCGACGTCCACGCCGAAGGACACCGCCATCAGGCCGGTGCGCAGCACGCTGTCCACATGGTTGGGCGGTACCGCGAACCGCACCTCGTGCCCGGCGGTCTGGAGCGCCCACGCCAGCGGCACCATCAACGTGATGTGCGAGGGGGCGGCGAGCGGGACGAACAGGACGCGCATCGTCATCGGGGGCTCCCGGGGGTCGCGGTGGGCTCCGGGCGGCGGATGTAGCCCGAGGCGAAGAAGTACGCCAGGTACCGGTCGAGGAGCGCGTCGTCCACCGGCGGGCAGTCCAGTCCGCTGCCCGCGAGCGCCCGCTCCACATTGGTCCGCCCGAGCCGGGGGAAGGTGCCGTCGAAGTACATCTCCTTCACGGACATGTCCGCGCCCCTGCTGCGGTCCACGCACAGGGCGACGAACGGCGCCGTGGCGCTCGCCGGATGCTCCGCGACGTACCGCACCAGTTCCCGCACCCACTGCCGGTACGGCAGCGTCCGTATCTCGCAGCCCGCCGCCCGCATCCGGCGCAGCACGTCGTGGAAGGCCGCGGGGCGGGGGTTGGTGAGGTGGTAGACGTGCCGCCCGGGCGGGTCCGTGGTGGCGATGTGGGCGATGGCGGCGGCCGCGTGGTCGACGGGCACGAAGTCCAGCGGCAGCGGGATGTCCGGGGCGACGCCCGTCTCGGCGACGGTCTTGAACAGCGAGCAGATCGCCGTCTCCACGTTGCAGACGCCCCCGGCCTGCTCGCCGGTGATCTCGTACGGCCGGAACACGGAGACCGGCAGTCCGCGCGCGCCGGCGTCGAGGACCAGCGCCTCGGCCGCCCACTTGCTCTCCGCGTAGCCGAGGGTGAGGTGGTCGCCGTGGTCCAGCGGTGTCTCCTCGGTGACGTGGCGCACGCCCGCGGTGCCGAACCCGGCGAGGGTCGCGACCGTGGAGATGAAGTGCACCGGGACCCGCCGGGGCGCCGCGAGCCGCAGCACCTCCCGGGTGCCGTTGACGTTCACCGCCCGCAACTCGGCGTACGGATAGAGGAAGTTGACCTGCGCCGCGGAGTGCAGCACCAGATCCAGGCAGCCGGTCAGCTCCGCCGCCTGGCCGTCGGTCAGGCCGAGCCGGGGCCGCGCGAGGTCGGCGGGCAGGCACACCACGCGTCCCGGGTCCACGACCTGTTCGAGGGGCGGAAGGCCGTACTTGGCGCGGGCCGCCGCGACCCTGCGCCCGGCGTGCTCCGCGTCCCGCGCGCGCACCGGCAGGTGGACGCGGGCGCGTGTCGTCCGCAGCAGCCGGTCGAGCAGGAAGGTGCCGAGGAAGCCGGTCGCGCCGGTCAGCAGCACCTGCTCCGGGTCCCGCCAGCGCGGCTCGGGACCGCGACGGGGCGGGAGCGTGAAGCCGAGCCGGGCGTCCTTGCGCAGCGTGGCCAGGGAGGGCGAGCGGTGCCCGCCGTCCCCGTCGCGGGCCACGGCGACCGTGCGGGCCCAGCCCTCCAGCGTCGGGTCCCGCAGCAGCCCGGCGACCAGCGCGCTGCCGAGCGACGCGTCCAGGCCGAGCACGGTGAGGGTGCGGCTGACGGTCTCCGAGGCGAGCAGCGAGTCGCCGCCCAGGGCGAAGAAGTCGTCGCGGGGGCCCGGGTCGACGGCGAGCGTGGTGTGCCACACCTCGGCCAGCGTGTCCTGGAGCCCGGCCACCTCGGGCGCCTGCCCGGCGGACGCGGCACCGTCGGCGTGCCGGTCGGCGAGCGCTGCCAGGCGCTTCTGGTCGACCTTGCCGTTGAGCTGCACCGGGAGCTGGTCGAGGCGCAGCAGCCGGGCCGGGACCGCCTGGTCGGGCAGCCACTGGCGGAGCGCGGCCAGGATGTCGGCGGGGTCGCGCCCGGCGCCGGGCGCGGGCGTGTAGAAGCCGGTGAGGAACGCCTCGCCCGACTCCCGTTCGGCGACGAGGACGGCGGCCTCCGCGACGCCGTCCTGGGCGCGCAGCCGCGCCTCCACCTCGTCGATCTCGATGCGGTGGCCGCGCAGCTTGATCTGCCGGTCCCGGCGGCCCACGAACTCCAGCTCCCCGTCGGGCCGCACCCGCACCAGGTCACCGGTTTGATAGAGCGTTCGTTTCAGTGCCTGAGGTGCCTGAGGTGCCTGAGATGCCTGAGGTGCCTGCGGGCCGGTCACGAAGCGCTCCGCGGTGAGCCCGGGATCGCCCAGGTAGCCGAGCGCGAGCCCGTCCCCGCCGACCAGCAGCTCGCCCTCTTCGCCGGGCGCGGCCGCGGTCCCGTCCGGACGGCGCACCAGGCAGGTGGAGTTGGCGATCGGACGGCCTATCGGCACCCGGTCGGCGTCCTCGGGGACCTCGCGCACGACGTACGCGGTGGAGACCACCGAATTCTCCGTGGGGCCGTAGAAGTTGACCAGCGTGGTGTCCGGGCAGGCGGTGCGCACCGCGCGGGCCAGGTCCGGGGACATCGCCTCACCCCCGGCCGAGACGTGCCGGAGGCCCGACAGGGCCTCGGGGCGGCTGCGCGCCACGAGGTGGAAGACGCTCGTGGTCAGGTAGGCCACGGTCACCGACTCCGCGCGCAGCAGCTTCTCCAGCGCGGGCGGCGAGAGCAGGTCCGGCTGATCGACGAGGACCAGGCAGGCGCCGTTGACCAGGGCCGCCCAGATCTCGATGGTCGAGGCGTCGGACGAGAGACCGCAGGAGTGCAGTACGCGGTCCTGCGGCCCGGGACCGGACAGCGCGGGCTCGGACGTCACCAGGCGGACCACACCCCGGTGCGGGATGACCACGGGCTTGGGCCGCCCGGTGGAGCCGGAGGTGAACATGACGTAGGCGGGCCCGGCGGCGTCGCCCGGGGAACGGCGGGGCACGGACGGCCGTTCCGGAGGCGCCGCCGACACCCCGAGCAGCGTCCAGCTTCCGCGCGGCAGCCTTCGTACGGTGTCCAGCGCGACGATCACGCGCAGTCCCGTGTCCTCGGCCATCGCGCGCAGCCGCTCGGGCGGCAGCCCGTCGTCCAGCGGGACGTACGCGGCGCCGGACTTGAGCACGCCGAGCAGCGCCACGAGCGCGTCCAGCGAGCGGCTTCCGCACACCCCCACGAAGTCGCCGGGTCCCGCGCCGGCCTCCCGCAGCCGGTCGGCCAGCAGGTCGGACCGGGAGCGGAGTTCGCCGTAGGTGAGCAGCGCCTGGCCGTGCACGGCCGCGGGGGCGTCCGGACGCAGGGCGGCCTGTTCGTCGAAGAGCTGGTCCAGGGTGCTGCCGCTGGGATAGGGGCGCGCGGCGCCGGACCACAGGACGGGTCGGGTGGCGTTCACGGGCGGATCACCTTCACGTCGGGCACATAGGTGATCCACCGGCCGCCCGAGGCACGGAACGCGGTCTCCTTGGCCATGATCTCCTCGGCGTGGTTCCAGGCGAACAGCAGCGCGTAGTCGGGGTACGCGGGCGACGCGAACGCCTCGTGCGGGCGTACCGGGATGTGTGAGCCGGGCGTCAGACGGCCCTGTTTCTCCGGCGTGGTGTCGCAGACGAACTCCACGAGGTCCGGGCCGATCCCGCAGTAGTTGGCGACCGTCGCGCTCTTCGCGGTGGCGCCGTAGGCGACGACCCGCTTGCCCTCGTCGCGCAGCCGCGTCAGCAGCTCCCGCAGCTCGGTGCGGACCGCGGCGACCTGCTCGGCGAACGCGCGGAGCCGGTCCGGCTCGCCGACCCGCTCCCGGCGCTCCTCCTCCAGGAGCTCGGCCACGGACGCGTCCGGGGTCCGCTCACCGGCGCGGGCGAGGAAGTAGCGCACCTCGCCGCCGTGCACCGGCAGCCGCTCCACCCGGACGAGCCGGAAGCCGAAGCGGTGGGCCATGGCCTGCACCGACGTGGCCGTGAAGAAGTAGAAGTGCTCGTCGTAGATCTGGTCGAAGGAGACGCGGCGGAGGATGTCCCCGAGGTAGGGGTCCTCGAAGACGAACACCCCGCCGGGGGCCAGCAGGGTGTCGACGCCGCGCAGCACGGAATCGAGGTACGGGATGTGGCAGATGGTGTTCGCGGAGTACACGAGCTGGGCCGTGCCCTCCGCCTTGCGGATCCGGGCGGCGCTCTCCTCCTCGAAGAACTCGCCGAGGATCGGGACGCCCTCGGCGCGTGCCTCCTCGGCCACCCCGGACGACGGGTCGACGCCCAGGCACCGCACTCCGGCCGCGTGCACGGTGCGCAGCAGCACCCCGTCGTTGCAGCCGATCTCCACGACGAAGGGGTCCTCGCCCCGGCACTCCTCGGCCATCAGGCGGCGCGCGGTCGCGGCGAAGTGCTCGCGCATGGTCCGGGAGCCGGAGGACCGGTAGGGGTAGTCGTGGTGGAACATCCGCTCCCGCGGGACCTCTTCGACGAGCTGGGTCATGGAGCAGCCCGCGCAGGCGCCGACGGCGAGCCGGTAGAAGAACTCGGGCCGGCTCTCGCCGGGCGCCCGGAAGGCGTCGGAGAGGGGTTGCCGCCCGAAGTCCAGGAACTCGGTGACGTTGTCGTTGCAGATACGGCAAGTGACCATGCGCTGGACCGTAGGAGCCGACTTCACAGGATGGCTCGAAGGTTCATGAGGAACCCTTGAGCCCGCCTGGAGACGGCTTCCGCCCTTCGCCCGGAAAATCGGTTGAGCGCCGCCGGATCAGTTCCTAGGGTGAGTGTCACTTCGGAGAGGAGGTGGTTCGGCAGATGTACGTACACCGGACGGAAGAGGTGGCTGCGGGCTAGCGGCCCGCCACCACACCGAGTGCGGTGCCGGACCAGCACGCGAGAGCTGCGTGCAGCCGGCCGAAACTCAGGCAGTCACCCGACCCGCGAGCCGCCGGTACGTCCGGCCGGCTTCCCCCGCCGCACGGCGCGGGAACCACGGCTCGCGGGTCGCTCCGTGTCCGGGCGGCCTCGGAGCGAGCCTCAGCCCCTGCTCACGGCCGCCAGGATCTCCGGCAGCCGCCCCGCCACCCGCGGCGCCGCGAGCCGCAGGCCCCCGAAGGTGACGGCGGCCCCGTAGGCCGTGCCCAGCGGGAGCAGCAGCCAGGTCCAGGCGGTGTGGCCCGCCGTGTGCAGCCAGATCGTGAAGGCGAGCACGGGCGCGCAGAGGACGGCGGCGGTGAGCATCCCGCCGAGGATGGAGATCCAGACGAGGCCCGCCTGGCCGGGAGCGGCGTTCTTGTAGCCCTGCTGCGGGATGGAGTAGGGGTAGCGGGCCGACGCCCAGGCGCCGGTGGCCAGCATGGCGCCGAGCAGCGCGAAGGACAGGCCGAGCGCTTCGGGCAGGGCGGCCCACTCGCCGAGGAGGGCCGTGGTCAGGACGGTGACCAGCGTCGCGTACGGCAGTGTGATCACGAAGAGGGCGAGGGCCCGGGCGCGCAGCTCCTCGTACGCGTCACGCGTCGAGGAGATCGTCATCGCGACCATCCAGAACGCCGACGTGTCCTGCCCGAACTGGTTGTACATCTGGATGCCGAGCATCCCGGCCGCGAAGCACGCGAAGTAGAGGGAGCCGGTGCCCTGCAGCGCGTTGAAGAGGGGCACGATCAGGCCGATGGCCAGGGACGTCACCCAGGCCGCCTTGGTCTTCGGGTCGCGCCACACATAGCGGAGGGTGCGCTCCATGACGGGGCCGGTGCGGCCCGCGGGGAGCCGGGCGGCCAGGCCCGTCGTGCGGCGCTTGGTCCGTGCGGGCTCGGCCGCCGCGAGCGTGGAGCCGTCCGGCGAGGTCATCAGCCGGGTCAGGCTGCGCCGCCAGGCCCACAGGAGCAGGACGAGGGCCGCGACGGACAGGGCCAGCTGGGCCGCCGCCGTGGCGTACCGGGCATCGCCCGCCGCGTGCACCGCCGACAGCGCCGAGGACGGCGGGATCCAGCCGAGCACGTCCGCCGCCGGGTCCAGCTCGCCGAGGCCCGACTCCGACGAACCGATGCGCTGCGCCCCGAAGTTCACCACCTGCGCCCCGACCGCGATGACGAGCCCGCTCAGTACGGCGAGGTCGCGCCCCTTGCGGCTGGTCAGCAGGCGGATGTTGGCGGCCGCGACGGCCCGCGCGAGCGCCACGCAGACGAGCAGCGTCAGCGGCACCGCGACGACGCCCACCGCGACCGCCGCCCCGCCCCGCGCCACCGCGATCACCGTGCCGAGCGCCAGACAGAGCGTGAACAGCGGCCCGATGCCCACGAGCGAGGAGACGAGCAGGGCGCGTACGAGGGGACGCGGGCGCAGCGGCAGCATCACCAGGCGCGTGGGGTCCAGGGTCTCGTCGCCGCTCGGGAAGAACAGCGGCATCACGGCCCAGCCGAGCGCGAGCACCGCGACGAGGATGACCGACACGGTCGCCGCGTGCTCGTTGCCGCGCAGCAGGATCAGGCCGAGCAGCTGGAGCGCGGCGAACAGCAGCGCGACGACCGCGGACGCGACGTACGCGGCGCGGCGGCCCGAGGACTGCCGCAGGCCGTTGCGGAGGAGGGACAGTTTCAGACGTACGAAGACGGGGGTCAGGCCCGTGCTCGGGGCCGGGCCCGGGTGGCCGCCCGGGGCGGTGGCGTCCGGCGTCGTCATCGGGCGCCGCCGCCCAGCCAGTCGAGGTCCGAACCGGCGTCGCGGCCGTTCGCGCCGACGAGTTCGAGGAACGCCTCCTGGAGGGTTGCCGCCTCGCCGCGCACCTCGGCGAGCGGGCCCTGCGCGCGGATGCGGCCCGCCGCGATGACGGCGACCCAGTCGCACAGGGACTCCACGAGCTCCATCACGTGGCTGGAGAAGACGACGGTCGCCCCGGACGCCGTGTAGCGCTCCAGGACGCCGCGGATCGTCTGCGCGGAGACCGGGTCGACGCCCTCGAACGGCTCGTCGAGGAAGAGGACTTCGGGGTTGTGGAGCAGCGCCGCCGCGAGGCCGATCTTCTTGCGCATGCCCGTCGAGTAGTCGACGACCAGTTTGTGCTGGGCGCCCGCGAGGTCGAGGACGTCGAGGAGCTGGGTGGCGCGTTTGTCGACCTCCTCCCCGGGCAGGCCCCGCAACCTGCCTGTGTAGGCGAGGAGTTCGCGGCCGGAGAGGCGGTCGAAGAGGCGCAGGCCCTCGGGGAGTACGCCGATGCGGGCCTTGACCTCGGCGGGGTCCTGCCAGACGTCGCGGCCGACGACCTCCACGGTGCCCTGGTCGGGGCGGAGCAGGCCGGTGACCATGGAGAGGGTGGTGGTCTTGCCCGCGCCGTTCGGGCCGACGAGGCCGATGAACTTCCCTGCCGGGAGGGTGAGGTCGATGCCCGCCACGGCAAGGCTCTGGCCGAAGGTCTTCCACAGGTTCGTCACGCGAACCGCTGGCTGGGTCACCGCTGCCCCTCTGATCGCCGTCGGGGAAATATAGCCCCTTCGGCGTTTTAGGAGCGGGGTCTGGGGCGGAGCCCCTGGGGCGGAGCCCCAGAAGAGGCGGCGGGCCGGTGGGGGGCTACTTCCTGCGGGAGTCCCTGCCGCAGGCGTAGGAGAGGGGGGAGATGACTTCCTCCGCGTCGGGGAGCCAGCGGTTGGCCGGGGTGGGCCGGTTGGCCCACTGCACCGCGCCGGAGGCGCCGAAACGGGTGGGCGGCGCGGCGACGTACGCGCCCTCACCGAGGGTGACGAGGTCGAGGGCGGCGGGCGGCCAGCCCAACTTGCGGACGAGGTCCGGGACTTTCGCCGAGGCGCCGGGCAGCACGAAGAACTGCATGCGCCGGTCCGGCGTACACGTCACGGGGCCGAGCGTCAGCTCCATCCGCTCCATGCGGGCGAGGGCGAGGAAGCCGGCCGTCTCGGGCACGTCGATCGCGTCGAACGTACGCCCCGTCGGAAGCAGGATCGAGGCGTTCGACTGCTTCGCCCACATCCGCCGGGCGACCGTCGCGCTGCCCGTGGCCTGCGTGGGCCAGTCGTCGCGCACCGGGTGCGCGCCGGGCGCGGGGCACGCGGCCTCGCCGCACGAGCAGCGCCACGTGCCCTCGACGGACTCGAGCCAGGCGCCGGGGAAGACATCCCAGTGGCGCTCCTCCGCGTACCGAACGGCCGTGTCCTGCAGGGCCTCTCCGCGCTGCTTCGGGATCTGCGCGGCTGACGTGACTCCCATGGTCTCTTCCACGCAGGTCTCAACTGCCCGCGTCATGTGGGGTTACGGGGTGTCACGTGCGCGGGGGAGGAGCATCGATCCTGCTGCGGGGCGCATGGGTGCACGGGTGGGGGCGCGCATGGGCAAGGGGGGCCCGGCGCGGGTAGCCACGTCAAGGGCAGTCGGAGTTCACCCAGGTTCACCCGGCTCGCCGACTTGTGCTGTGCTCTGTTGTGTTCTACGTCATTACACGTCTTTCTGCCACGCTCTGCCGCGTTCCGCTCTATTGCGCTGCTAAACGCCACGAAAGGCTGTGAAATACGGAGTTCCCGCAGGTTGCAGCTCATTTGTGGTGCTAGTGGTGCATCTTCCGGTTGTTCCCAGGGCATTGATCATCTGGGCGATGCGGGCAAACCGGCCCGGACCGTTCCTCATTCGACATCCACATCCGAAGTTCCAGATGGTCCACGGTGCACACAGGGGGTACGCCATGGCCGCCAGGCCACTCGTCGCGCGGCAGCCCAACGAACGGCTGCAGGCGCTCATTCAGGAAGCCGGCTGTTCCAACGCCGGCCTGGCCCGTCGCGTGAACATGTGCGGCGCGGAGCACGGTCTCGATCTTCGTTACGACAAGACGTCGGTGGCTCGCTGGCTGCGCGGCCAGCAGCCGCGCGGGCGCGCGCCGGGCATCATCGCCGAGGCGCTCGGCCGCAAACTGGGGCGCACGGTCACGATCGACGAGATCGGCATGGCGAACGGCAAGAACCTCGCCTCCGGCGTGGGGCTGCAGTTCTCGCCCACCGTTCTCGGCGCGATCGAGCAGGTCTGCGAGCTGTGGCGCAGCGACGTGGGGCGGCGGGACTTCCTGTCCGGCTCGTCCGTCGCCGCGTCCGCGCTCGTGGAGCCGAGCCGCGACTGGCTCATCTCCTCGCCGGACGCGCAGGTCGGCCGCACGGCCGGGCCGCGCGTGGGGCTCTCGGACGTGGCCGCCGTCAAGGCGATGACGGAGGCCCTGACACAACTGGACCACCAGTACGGCAGCGGGCATGTGCGCCCCGTCGTCGTGCACTACCTCAACTCGGTCGTCTCCGGGCTGCTCGCGGGCTCCTACCGCGAGGCGGTGGGGCGCGAACTCTTCGCGGCCGTCGCGCGGTTGACGGAACTCGCCGGGTACATGGCCGTGGACACCGGCCAGCCGGGCCTGGCCCAGCGCTATTACATCCAGGCGCTGCGCCTGGCCCAGGCGGCGGGCGACCGGGGGTACGGAGGGTACGTACTCGCGGCGTCGATGAGTCACCTCGCCGCGCAGCTCGGCAACCCCCGCGAGATCGCGCAGCTGGCGCGGGCGGCGCAGGAGGGGGCGCGCGGGCGGGTCACGCCGCGCGCGGAGTGCATGTTCTACGCCGCGGAGGCGCGGGGACACGCGCTGCTCGGCGACGCCCGGTCCACGCAGGTGGTGGCGGGGCGCGCGGTCGAGGCGATGGAACGCGCCACGGGCGAGGAGGACTCGGGCGACGACCCGGTGTGGATCCGCCATTTCGACCAGGCATATCTGGCCGACGAACTGGCGCACTGCCACCGCGACTTGGGGCAGGCCGACGCGGCCGCCCGGCGCGCGGAGGAGTCCCTGGCCGGGCATCCGCCGACGCGGGCGCGGCGCCGCGCCATCGGTCTGGTGCTGCTCGCCACGGCCCAGGTCCAGCGCCGCGAGGTGGAACAGGCATGCCACACCGGCCTGAAGGCCATCGAACTCCTCGGCACCCTGCGGTCCAACCGCGGCGCGGAGTATCTCGACGACTTCCAGCAGCGGCTCGAACCGTTCCGGGAGGAGCCGGTGGTAAGGGAGTTCGGTGCGCGCCTCGACCTCCAGGCGGCGTGAACCCCGTTCGGCGGGAGACGTGGGCTCTCCATCTCCCTTAAGGAGCCCTTAACAGCGTCTCCCGCACAACTTCTGTTACTCCTGTGGCGTCTGTGTCAGGTGCGGTGCTTACCGCCTCCTGAGCTGCGTGGCAGAGCGCCGCGGGGACCCGGTAGCGTGAGCCGACGTTCCGAAGGTCCCCCATTCGTAGGAGTCCCGGTGACGCAGCAGAGCGGGCAAGGCGCTGCTTCCTCCGAACCGCAGCAACCCGCGGCGCGGCACGCGCACGAGGGCATCGTGCTGCCGGCGGACGGCAGCGAGCCCCTGATGCCGGGCACCACCGGCGACCACGCCGCCCCGCCCGTCGGCAGCCCCTGGGGCGACCCCTGGGGCCCGGAGCCGACGACTCCGGCACCGGGCGCGGGCGCGGCCTGGGACGCCCCGCAGCAGGACCCCGCCGGGCCGCAGCCGCCTCGGGGCGGGATGCCGCTGCCCCCCGAGGGCACACCACTGCCGCCCACGGCGCCGCCGCCCGCGTCGTACCCGGACGCCGCCGCGTACGGGAGCCAGGGGGCGCCGATGCCGTCCGAAGGCGCCGGGCAGGGGTACGGCCCGGTGCCGGGGCAGATGCCTGCTCAGGTCCCGGGGCACGGGGCCGGTCAGAGTCCGGGCCGAATACCCGGCCACGGCTCCATACCCGCCGAGGGGCACCTCATGCCGCCCCAGAACCAGAACCAGGACCAGGGCCAGGACCACCAGAACCAGGGCCTGCCTCAGCAGCAGGGCCAGGGCCTGCCCGGCACTTCGTACGACGGGTCCGGCAGGCACGGCGGGGCGCACGCCGCGTACGGCGGTGTCGACGCTTCGTACGGCGGCCACGGCGCCGCGTACGGCGAGAACGACGCCTCGTACGGCCAGCACGGCGGCAACACCCCCTCGTACGGCGAGAACGGCGGCCACGGCGCCGCGTACGGCCAACACGGCGGCAACGACGCCTCGTACGGCCGGCACAGCGGCAACACCCCCTCGTACGCCCAGAACAGCGGTCACGACGCCTCCTACGGCGGGCACGGCTCCGCCCCGCTTCCGCCCGCTGCCGGAGGCGGAAGCGGGCGGCACGCGGCGCCCGCCGGGCCCGACGCCGAGGCCACCCAGTTCATCGCGCCGGTCGACCCCGGCACCCCCGCGGCGCCGGGCGCGCTTCCGCCCGAGATGCCCGCCGACGGCGCCACCCAGTTCCTGGGGCGCGCGCAGGACGTCGTCCCGGGCGCGGCGGCCCCGGACGACAACGCGCCCACCCAGTTCATCGCGCCCGTCACGGACAGCGGCGCCCCCGCCGCCTCGGCCTCCGCTCCGTACGGCGTGCGCCCCGGCGCCCCGGGCGACCGGCAGCCGCCCGCCGAGGTCGACAGCCTCTTCCCGCCGAGTTCGACAGCCTCTTCCGCCGGGAGCCGGAGCCCGACGAGGGCCCCGCGTCCACCCAGCAGATGCCCCGCTTCCAGGTGCCCGCACCGGGCCCCGGCGTACCCGCCCCGGGCCCCGAGCCCGAGCCCGGGCGGCAGCGCCGCGGCCGCGGCGGCTCCAAGCTGCCGCTCCTCGCGGCCGTCGGCGTGGGCATCGCCGTGCTCGGCGTCGGCGCGGGCGCGATGCTCAGCGGGGGCGGCGGCGGTGGCGACGACGACAAGAAGGACGACAACAAGTCGCTCGCCGCGACCGAACCGGCCGAGAGCGACAAGCCGTCACCGTCCGCCGACCCCTCCAAGAAGCAGGCGGTCGCGCTGGACAAGCTCCTCGCGGACAGCAACAACAGCCGCGAGACCGTGATCGGCGCCGTGCGTGACGTGGGCAAGTGCTCGAACCTGAAGCAGGCCGCCACCGATCTGCGGGCCGCGGCCAAGCAGCGCGACGGCCTCGTCGGCAGGCTCTCCGGCCTGACCGTCGACAAGCTGCCGAAGAACGCGCAGCTGACCGCCGCGCTCAACAAGGCGTGGAAGGCGTCCGCGTCGGCCGACAACCACTACGCCGCGTGGGCCGACCAGGTCGCCCGCAAGAAGGGCTGCCGCAAGGGCCACGCCCGGCAGACCAACCACTCGGCCGCGGGCAACCGGGCGAGCGGCGAGGCGACACAGGCCAAGCAGCAGGCCGCGACCCTGTGGAACGCGATCGCGCAGCAGCACGGGCTGACCAAGCGGGACCGGACGCAGCTGTAGCGGGGCGGGCGGATTCGTCAGCGGGCGGATTCGAGGGTCTTCGCCACGTTCACGAAAGCCTTGCGGGCGAGCACGAGGCGGCCGTCCCGCACCACCTGGAAGGTGACGTCGGCGTTGATCAGGCGCGGGTAGTCGCCCGCCGCGAGCATGTCCTCGAAGCGCCAGCTCAGCATGGGCGTGAGCCCGCCGGTGTCCACCCGCAGCCCCTGGTCGAGGGTGCGGCGCAGCGCGCGGGGCGTGACGTCGTCGCCGTTCAGCGACTCGACGGCCTGGCGCAGGACGGTGAACGCGATCCAGGTGGTCTGTACGCCCGCGTCCGCCGCGTCCACCCGGTTGTCGCCGAACGCCTGCTCGCGGATGACCTCGCGCATCTTCGACCAGCGCTTGTCGCTGCCGTCCGGGTACCAGCCGGTGACGTACGCCCCTTCGTACACGCCTTCCGCGCCGCCCGTGCGGTCGATGAGGGACTGGTCGACGCTGCCGAGCACGGAGGCGGTGCGCACGTCCGGGTACGTGTCCTCGGTGCGCCGGAAGGAGTCGAAGAAGGTGTCCGTGCGGGCGCCGAGCGCGGCCGCGACGCAGCCTTCCTTGCCGCCGGAGCCGGAGCCGGAGCCGGAGCCGGAGTCCGCGTCGGACCCGGAGGCTGTGGCCGTGGCGCCGACCGTCCTCCCCGAGCCGCCCTCGGACACGCGGTCCAGGGCCTCCTCGGCCTGCGTCGTGTAGTCCGAGGCGTCCTCGGGGGCCCGGATGTCGGCGGACGCCGCGTTGTGGCCCTGGGCGAGGCCGGAGTCCAGGAGCTTGGAGAGGTTGTCGCCCGCGATGGTGTCCGGCCGCACCAGCGAGACGCGGTCGCAGACACCGGCGAGCTGCCGCCCGTTGCCCGCGATCAGCGCGGGCTGCCCGCCGTTGACGGGGTACGACAGCGGGCTCGAGAACTCCTCGTCGGTGAGCCCGTAGCCGCCGATGTACGGGATACCGGCCGACTCCAGGGGTCCCATGAAGGCACGGCCGTGCTGGCTGTAGGAGCCGACGACGGCCGCGACGTCCTCCTTGACCGCCTCGCGGGCGCAGTTGCCCGCGCCGACCGGGTCGTTGCGCTCGTTGCAGGTGACGACTTCGAGCTTGCGGCCGTCCAGGCCGCCGTTGGTGTTGATCCAGCGGGCGTACGCCTCGGCCATCGCGGGCATGCCGGGCTTGTTGGTCGCCTTGGTGTGCTCCGGCGCCCAGGTCATGACTTTGACGGGGTCATCCTCGGAACCCCCCGTGGTACCGGGGATGACCCCGCAGCCGACGGCCACGGACGCACACGCCGCCACCGCTGCCGCGCTGAGCAGCGCTTTTCGTGCTCGGGGCGCGGTCTCGGCGGGACGGGGAGGGAAGACGCGTCGCAAGGCGGTCATGGACACGCACGATTCCGTCAACGGGCCAACCTGGGAGTGACGCGCACCCAACGGTTGGTGACCAAGGCATGAACTGGTGGGGCCGTAAACGCGTGGGGGATGTGGGAACGTACGATCGATGACCGTGCAAGGAACGGAGAAGTCTTCCCGTCGCGGCCGTCGGTCGACGACCATAGGCGGCATGCCAACGAACGACATGCCGTGGTGGCGCTGGCGCAGCAATGTGCGCTCGGCGCTGCACATGCTCTCGGACCCGGTCTTCCAGCGGGAGTGCTGGCTCGCGGGGCGCGAGGAGTACGGGGACGTGACCGACGCCGTGTACCGCCTTGTCGAGGACACGTGGCTGGACAACTGGTCGGCGGAGAAGTACGTCGGGACGATCTTCCGGGACCCGCAGGAGGCCGCGCTCGTCGACGCCGCGGTGCTGCGGGTCCTCCGGATCATGCACGAGGTCGGTCCGGACGCGGCGGTGGCCGTGTATCTGGACCACCCGGGCTGGCCGGACGCGGTGCGGGCGGCGCGCGACGCGCACGTGCGGCTCGCGGCCGGCGACGGGGACGATCCGGACGGGCAGCCGCGGACACTGGAGGTCCTGCGGATTCTCACGCGGTCGGGGTGAGGTCCCGGATATGGGACCCTGGGCGGATGAACGAGCAGTCCGCCGTCGCCAGTGACCAGCGCGCCGACCGCGCCGAGCAGTACGTCCTCACGCTCTCCTGCCCGGACAAACAAGGCATCGTGCACGCCGTGTCGAGCTATCTCTTCATGACCGGCTGCAACATCGAGGACAGCCAGCAGTTCGGCGACCACGACACCGGACTCTTCTTCATGCGGGTGCACTTCTCGGCCGAGGCGCCGGTGACGCTCGACAAGCTGCGCGCGAGCTTCGCGGCCATCGGTGACTCCTTCCAGATGGACTGGCAGATCCACGGGGCCGACGACAGGATGCGGGTCGTCCTGATGGTGTCGAAGTTCGGCCACTGCCTGAACGACCTGCTGTTCCGCTCGCGCATCGGCGCGCTGCCGGTGGAGATCGCCGCGGTCGTCTCCAACCACACGGACTTCGCCGAGCTGGCCGCTTCGTACGACGTTCCCTTCCACCACATTCCGGTGACGCGGGACACCAAGGCCGAGGCGGAGGCGCGGCTGCTCCAGCTGGTGCGGGAGGAGAACGTCGAGCTTGTCGTGCTCGCCCGCTATATGCAGGTCCTCTCCGACGACCTGTGCAAGCAGCTCAGCGGGCGGATCATCAACATCCACCACTCGTTCCTGCCGAGCTTCAAGGGCGCGCGGCCGTATCACCAGGCGCACGCGCGCGGCGTGAAGCTGATCGGTGCCACGGCGCACTATGTCACCGCCGATCTCGACGAGGGGCCGATCATCGAGCAGGAGGTCGAGCGGGTGGGGCACGGGGTGACGCCCGACCAGTTGGTCGCCATCGGGCGGGACGTGGAGTGCCAGGCGCTGGCGCGGGCCGTCAAGTGGCATGCGGAGCACCGCATCCTCCTGAACGGCCACCGGACCGTGGTGTTCGCCTAGCCCGGCGCGGGGCTGCTTTTCGGCTTTCGGTGCCGCCGCTCCGCGGCGGATCTCTCCCACC
>NZ_AOPZ01000133.1 GCF_000414115.1 Streptomyces aurantiacus JA 4570
GGTTCAAAGACAGGCTCTTAGCCACCAGGAGCGTCGTCCCATGCAGTGCCGAAGCCATGACGACACGTGCATCCTTCACCTTCGTGCGCCACATCGACGGTCTCCGCTACCACTTCGAACGCGACGGGGAGCACAACGGCCGCCCCGCCTACCGCCGAACGGACGGGAACGTGAGGTGCGTCTGGTGGCCGGCCGACGGCCGGCACTGCGAGATCGCTGACGGCCTCGTCACCGCCCACTCCCTCAACAGCCACGCTGACGAACCCGCCCCCCCCCCGGCCACAGTCTGGCGCAGCTTCAAGAACGACCGCTCCTACCTCTACGACCTCCAGGCCCTCGACCCCGAAGCATGATCCGCCGGACAGGCCCTAGCGGCCCCTACCGGCGGCGCATGGAAGTCTTCGGCCGGGTCGCCGCTGCGGCGCCAGGTGCAGTTCGGCGCCAAGCGGGTCGGCTGGTCCCGGTCAGGCTGCCGGGGCGGTCAGGACGGTCTTGGCAGCCAGCCGGAGATTACTGATCATCGGATTCGGGTCGCCCTTGCGGCTGACCAGGACGACCTGGCTGGGGGGAGCGTCCTCGATCGGGATGGTGACGAGGTCGGGACGCAGTGAGCTACGCCGATCGCCGACCGGTAGCACCGCGATCGCCCTGCCACTCGCGACGAGTTCGAGCTTGTCCTCGTAGCTCTCGATCGGCGGCACTCCGGCCCCGAGGATCCGGTAGGAAGTCCAGTCCGCAGTCTCGAACGCGCACGGCGCCGCCTCCTCGCCGGCCAGTTCTTCCGCGGTCACCGACGCACGGTCGGCCAAGGGATGGCCGCGCGGGACCGCGAGCATCCGGGGCTCCTCGTACAGCGGGGTGGTGAACACGTCGTCGGCGGCGAACGGCAGCGGGGCCCGCGCGATCAGGGCGTCGACGCGCTTGTCGGACAGCGCCCCGACGTCGCGGCAGCTCAGGTACCGGGTGGCGATCTCGGCGTCCGGATAACGACGGCGCAGTTCCCGTACGGCGGCAGTGATCACCAGGTCTTCGACGTAGCCGATGGCGATTCGTTCGGTCTCGGCTTGTTCACGCACGGCCAGCTCGGCCTGGCGGGCGGCCTGCAGCAGGGCTTGGGCCCGGGGGAGGAAGCTCTGGCCGGCCGGAGTGAGCCGGGTGCCCTGGGGTATGCGGTCCAGCAGCCGTACGCCGAGATACTTCTCGAGCCGTTGGATCTGGCGGCTCAGCGCCGGCTGGGCCACGTGCAAGTCGGCGGCAGCCCGGCCGAAGTGCTGGTGCGCCGCCACCACGGTGAAGTAGCGCACCAGCCGCAGTTCCAGGTCCTGTCCGAGATCGTTCACCCTTCCAGCATACGCGTCATGCCGTTTCGGAATGATCAGGTTGCCGAACCGGTCTTGGACGGCCATGCCGTCCTGGGCCTTGACTGAAGGAGCAACGTTTCCCCAGGAAAGCGACAGGCGCGATGAAGGCGATCCAGTTCCACGAAGCGGGCGGGCCGGAAGTTTTGCAGTATGACGAGGTGCCGGTTCCCGAGATCGGCCCGGGCGAGGTGCTCGTCCGGGTGCAGGCGGCGGGCATCAACCCGCCGGACTGGTACCTGCGTGAGGGGATGAAGGTCATGCCGGCCGAGATGAGGCCGACGCTGGAGTTCCCCATGATCCCCGGAACGGACATGTCGGGCGTGGTCCAGGCGGTCGCTCCGGACGTGCTGGGGTTCGCCGTCGGTGACGAGGTCTTCGGCATGCTGCGGTTCCCCGGATTCGACGGCCGGACGTACGCCGAGTACGTGGCCGCGCCGGCTTCGGACCTGGCTCACAAGCCGGCCGGTATCGACCACGTGCAGGCGGCCGGGGCGCCGATGGCGGTACTTACGGCCTGGCAGTACCTGGTCGATCTCGGCCACGACGTGC
Organism: Streptomyces aurantiacus JA 4570; assembly: GCF_000414115.1. GTDB lineage: Bacteria > Actinomycetota > Actinomycetes > Streptomycetales > Streptomycetaceae > Streptomyces > Streptomyces aurantiacus_A. Next base: position 1,911 of record NZ_AOPZ01000133.1, read on the forward strand.
CGTCTCCTTTCACCGGTCAGGTGCACCAGCCGGTGCCGATCACGCCAGGGATGACCGTGCTGGTCAACGGGGCCGCCGGTGGAGTGGGCCACTTCGCGGTGCAGCTGGCGAAATGGAAGGGGGCACACGTAATCGCGGTGGCCTCGGGCCGGCACGAGCAGTTCCTGCGCAAGCTCGGCGCCGATGAGTTCATCGACTACACCAGGACGCAGGCCGCGGACGTGGTCAGCGGTGTGGACCTGGTGATCGACACCGTCGGGGGCCCGGACAGCTCACGCTTTCTGACCGTGCTCAAGCGCGGCGGCACCATGCTTCCGGTGTTCTTCGCCGAGTACGACGCGGAAGAAACGGCGAGTCTGGGCATCACAGTCTCGAACATTCAGGTGCGTTCCAACGGTCCCCAGCTCGCCGAGATCGGGCGCCTGTTCGGCGAGGGCAAGCTCCAGGTCGGGGTGGACAGCACCTACCCACTGCCCGAAGCGGGCAACGCACACAAGCGAGCCGCGCAGGGTCACCTCCAAGGCAAGATCGTGCTGACGGTGGTCTCGTGATCGCCGAACTCCGGCAGGCGGTGGCGAAGTGCGCCCACGCCCTGGACGAGCTGAATGTGCCCGAGCTGGAAGCGGTCCTGACCGAAGACACCACCTGGACCTTCACGATGCGATGATCTCGACCGGGGTCTACACGTTCGGCCTGCGCCGGTCCGACGGTGGATGGCGGATCGCCGAGCTCACCCTGACGCTGGACAACGCCTTTTAGGGCGGGGCTAGGCAGTGTGTCCGGCGGATCATCGGGTGCCTGCCGACGGTCGGGGTGTCGTCGTACTCGCAGCCGCAGGGGTGATCCGGTGCGGGGCTGCTCGCCCTGCGGGCGAATGCTGCAACTCTCGAATACCGACACTCGCTGCATGGCCGCGTTCAGTGCCAGCCCGTCGGCGACGATCTCGAACAGCGCATGGTCGACGTCGAACCCGGCGGGCAGCTCGCCGTTCTCCACCGCAGCGGTCGAGTCCGCCCGCAGCTGTTCCCGCCAGCGCGACCACACCTCGGCCACCGCGTCACGGACCCGGCCGGGACGGCCGTCGTACTCGCTGAGCGCCGCGGTCATCAGGCAGCCGCCCGGCAGCAGCGGCGCCTCCAGGTAGCCCACGGAGTTGGCACACACCACGCCCTCTCCGTCTGGCGACACGTCCGCCACGGCTGGGGCCTCGACCTCCTCCGCACGCACTGCACAGAACAACACCACTGAGAAGTCCTCTCAGTGGGATCAATGTGCTGCTGGCCGTAGTGGGAGTGCCGGGTCGCGGCCTCAGGGGTGGGCGGTTGGCGTCGGCACGATGGCCCGCGAGGCGCCCGGACTGCGGGCACGCCGTTCCGTGCTGGTGCTACGAACTGGCCTGTTGTGCGGGCGAATTCGGTGATAGCCCAGCTGTGTCGGTTGCACCAGCCGTTTCATGGTCGCGGAGATGGAAGGAGTGGAAGGCTGGCCCGGGGCCGGAAGGCCGTGACCTGTGGCAGCGGGATGTCTACTTGACTCGGGAACAGGGGGTGGCGTGATGCGCCGAGACCAACTCCTCGGTGACCGTTACCGGTTGGTGCGGCTCGTCGGTGAGGGTGGGATGGGACAGGTGTGGGAGGCCCAGGACAAGACCCTGGGCAGACCTGTCGCAGTCAAGATGATCTCTCCGCTCGCCGGCGGCGGAAGCCGAGGCAACCAGGCACGCGCCAGGTTCCTGCGCGAGGCACGGCTCACCGCGCGGCTGCAGCACCCGCACATCGTGACCATCCACGACCTCGGCGAGACCGACGCCGCCTCAGACGCCGAGGGTGGCGCCGATCCCTGCAAGGTGCCGTATCTGGTGATGGAGCTGATCCGGGGCGAGGGCCTGAACGCGATCCTGCACCGGGGCCCGGTCGCCCTGTCGGATGCCGCCCGATGGGGCGCGCAGATGTGTGACGCGCTGGCAGCCGCTCACGAGACCGGAATTCTGCACCGGGACATCAAGCCCTCGAATATCCTGCTTACGCGGTCCGACGCCGTAAAGATTCTCGACTTCGGTGTCGCGCGGGCGGCCGACACCGGTGCGACCGCCGACCGGCTCACCCGGACCGGCTTCCTGGTGGGCACCCCCGCGTACATGGCCCCTGAACAAGCGCGGGGCTTCCCCGAGCCGCGCAGTGATCTGTACGGGCTCGGGTGCCTCCTCTTCGAGATGATCACGGGGCGGCTGCCGTTCCAGGCTCCTGACGCCCTGGGTCAGCTCTCGGCGCACCTCGTCGAGCAGCCGCCGGCTCCGAGTTCGGTGGCCGGTCATATCCCAACCGCCTGGGACCAGCTCGTACTGACACTGCTGCAAAAGGAGCCCGAGCGCCGTCACCCGGACGCCGCGCATCTCGCCGGTGCCTTGCGGCAGCTCGCCCGTCCGTCCGAGTCGACGGTGCCTGCCACCAAGGTGGACACCGGTCCGTTCCGGCGGACGGTCTGCGGCCCGGACACACCGGGCGTCAGGCCCGGGGAGTACCTCGTCGCCACCACGGGACCGTGGAACGTGGACACGAGCGGCAATGTGCGACTGTGGGATCCGGCGACCGGGCGACCCGTCGGGCAGCCGCTAACTGGGCACAGCGCCGTCGTCTATGACCTGAAGTTCTCCTTTGACGGCACTCTTCTGGTCACTGGCAGCGGTGACAGCTCGGTCCGCCTGTGGGACACAGCCACCGGCAAGCCCCTCTTCCCGCCCCTCACCGGCCACGTCCATGCCGTAGTGGGTGTGGCAGTCTCACCGGACGGCCGCCTCCTCGCCTCCGGAGGCCGGGACAGCACGGTGCGACTGTGGGACACGACCACCGGCATGCCCGTCGGCAAACCCCTCAACGGCCACACCGACACCGTGGTCAGGGCCGCTTTCTCCCCTGACGGCCGTCTGCTCGCCACCACCTGCCGGGATAGAACGGTGCGGCTCTGGAACCCGGTTCGGGGCAAGCAGATCGGCAGACCTTTGACCGGTCACACCGCCGACTCGGAAGGGGTTGCCTTCTCCCCGGACAGTCGTCTGCTGGCGACGACCGGCCGCGATTGGACGGTGCGGTTGTGGGACACGGCCACCAGGAAGCCCTTCGGTCGCCCTCTGCGCGGCCACACTGACACAGTCTGGACGATGGCGTTCTCCCCGGACGGCCGCCTCCTGGCCACCACCAGTGAGGACGGCACCGTACGGCTCTGGGACCCGGCCACCGGCCGACTCCTCGACCAGCCCCTGACCGCTCCCACGGGCGGGTGCGTGACCCTCGTGAACTGCTCCGACGGCCGTCTCCTGGCCGCCCGCACCGACCAGCAGGGGACCACGCAACTGTCGGATCTCGTCTCCGGGCAGCTCTTCGGCGAACCCCTGGCCACCGGCATCGGCACCCCGGTCTGGGCGGCCTGCACCCCACGGACGGCTCTGCCGATTCCAGCGAGGTGATCTCCTTCCGAGGACCAGAGGGAGCGCCCGACGCGCTCCCTCACCGGGTCGGCCGTAGCGTTGCCGGTATGTGCTGGAGCGCGACGGCCGACCTCGTGGCGGGCGCGGGGATCGCGGCGGTGGGGGCGGCCTCGGTGACCCTGGCGGCCCGACGCCCCCGTGACCTGCCGCTGGCCGCGCTGCCGCTCCTCCTGGGGGTCCACCAGATCATCGAGGCCGCGGTCTGGCGGAACGACGGCGGCACCGGGCCGGCCACTGTCGCCTGGGCCGTCATCGCGCTCCCACTGCTGGCCCTGTGGGTACCGGCTGCCGTGCTGTGCGCCGCGCCGCCGAGCGCCCGCCGCCGTCTGCTCCTCCCCCTGGCGGCGGGCGCCGTGACGGCGGCGGCGCTCGCGTACGCGCTGGCCACCCGCACCGTGACGGCCGAGATCCGCGGGCACACCGTCGGGTATTCCCTGGGGCTGCCGCAGGTGGAGCTGATCGTCCTCGGCTACCTCCTCGCCACCGTCGGCTCCCTGCTCCTGTCCGGTGACCGGGGCCTCGTCCTCTTCGGTGTCCTGGTCGCCGCCGGGGCGGCGGTGTCCGTCGTGCTGTGGCGGCAGGAGTACATCTCGACGTGGTGCGCGTTCGCCGCGGTGTGTTCGATCGTCCTGCTGCTCTGGGTCAGCAGGCGCCGTCCGCCGGCGCCACGGGCGTCGTCGGGTCGGGGTCGAGGCGCTCCTCGATGACGTCGCATCGGGCTGCAGGACCGGGGCGGGATCGTCGTGGTCACTGCCACAGACACACGGCGCCGCCGCGTCAGCTCATCCATGACGGTGAGCGCCGCGTCCGACAGGCAACTCCTGCTCGCCCCGGCCCCCGCATCGCTTTTGCTCGTCGATTTCAGAGCATGATGAGCAGACGCGTCTTCGGCTTGAGTTTCCTGTTCACCGAGCGACTCTGCACGTACACCTCCAACTTGGGGTTGTTTCCCGCCTTCACGGAGACGGTCCCCTGGATATTCGTGCCGAACAGAAGGCTGCGCGCCGCGTCTCCCGTATAGGCGCGGTCGGTGTCCTTCTCGACCACGATGACTTCCTTGTTCTGTTGAACCTGGGCCCGGGCGCCCAACTGGTAGTAGCACGCACCGCGTTCGTACGTCACACCCGGATGCGAATCGACGAAGGGGCGAATCTCGACCTCCTTGTCGACCTTCAGGAGCCGGTACCTGTCGGCCGGAATCGGTTCGAGGTTCGCCCGCACCTCGTCCACCGATATGTCCTGTCCGACGGCGAACAGATTCTTCGTACCCCGCACCCCCTGTTCCCGCCCCCGCAGGAAGCTGGTGGCGGCGGCGCGCACGGTGCCGATCGCTTCCTCGACGCCCTTCTGGGAATCCGCGTCCCAGATGGCGATGTTCCCGGCCGGGAAGCCGTAGTTCTGGGCGGTCCGCTTGGCCAGGGAGTTCGGAACGAGGATCGCGGACGTCCAGTGGCCCGGAAGCCCGCTCATCTTCGCCGTGATCCTGTCGAGCCAGGGGCCGAGGATGGCCATGTCGCCGTCGTGCCGCATGTCGCCGCCGGAGGCGTTCTCCTCGCCGTCCGTCACCACGATCTGGAGGAAGCTGTGCTCGCCGTATTCCTCCCAGATGTGGCCCAGGTCGTCCAGGGATTTCAGCGAAGCCTCGATGAGGGCCGTAGCGCCATTGTTCACCTGGTACAGCCCGCGCATGGACGGCAGATGCTTCACGTCCATGTCCCAGACCAGGTTTTCCACCTTGTGGTCGAAGGCGTAGAGGCTGATCCGGGTCTCGTGACCGAGGCTGTCCGATTCGGCCTTCAACCCCGCCACGAACTCGTCCACAACACGGATGAGTTGGCTCTCGTGCGGACGCATGGAACCCGAACAGTCCACTACCAGCGCGACGTGATTCACCTTGTGCTGGATCCTGTTTGCGGACACGTTTCCACTCCCCCTCTGAGGTTCCCCGAGTGATGTCTTCACTCTATGGGGAGGCACTGACAACGACCTTTGACGCTCGATCACCTGCCCGCCTCCGGGGGTGCTGTGGCGAGCATGCGGGCTGCAGTGGCCGCCGTGCGCAGAACCCGGCCAGCAGGGACCGGGAAGCAGCGTCCCGCGTTGTCCTACAGGGCCCGACTGTCAGTGCCAGGTGCAAGACTGCCCGGCATGATCGAACCGAACCCGAAAGCGGACCTGCTCCGATACCTGCAAGAGGCGCGTGACGCCCTGTTGTGGAAGCTCGATGGGCTCTCGGAGTACGACATCCGACGCCCCCTGACCCCCACGGGCACGAACCTGTTGGGGCTGGTCAAACATGTCGCAAGCGTGGAGCTGGGGTACTTCGGCGACACGTTCGGGCGGCCGTTCTTCGACGAAGAGCCGCCGCCCTGGTGGTATACGGAGGACGCAGAACCCGAATCGGACATGTGGGCCACTGCGGGCGAGTCGCGCGAACAGATCGTGGGGCTGTATCACCAGGCGTGGGAGCACTCCAACAGCACGATCGCGACGCTGACGCTTGACGCGATCGGTCACGTCCCGTGGTGGCCGGAGGAGCGCCGAGAGGTGACACTGCACCACATCCTGGTACGCGTGACCTCCGAAACCCAGCGGCACGCCGGTCACGCCGATATCGTGCGGGAGCTCATCGACGGTTCCGTCGGGTATTTGCAGGGCAAGGACAACATGCCACCAGGTGATCAGGCATGGTGGGAGGGCCACCGGAGCCGACTGGAGCGCGTGGCGCGGGAAGTCGGTAACGGCTGATCTCCCCCTGCTGCCGCCGACCCCGCGGGCTCCGGGGTCGGCCATGCGGCGCCATTCAGTGGCGCCGGATCTGTTCGGTTAGCGTCTGGATACGGGCCTGTGGCAGCGGCGGGCGTCGCGAAGGGTGTTACGAAACGGCGTAGGCGAACGCCTCTGCCGCACTTCTACCCCCCTTGATATGCAAGGTAGTTGAGGCACTGCTCGAAGTGTCTCCGGTGCTCGCGGCTCGCGCTCTGCCCGCGGCTGTCCGGGAAGCAGAGTCCCCTCGAGGGAAGACGCCCACTTAGCAGCCCGGGCGCGGAGGCTGAGTACGCGTACTGGTGCGCCGCGGGGGCCAGTTGGGCTGCTGGCCGACATGGCCGCGGCGCCCTTCCCGCCTTCCCGGCTCGGCCGGGACTGTTTCCCGGTCTGTCCCGGCGCTGCCCCCTATGTCTCGGGACGCCCTCGTCGGCACTCTCGAGGGACTCAAACCAGAGGAGGGGATGGCATGAAACTCACCACCCGGAGGCTCGCCGGTGTCGGCACCGCGCTCGCCGCGACCATGGTGCTCCTGGCTCCCGCCGCTTCGGCCGTCAAGCCGGGTGAGCGGTTCCGCTACGGCAGCCTGGACTGCGTCGCCTCCGCGGACTCGGCGTGGAACGGGGCACTGAGCTGCACGGGCACCATGAACGTTTCCTGGCGGGCCAAGGTCAAGTGTTACCTGGGCTTCACGTACTACGGCCCGTGGCAGAACAACGCCAACGGCGGCACCAACGAGTCCAAGACCACCTCCGGCTGTGCCTTCTACGTCGACGACGTCACCATCGACGCGATCTGACCCACGGCGACGACCTGTTCCCATGCCGCCGCTCGGCCGACCTCCTCACCGAGGTGGGTGTGGGTGTGGGTGCCACCCAACGCCTCCTGGACGGGCTGGCGTTCGTGGTGGAGACGTTGGGCCGCTGTGGCTACGCCCGCCGCAGCAGCGTTTGTTCGCTGCGGTGGAAGAGGGCTGCTGAACAAACCCGCAGGCGGTGCACTGCTGCGTACGGCCCCGCCGGGGGCTCGGTCTGCCGTACCAGCAGAACACCGAGAGGACACCATGCGAACCAAGAAGCGCACCGCGCTTGTCACCGTTCCGCTGTCTGCCGCCGCTGCGGCTCTTGGGGCAGGACTCCTTGTCGCGCCCACGGCGGCCGCCGGTCCAGCGGCCGCCGCGACCACTCGGCCCGCACACGTAGCCCTGGCAGAAGGGGCCGCGGCGCGTCTGCCCCTCTGCGAGTACGCGATCGAGCAGCGCACGGACGACGGACACATGGTCAGGCCGGGTATCCGGCCCGGCCATCACACCTGCATTCTCAAGCAGGGCCATCGGATGCTGGGCGTGCACGCGCTGCAACTCGGGCTGGTCCGCTGCTACGGGGCGAGGATCAGCATCGACATGAAGTTCGGCCCCGCGACCAAGAAGGCCCTGCGCGCGGCACAGCGGAAGGTCGGGATCCGCGACGACGGCATCTTCGGGCCGACCTCGAATTACTCCATGCGCTGGCCGGAGTACTACGACAACGGGCAGTTCACCGGCCGCTGCATACGCAACTGAATCGCGCTGCTGCCCGGCACGCCACGTGCTGGGAGGTGAACTCAGCCGGTATGAAGGACCCGAAAGCGATCGGGCTCCGCCGGGTCCCGATCGACGACCTGGACGGGTGGCCAAGCCCATTGCCAGACGCTGATGCCGGGCGCCCGGGAGAACCGGACAGGCCCTCGGGTGCCCTCGACCGTCACGCGCGGCCATGACTCGGCGATGGCCGCCCGGTCCGTGCCGTGGGAACGCATCACGTCGGCGAGGACGGTGATGGTGTCCCAGCCCTCGAAGGCGACGAAGGAGGGCGCTTCGCCCGCTTCGCCCAGCCGTTCGCGCAGCGCCTTCCCGACGCGTTCGCCGAGCGGGCCGAGGCGCTCGGGCAGGTAGCGCAGGAACGGGATCCCGGCGCCGTCCTCGCCCAGCGCCGCGGCCCATTCGGCGAACTCCGGCTGTCCGGCCGGAGCGCCGATCAGGATGTCCGTGAGCCGCCGGTCGGCCCGGACGGCCCGGACGATCGGCACCGCCGGCTCCGGCTGGCCGACCAGCAGGAGGAGCGCCGTCGCGCCCTGGTCGACGAGCGCGTCGCACAGGGCCTCGGGGGTGAGCGCGTTCGCGTCGAGTTCGACGACGGATCCGCCACGGGGCGCGAGATGGTCCCGCAGGACGCGGCTCCCTGACGCCCAGTAGACGCTCGGCTGGGTCGCCACGGCGATCCGGCGCCGGTCCGCGCCGAGGAGGAAGTCCCCGTAGATCCGCCAGCTGTGGGACTGGGCCGGAGCCAGGCGCGCGATCCACTCCGTCGGTTCCTCGGTGAGCGCGTCGAGCACCCCGGACGAGCAGAGGAACGGCACGCCGAGGGCGTCGGCCCGGGAGGCGGCGGCGCGGGCGACGACGCTGTGGTACTCACCCACCAGGGCGGCCACGCCCAGGTCGGCCAGTTCGTCCACGGCCCCCGCGGCCCGCTCCGGATCGGCCGCGGTGTCCCGGACCACCAGCTCCAGTGGTCTGCCGTCGATCCCGCCGGAGTCGTTGACCTCGCGAACGGCCAGGTCGAGTCCCGCCAGCAGGTGTCGGCCCGCCTCGGTCCAGCCTGGCCGCGACAGCGGGACGAGAGCGCCCAGCCGGACGGACGGCCCGCCCTGGTGCTCCGCTCCGGACGGCGATGGTGGCGTGTTCATCGGGCGGCGTCTCCCCTGGGGCGATGCGGTGGCGGTCCGCCCGGATCGCGCACCGGCCGGGGCCGGCGGTTCGCGTTCATCACGTCTCGCCGCGGCGGGCACACCCGGGTGATCATGCCGGTCATTGGATCCACCGCCATCGCCCGTAGGCAACCCATTTTCTTGTTCGCCGAGCCAGTCCGGGTAGGCGGCCCATCACCCTCGGGTTTCAACCCGTCACCCACAGCGACAGCGGCGTGATCGGGCCTTGGCCCCGCCATCGGCCCGCATCGGCCCGCCCTGCCGCCCGTGTCCCCGGGAGGTCCGCGGGCGAGGGACAATGGAGGTGTACGACCACCGGAAGAAGCCACAGCATCAGGAGTCACCGTCTTGTCCGAGCGCACCTCGCACGCCGACCGGACCGAACTGCAGGCCGACTGCGGCGACTGTTTCGGGCTGTGCTGTGTCGCGCTGCCCTTCTCGCGCTCGTCGGACTTCCCGGTGAACAAGGCCGCCGGAACGCCGTGCGGCAACCTCCAGGAGGACTTCCGCTGCGGGATCCATGAGCGGCTGCGTGACAAGGGCTACAACGGCTGCACCGTCTTCGACTGCTTCGGCGCGGGCCAGAAGGTCTCCCAGGTCACCTTCAAGGGCGTCAGCTGGCGGGAGGACCCGGACTCGGCCCGTGCGATGTACGAGGTCTTTCCCGTCATGCGGCAGCTGCACGAGCTGCTGAAGTACATCGCGGGGGCCCTGGACCTGGCCCCGGCCCGGCCCGTGCACCGCGACCTGCGGCGCGCGTACGACCGGATCGAGGCGCTGACCCGGGACACCGCCGAGACGATCCGGGACGTGGACGTGGACGCGCTGCGCGGCGAGGTGAACCCGCTGCTGCTGCGCGCCAGCGAGCTGGCCCGTGCCGCCGTCCCGGGACGCAAGAAGAACCACCGCGGCGCCAACCTCATGGGCTCCCGGATGCGCGGCGCGAAGCTGCGGGGCGCCAGCCTGCGCGGCGCGCTGCTGATCGCCGCCGACCTTTCGGACGCCGACCTGCGCGACGCCGACCTGATCGGCGCGGACATGCGGGACACGAACCTGTCCGGAGCGGATCTGACGGGAGCTCTCTTCCTCACCCAGCCGCAGCTCAACGCCGCCCGCGGCGATGCCCGGACGAAGGTGTCGAGCCCCTTGGAGCGCCCGTCCCACTGGGCCGCGTAGCAGCCCCTCCCACCGGGGCCGCGTAGTCACTGTCCCGGTCCGCCCGATAGCCTCCTGCTTCCTTCCTCGTCGCACTCCGTCGGCCGCCCACCCGGCCGCCCTGCTGTGACCTGGGATCTCTCATCGAACAAGGAGCACGAGATGACCGGGGGCGTTCTCCCTCAGGAACAGATACCTCTGTTCAATCCCTTCGCCGAAGGGTTCACCGACAACCCGTACCCGCAGTACGCGATGCTCCGGGAGACCGCCCCCGTCTATCCGCATCCCATGGGGTTCTGGGTGGTCACCCGCTACGCGGACCTCCTCGCCCTGTTGCGGTCGGGCGCCTCGGTCGAACTGCGCAACGTCGACTCGGGCGGGATGGAGAACCTGCGGCAGAAGGACGAGAACCGCAAGACTCCGCTCATCGACGGCTACTCGATGATCGACCGGGACGCCCCCGACCACACCCGGCTGCGGCGCCTGGTGCAGAAGGCGTTCACGCCGAAGTCCATCCAGGCGCTGGCCCCACGCATCGGTGAGCTCGTCGACGGCATGCTCGACCGGATCGCCGACGCCGGTCGGGCCGACCTGGTGCCGGAGCTGGCGTCGCCGCTGCCGTTCGCGGTGATCGCGGAGATGCTGGGCGCCCCGCCCACCGATCATGAGCGGATCCGTGAGCTGAGCGGCACGATGGTCCGCTCCCTGGAGCCCGTCGCCGACCCGGCCGTCATGCAGGCGATCGAGGCGGCGGACGCGGAGATGGCGGAGATCACCGCCGAGATGATCGAGTGGAAGCGGCGCAACCCCGCCGACGACCTGATGACGGCCCTGATCGAGGCCGAGGAGGACGGCGACAAGCTCAGCGACGACGAGCTGGTCGCCCAGATCGAGCTGCTGTACATCGCGGGCCACGAGACGACCGTGAACCTGCTCGCCAACGGCACACTGGCGCTGCTGCGCCACCCGGACCAGCTGGCCGCGCTGCGCGCGGACCCCGCGCTGATGCCCAACGCCATCGACGAGCTGCTGCGCTACGACAGCCCGCTGCAGTCGAGCCGGCGGATCACGTTGGAGCCGACGGTGCTCAGCGGCGTCGAGATCCCCGCGGGCGCGTTCGTGATCGGGGGCCTCGCCTCGGCGAACCGCGACGAGGCGCACTGGGGTCCGGACGCCGACACGCTGCGCCTCGACCGGGAAGGGGCGCGCGGGCATCTGGCGTTCGGCTCCGGCTCGCACCACTGCCTCGGCGCGGCCCTCGCGCGTCTCGAGGCGAGCATCACGCTGGAGCGGATGCTGGCCCGGTTCCCGGAGCTGGCCCTGGACGGCGAGGTGACCTGGAACGGCCGCATCAACGTCCGTGGCGTGGCGTCGCTGCCGGTGTCGGTCGGCTGAGAGCCACCGGCGCGCCCGCCTGCCGGGCAGGCGGGCGCGAGGGGGCTCACCGCGGTGACCCGAGATCCGGTCCGGGGACGGGACGGTCACCGGACCGGATGAGGAAACGGAGCCGGAGGGCGAGTCCGGGACGCCGGGGGTTCACGTCCGGGGCCGCTCACGGAATGTGGGCCGTCAGACCCCGACCAGGGTGTACGTACCCGTACCGTCCTGCCTGCCGCTGGAGTACTGGCGTATGAACTCCCCGTCCGCGTACCGGTCGTGGCCCATCATGGAGCCGGTGTACTTGTTCTGCACACCGATCTTCGAGCTGCCGGGTACGTCGCGGTAGATGTAGAACCGCTGGAGGTCGTCCTCCGTGCAGGAGGCCGTCATCAGGGCCGCCCGTTCGGTGGCCGGGTTCTGCGCGCCGATGGTCGCGCACCCGCCGTTGCCCCAGTTCCACAGGGACGCCTCGATGACCCCGTTGTTCTCCGTCACGTTGCACAGGCGCCAGTTGTCCAGGTGGGCGCTGAAGATCGACGAGGGCCGCAGGCGGACGCCGTCGGCCGCCAGGACCGGCGCACCCCAGGACAAGGGCTTGCCGGGTACGGCGATCTTGTAGACGTTGGCCTGGCAGTCGAGAGCGGCCCGCGCGCTACGCCCGCCGGCCTTCGGCTGTTCGGCGGACGTGCCGCCGGTGAGAGCCGGGCGCTGCACGGCGCGGTCCCGCTTCTGCTTCTCCGTCGGCGCCACCGCACCCGCCGGATGCTCGGCCTTCGCGGCGGCCGAGCCGCAGTCGAGGAGGTCTTGTGCCTTGGCCATGATGCTGCCTGCGGGCACCTCGTCCTGGCAGCGCACCGCGCCTTCCTCGAGGGTGGTGTAGGTGGTGAAGCTACCGCCGCCGGGCCCCTCGATCCACTTCAACGCCCAACTGCCGCTGCCCTGTTGGACTCGGTTGCAGTTGAGGCTTCCGTACGTACCGGTGACCTTCTTGGTGCCCTTGTAGACGCCGTAGTAGCCGGGCTGGTTGAAGTTCCACGTGACCGAGTTCGACTCGCTGCTGGTGGAGGAGTAGTCGACCTTGACGTTCAGGCCCAGGCTCGCGCCGACCTTGCCGAGGGTCTCGACGGCGAAGCCGCCCTCGACATTGCCGTTGAGGCCGACGGAGACCGAGATGGTCGTCTGGGTGCTGGTGGTGACGGTCTGGTTGCCGGTTGTGCCCTCGGTGACGTACCAGCCCTTGAAGTGGGTGATCGTCGGGGACACTTCGGTGGTCTTGATGTACGGGTGGCGTGTGCCGAGGTCGGCCGCCGTACAGGTGTCGCCGGGGCGGGGCGCCGTCGTGTCGGTGGGTGCCGCAGCAGCCGGTGAGGCGGCAAGGCCCATGGCGGTGACCGCTATGGCGGCCGCCGTAGCGGTCACCGCCATGAGTGATCTGCCGCTGCGGCTGACGGGTCTTATGGCGCGCATCGTTGCCTACTTCCCCCTGGTCGTGTACATGTCCGGTCGGGGGTGAATGTAGCGGCCACAGGGGTGGTGGCGTGAGGCACCAACTGGCCACGGACGATATGGAGGGGCTTATTTCGCCCATCTCCCGACCAGCAGCCACAGTTCAGGCTTCTTGATCAACCAGGTAGTACGTCGGCACGTGCGTGCCTCGGCGGCACGCAGCGCAAGGCGAAATTCTGGGTCCCGGGCCCCGCCGGGTGCCCCGCCAGGGGCAGGCGATCAGTTGAAGACGAGGATGTCCGTGCGCATGGGAAGCGGACTGCCCCAGTTGATGTAGACCCCGAAGTGCACGACTCCTTGGCCTGGGGCGATGCGCCAAATGTTGAAGTTTGCGTCTCCGATGAACCGGGTGTTCCCGGCGCTGGGGTTGATCTCGCAAACCTCCATGACGACGGTCGAGTCAACGTCGATGACCCCCCAGTCGATCCTGAGCCTGTGCGTCCCATATGACGGAGTCCATAAGTGCCAACCCCGCCATGCCGCCCTGAGGTTGCCACCGATCTCCGCGAGCCCCTCGGCCTGGGGAGGCAGCGAGGCTTCTGTGATAGTGGGGGGTGTGGAGCTGGCTGGTGCGTTCGATGCGGTCACGGCAGTTCCCCTCTCACGCGTGAGCAACCCGACGGGCCGCCCTGCACCTTGAGTGTCTGCCAGAACACGCGTCCTCATAATCCCGCGAATGGGTGAACCTGGCCTGGCGGAGTCGGTGAGGAGAGAGCTCGGTCATGGGACCCCGGCAAGGCGACCGCCGAGGCGCTCGCTGGCTCCTCCTTCGGGAGCTGCTCCCCCGGTGACCTCGCGCAGTCCCTCGCGGAGCTTCTCCATCGACGCCGTGTTGTTGCCGAACTGGTTGATCGCGAAGGTGCCGCGGTGGCCCGGGCCGTAGCCGTGCTTGAGGAAGTTCACGAACGAGCCGCTGGCGCTGAGGTCGACGAAGTAGTGCCGCTCGGGGTCACGGAACGAGGCAGCCATGAGTTCGTCGAAGCGCACCCGCCCCCGGATCACGTCCCACGCGTAGTCGTCCCATCGGTCCAGGGCCCCGGCATCCAGCTCGGCGGCGTACGCGCACGAGTACACCGGCACCCGTGGACCGCTCACCGTGACCGCGCGTCCCAGGCTCCGGCACTCGTGCCGGATGTCGTCGAGGAGGGCCGAGTGGAAGCCGTGGCGTACCGGCAGCCGGACGGAGACCACTCCTTCCCGGTCGAGCGCGGCGCGCGCCTCGGTGATGCGGTCGGACTCACCGCTGACGACGAAGTTGCCGCGGGTGTCGCCGCCGAAGTTGACGCCCGCCAGGGCGAGTCCGGCGAACAGGTCGCGGCGCCGCTGGTGCAGGGCGGGCGGGGCGAGGACGCTCAGCATGCCGCCGGGGCGGCAGCGCAGCTTCAGCAGGTGCGCCTGTTTCATGACGAGGTCGAAGCCGTCCTCGAAGGACATCGCGCCGGCGACGGTGGCTGCCACGTACTCCCCCAGGCTGTGCCCGAGGACCGCGTCCGGGTGGAAGCCTTCCGCGCGCAGCGCCTCGGTGAGGCTCCAGCCGACGCTGTACAGCGCGGCGTGCGTGTGCAGGATGTCGTCGAAGTCCTGGCCGCGCCGCGTGCTGTCGTGGATCGCGGCCACGAGAGACGTGCCCTGAGCGGCCTCGTACAGCGCGCTGCACCGGTCCATGGCTTCCCGGAACGCCGGGTGGGTGTCGTACAGCTCTCGGCCCATCCGGTGGTACTGGGTGCCCTGGCCGCCGTACATGAAGACGATCTCGGGCCGCCGCGGGGTCCGGCGGGGGGTGGGGGGCGCGGGTCGCGCGGGCTCCGCGATGGTGAGCGGCTCCTCGCGGATCTTGGCGGTGAGCTTGGTCAGTACGTTGCCGGGGCCGATCTCCCGGAAGTCGTCGTGGCCGCGTGCCATCAGCCAGGAGATGGACTCGTACCACTTGACGGGGCTCGATATCTGCTGGACCAGCAGGTCGGCGTAGCCGGTCGTCGGGTACGGGCGCGCCGTGCGGTTGGCGATCACGGGGATCCGCAGTTCGTGGAAGTCCACGCCCGCGAGGTGGTGGGCGAACTCCTCCTGTACGTCGGTCATGCACCGCGAGTGGAAGGCGGCGCTGACGTTGAGGGGGATGAAGGAGCCACCGGCCTCGACGAACGCCGCGCGGACCTCGGGCGCGTGGACTTCGTCGTAGACGCCGGAAAGGATGCACTGGCGGCGGGAGTTGATGTTGGCGATGTCGATGGTGTGGTGCGGCAGTGCCGTCAGGAGGTCCGCGACGCGCTCCTGGTCGAGGTTGACGACCGCCGCCATCGCCCCCTTGGGGGCCCGGCTCATCAGCTCGCCGCGCCTGCGCACGAGGTCGAGGCCGGCTGCGAAGTCGAAGGCGCCCGCGGCGAAGAGGGCGCTGTACTCGCCCAGGCTGTGCCCGGCGACGACGGCGGGCGGCGCTCCCCCGGAGTCGATGTGGTCGAGGTACTGCAGGGCGCTCACCGCGTACAGGGCGGGCTGGGTGTACTCGGTGCGGTTGAGGACCCGGTCGGGGTCGTCGACGCACAACTCGCGCAGTGAGTAGCCGAGGAGCCGGTCTGCCTGGGCCACCAGGTCGGGGTACTTCTCGAACAGGTCCTTGCCCATGCCCTTGCGCTGGGAGCCCTGCCCGGGGAATACGTACACGGATGTCATGTGATCACTCAGCCGTCGTCGCGAGGGGTGCCGGTCCGCCGGGGGCGGTGTCGGAGGTGGGTGGGGTGGCGTTCCTCGGAGGGGTGGCGCCGGTGGTCAGGGCCGCGTAGGCGGTGAGGCGTTCGGTGAGCAGGGCCGCGGTGGCGTGCAGCAGCCGCTCGGCGACGACGTCGACCCTGCGGTTGCGCCATGGCTCCAGGTCGGTGCCCCGTACCCAGGAGTTGAACGCGCCGAGGGCGGGGCCGCAGTGGATCTGGTAGTCGACGCGCTGGTCGGGGGTGCCGTGCAGCGCGAGGCGCGTGGAGTGGACGAAGTACCAGCGGAAGACGTGGGCCATCTTCTGCTTGGGGCTCCGCTCGACCTCGGCGAGCCGCTCGGGCCCGCGCCGCGCGAGGTGATCGCGGGTCTCCCGCCACACCTCGTCCAGGGAGCGCTTGAAGTACTTGCCCTCCAGGGTGGCCCGGGTCCGCGGGTCGAGGTCGTCGAGGGAGTCGTGCCGCAGGTAGAGGTCGTACAGCTTCTGGGCGCGGGCCGGGAAGAACGTGCCCTTCTTGACGGCCTGGACGCGGGCGCCCATCTCGAACATGTCGCCCGCGGGCGCGTATTCGGTGTCGTGGACGCCGAGACCCTGGAGGATTTCCTTGACGGCCTCGCTGGTTCCGGCCTCGACCGTGCACTGGTTGACGGAGCCGGTCACGAGGAAGTCGGCGCCCAGGGTCAGGGCGGCCAGTGCCGCTTCGGGGGTGCCGATGCCGCCGGCCGCGCCGATGCGCGGGGCGGCGCCGTCGGCGTAGCGTTCCTCGTTCGTCACGCGGTCGCGCAGGGCACGCATCGCGGGCATGAGGACGTAGGCGTTGCCGCCGTCGGTGTGGCCCGCGGAGTCCGCCTCGACGCACAGGTCCTGGGCCAGCGGCAGCCGGGCGCCGAGTTCGGCCTGCTCGGGGGTGACGAGGCCGGCGGTGAGCAGCTGGCGGACGAGCGGGGCGGGTGCCGGGCGCAGGAAGTGTTCGGCGACCTCGGTACGGGACACCTTGGCGATGATGTGATGGTCCTGGCGGAGCCGCCCGTCGGGGTCGGTGCCGAGGCCCGCGAGCCGGTAGTGGACCAGCGGCAGCGTGGGGCGCAGGTAGGCCGATGCCTCGACGGAGCGCACGCCGTGGCGCAGGAACAGCTCGACGGTCCGGGCCTCCAGGTCGGGGGCCTCCGGGTTGCTGAGCAGGTTCATGCCGTAGGCACGGCCGGGGTCCAGTCCCTTCTTGATGCGGGTGATGGCGTCGTCGACGGCGTCCGGTGCGAGTCCGCCGGTGCCGAAGAAGCCGAGCATGCCGGCGTTGCCGAGCGCGGTCACCAGGTCGACGGAGGCGATGCCCTTGTACATCGCTCCGGCCGCGTAGGCGTAGTCGACACCGTGTGCCTCGCGGAAGAGCGGGTTACCGAGGGCGCGGGGCGACACGGCGGGTGCGGCGGGCACCCGTGCGGCGGCCGCCTGTGGCGCGGGCGCCCGTAGGGCGGCTGTGGGCGGGCCGGGCTCGGGCAGCGGTGACGGGGCGTGGGGCTGGTCCTGTGGTGGCACGGTGGTCTCGCTGGGTGGGTGCGGGCTGGTCGCGTGCGGCGCGTCCGGGGCCGCGTCGGGGGCCGTCGGGCTCTCCCAGGGGAAGACGCCGTCCTCGGCGTAGCGCCGGATCGCGCGGACGTTGTCGGGGTCGGCGAATACCTCGCGGTTGGTGGCGAGTGCGACGTCCTTCGTGTGTCCGCCCAGGGGGGACAGCTCGCGCAGATACGTCTTGTAGCGGGCGACGCCTTTCTTCGACAGACGTCCGAGGCGTTGCAGATGGCGGCGCAGGAGCGCCTCGCTGTCGGGGCCGACGGCGTCGACGAGTCCCCACGCGTGGGCCTGCCGGGCGTCGATGGTCTGGGTGGTCGCGGCGAGGTAGTGGGCGTGCTGGAAGCCGGTCCTGCGGATCAGGTAGGGCAGGACGACCGCCGGGATCAGGCCGAACAGCAGCTCGGACAGGCTGAACGTCGCACTGTCGTCGGCGATCACGATGTCGCAGGCGGCGACGAGGCCGACGCCGCCCGCGTTGGCCTTGCCGCGGACGTGCGCGACGGTGAGCACGTCCGCGTACGCCATCCGCCGGAACAGCTCGAACATGGGCTCCGGGTCGAAGGCCGTGTCCTGCCCGGCGCGGGCCGCGTCGCTGATCACACCGAAGTCGGCGCCGAAGCAGAACACTTCGGGCAGTCCTTCGAGGACGACGACGGTGGTGTGCTCCGCGTGCGCGGCCCGTGCGAACACGTCGTCCAGCTCGTGGACGAGCGTCGCGTTGATCGCGTTGTCCGCCTCGGGCCGGTGGATCCGCGCGGTCAGCACGCTGCCCTGCTCACGCACGCGCAGGGTCGAGTAGGTCAGTCGGTCCATGCGTACTCCCGGTGGAACTCCTTGATCGCGCGCAGCACCAGGCGCGGGGACGCGCCCGCGGCGCTCTGTGCGGTCCGGGGGACGAAGTCCTGGTTGACGACGGTGTCACGGGTGCCGACGCGGACGAACGCGCTCTCCCGCAGGAGTTGGTCGTACTCGTCGAGGGACAGCTGGTAGCGCGCGTCGAGGTGGTTCGCGATGCCCATGTCCCGGAGGCGGGACGCGCCGTCGGGGGTGACAACGCCGCTGTAGAACTCCGAGCAGCAGCCGGATCCGTACGAGAAGAGGCCGATGCGCCGCGGGTCGGGGTAGGTGCCGTTGCAGATGGTGCTCGCGAGGGAGAGGAAGACCGTCGCGCCCATGATGTTGCCGACGCGGCCGCAGTAGCCGAGGCCGGGCCGCACGCGGCGTTCGAAGTCCTCGGCGATCGCCGCGCCCTTGGCGCCCGCGACCTTGCGCATCATGGTGCGGTGGGCGCCCTTGACCATGCCGCCGAAGGGGGTGTGGAAGGCGAGGTACTGGAAGGTGTCGCGGTAGTCGGCGCCCTCCACCTTGGCCTCGTAGGCGCGGTAGGTCTGCTCGCAGCAGTCCAGGTACGACATCAGGGACAGGTCGACGTCGCCTGCCTCGCTGTCCGGGGCCGGGCGGCAGGTGTCCATCACCTCGTAGCCGTAGGTGCCGCTGGCGCCGATGTCCAGTTGGAAGACGTGCGGGGTGTCGCTGATGAGCAGGGCCACGGCGCCCGCGCCGCCGCTCGGTTCGGCGTACGCCCAGTCCTGCGCGGCGACGTCGTCGCCGTCCTCCAGGATGTAGCGGGAGATGTCGGTGGCGATGACCAGTGCCTTCGCGCCCGGTGAGGTGCCGGAGAGGATGAAGTTGCAGGCCATCTGGAGTCCCGCGGTGCCGGCGTAGCATGCCTGCTTCAGCTCGAACATCCGCACGTTGCGGCTGAGGCCGAGCTGGTCGTGGAGGTAGGTGCTCGCCGATTTCGAGAAGTCGAAGCCGGACTCGGTGCAGGTGATGAGGAGTTCGATGCGGCTCTTCTCCTCGTCGCTCATCCGGTCGAGGAGCGGCCGGGCCGCGTTGGCCCCGAAGGTGACCGGGTCCTCGAAGGGCAGCGCGACGGTCTTCTCGCTCATCAGCAGGTTGTTCAGGCGTGCGGGGTCGAGCTCCCGGTGCCGCGCCAACTGCATGACGTCGAGGACCGCGGAGCCGCCGAACACGTTCATCGCTTCGATACCGACGCGGGACATGGGGTTCGCTGTTCTGCTCTCTATGCGTCGCACGCGCTCAGGCACAGTGCGGTGTTGATGCCGCCGAAGCCCATGCTCAGGCTCAGGCAGTGCTGGATGTCGGCCTCGACGGGCGCGCCGCGCACCCAGCGCGGGGCGTCGTCGACGGGGTCGGTGAGGTTGCGGGTCGGGTGCAGCCGTCCGTGGCGCATCTGCAGCAGGGACGCGGCCGCCTCGACGGCCCCTGCCGCCGTCAGACCGTGGCCGGTGATCGACTTCGTGGCGTTGACCGCCGCGTGCGTGAGGCCGCACGCCTTGAGTGCCGCCACCTCGGTCGTGTCCCCGGCTGGGGACGCGGTGCCGTGCGGGTTGACGTAGTCGATGTCCCGGGCGGTGAGGCCCGCGCGGTCGAGTGCCTGGCGGATCGCCGCGGTCTCGCCGTCCAGGGACGGGTTGGGGTCGCGGTTGCCGTCCAGGCGCACCGACCAGCCGCTGAGCCGCGCGTACGGGGCGGGGGCGTCGGGACGCGCGCCCCGGCGTTCGATGACGAGGGCCGCGCATGCCTCCCCGTACACGAAGCCGGACCGGGCCTTGTCGAAGGGACGGCAGGCGTCGGCGGGGGCGTCGGCGTGGTCCTCGGCCGCCATGGCGCCCATGGCGTGCAGGCCGAGGAGCTCCCAGTGCGACAGGTCGGCGAGCGCGCCCAGGGCGACGCACACGTCGACGCGGCCGGAGGCGACGGCCTCGGCGGCCTCGATGACGGCGAGCTGCCCGCTGGCGGACGCGCCGCCCACGGTGTGCGCGAGGCCGCGGATCCCGAAGGCGCTGGTGCACAGGCCGCACAGGTCGGTGTCCAGGAAGGACAGGCCGTAGCTGGGCCGCAGGAAGTGCGGCTTGGCCCGGTGCCGGTCCTGGGCGCGTACGAGTTCGCGTTGCTGGAGGTTGCTGCCGCCGATGACGAGCCCGACGCGGTCGGGGTCACAGCCGTCCAGGCCGGCCTCGGTCCACGCCTCTTCGAGGGTGCTGAGGGCGACCTGTCCCGTGAGGGAGGCCGTGCGCAGCTCCCGGGCGCCGAGGCGGGTGGTCGGCTCCAGGGCCGGCAGTTCGGCGCCCACGAAGCGGGTGCCGAGCTGCCGTCCGGGCCGGTCCATGACGGCGAACCGGTGCTCCGCGGCGAACAGTGCCCGGGTGAAGGCGGTCTTGCCCTGGCCCACGGCGGTGGTGACGCCGAGGCCGGTGACGACGAGTCCTGCGGTGTCCCTCACGTCACCGGGCCTTGACCGCTGCCGTGTCGCTGAGGTGCCGCGCGAGCTCGCCCAGGTTCTGCGGCCCGTGGGTCTCGACGAGGGGTATGTCGAGGTCCATCTCCTCCAGGACGGTCATCACGATCTCCGCGCGGTCCATGGAGTTGGCGCCGAGCGCGTCCAGGGTGTCGGACTCGTGCAGGTCACGGTCGGCGAGTTCGGGCAGGATCTCCCGGACGGCCTCGGTGATCAGGGTGAACGTCTGGTCCTTGGTCATGTGCGTGCCTTCGCTGGACGGTGGGGTGGGGCGGGTGCCGACGTGTGCGGGGCTCATCCGAGAGCTCCGTCCGCCGCCGCGTCGCGCAGCCGGGTGAGGCTCGCGCCCGGCTGCGTAACGATCTTGAGCAGCAACCTCTCATAGGTGGCCGCCATCTCCTCGACGGTGTTCCTGGCGTACAGATCGGTGCTGTATTCCAGGTATCCGTGCAGGCCGTCGGGGGTCTCCCGGACGACGAGGTTGAGGTCGAACTTCGCGGTGCCGCTGTCGGTGCGCAGCGGCACGAAGCCGAGCGCGCCGGGGTCGTCGGCGCCGGCGGGCGGGGCTTCGGCGGCGGGCACCAGGTTGAACATGACCTGGAACAGCGGCGAGTGCGCCGGGTCCGGCTCGGGCACGAGGGCCGTGACCAGATCGGCGAACGGGATGTCCTTGTGCTCGTGCGCCGCCGCCGTGACGCGCTGTGTCTTCGCGAGCAGCTCGTCGAAGGTCTGCTCGGGCCGGATGTCGAGGCGCAGCACCAGGACGTTGATGAAGTAGCCGACGAGGCGTTCGAGGTCCGGGTGCGGCCGGTTGGTCACCGGCGATCCGATGGCCAGCTCCCGGTCGTCGGTGTGTGCGCCGAGGAGCGTGGCGAACGCCGACAGGAGCGTCATGTAGAGCGTGCCGCCGTGCTCCTGGCTGACGCGCTTGAGCTGCCCGAGCACCTCCGCGGGGACCTTCACCTCGACCGAGGACCCCTGGTACGACTTCGTTCCGGGCCGCCGGTAGTCGGTGCGCAGGTCGGCGCGGGCGGGCAGTCCGGCGAGCTGCGAGCGCCAGTACGCCTCCTGCCGCGCGTGTGCCTCGCCGTCGACGACCTGGTGCTGCCAGCGCGCGAAGTCCGCGTACTGCACGGGGAGTTCGGGCAGCGAGGGCTCCTCGCCCCGGGACAGGGCCTGGTAGGCGGCGTTCAGCTCGGCGACGAAGACTCCGGTCGACCAGCCGTCGAAGATGCCCCAGGGGCGGGTGACGACGGCGACGTGCTCGTGGGGCGACAGGGTCAGGATGTGCACGCGCAGCATGTGCCGGTCGTCGGGGCGGAACGGCCGCGACCGTTCGGCGCGCAGCAGTTCGGCGACCGCGCGGTCCCCGCTGACGTCCTCGAAGGCGACAGCGAAGCCGGTGGCGTCGTTGACGCGCTGGACGTGGTCGTCACCGCTCCGTACGTAGCTGGTGCGCAGCACGGCGTGGCGGGCCACGAGCGTCTCGAAGGCGCGCGCGTAGGCGGCGCGGTCGAGCCGGCCGAGGATCCGGTAGGCCATCTGCACGTTGTCGTACGACGAGCCCAGGTGCTCGCGCGGGTTGCGGAACCACAGTTCGCTCTGCTGGAACGAGAGCGGGCTGTCGTCGCCGGTGGCGGTGACTCGCTCCAGCGGGACGGTCGCGGCGGCCTCGGAAGGCGCGGCGTCGAGCCCCGCGGCCAGCTCGCCGAGGGTGGCCCCGGCGAGGATCGACTGGAGCGGCAGCTCCTTGCCCGTCTCCTGCTTGACCCGGATGGTGAGCCGGGTGGCGAGCAGCGAGTGCCCGCCGAGGTCGAAGAAGCTGTCCTGGAGGCCGACGCGTTCCAGGCCGAGGACGTCCTGGACGAGGCGGCACAGCGCCCGTTCGGTGCCGGTGCCCGGCGCGACGTAGGTCTCCTTGTGCACGTCGGCCTCGCCGGGGGCGGGCAGGGCCCGCTTGTCGACCTTGCCGTTGGAGGTGAGAGGCAGCTCTTCGAGGGCCACGAAGACGCTGGGCACCATGTAGTCGGGGATCCTGCCCGCGAGGTGGTCCTTCAGCGCCCGTGTCAGGGTCTGGCCGGTGCGGGCGACCTGTGGCACGTTCGCCAGGTACGTGGCGCCGTACGCGCCGCGGGCCCGGGCGTGCGGCCGCTCCCCCTTCGTGAGGATCAGGTCGAGGCCGTCGAGCCGGTCCTGCGACCAGGTCACGGCGACCTGGTGGCCGAGTTCCTCGGCGTAAGCGAGGGCGTCCTCCAGCTCCCGCACCCGCTGGACGGCGGCGGCCGGGAGGCGGCTCGCGCCCAGTGGCTCCACGTGGCTCTGGGTGGTGGCGCCGCGCAGGCTCTCGGCGACGCGCACGTCGTCGGCGATCCGCGGGTTGTCCAGGCCCGTGACGCCGAACCGGGTGCGGCTGCCGTCGGTGAGCAGGGCGCGCAGTTCGTCGGGGGTGGTGACGGTCAGCCACGGCAGGTCGTCGGCGTCCGGGGCGCGCTGCCCCTTGGTGAGCACCACGTCGTAGCGGTAGCTGACCATTTCGTTGTCGCCGGTGCCGCGCTTGACGGTGATGTCGACGGAACCGATGTCCCCGAAGCGCTCGGTGAGGCCGGCGAAGTAGCTCGGGCTGACGAGGAGTTCGGGCTCCTGCTGGCGGCGGCGCTGCACCTGGCGGGCCAACGCGGTCACGGTGACGGGCGCGGAGAGGCGGCTGCGCTCGACGGCGGTCACGTGCGCCGCGAACAGGTCGAGGTTCCTGACGTCGCCGACGAGGATGCGGCCGCCGTCGGCGACGAGCGGCAGCAACCGCTCGATGACCTCTTCCAGGTACAGCCGGTTCGGGAAGTACTGGACCACGGAGTTGATGACGACGGTGTCGAACTGCGCCGTGCCGTCGGGCACGGTCACGGACCGGGCGTCGCCCTGGGCGAGAGTGACGTGCGACCAGCCGCGGCGGTCGGCGCCGCGCCGCACTCCGGCCAGCGCGGACGCCGAGATGTCGACGGCGTGCACGGCCTCGCAGGAGCCGGCGTAGCGGAAGAGGAGCAGGCCCGTGCCGCAGCCGACCTCCAGGAGCCTGCGGGGGCGCAGTGCCTCGATCTGCTCCACGGTGCCGTCGATCCAGGCGCGCATCTCGTCCTCGGGGATGGCGTCCCCGGTGTAACTGCTGTTCCAGCCGACGAGGTTGAGGTCGTCTCCGGTACCACCCGAGCCTTCGACGTCTTCCGGGCTTCCGGTGCCGTCCGGGTCTCCGGATCCGTCCGTGGCGTCGGTCCCGTACTGGTCCTCGAAGAGGTCCTGCCACTGTTCCAGGAGTTCGGCGTTCTGCTCCCGCGCGGTGGCGTCCAGCCAGTCGGCCGTGGGCCGTACGTACGCGACGAGCTTCTTGGCGTCGCCGCCGGCCTGCGTGGTGACGACGGCGCCGTGCACGGCGGGGTGGGACTGCAGCGCGTTCTCGATCTCCCCGAGTTCGACGCGGAAGCCGCGGACCTTCACCTGGTCGTCGACGCGGCCGATGAACTCCAGGGTGCCGTCGGACAGTCGGCGCACCAGGTCGCCGGTGCGGTACAGGCGGGCGCCGGGCGCGGTGGCGAAGGGGTCGGCGACGAATCGGTCCTCGGTCAGCCCGGGGTTGCCGAGGTAGCCGCGGGCCACGCCCGGGCCGCCCACGCACAGCTCGCCGACGACTCCCAGGGGCACGGGCCGCAGGTGCGCGTCGAGCACGTGGGCGGTCGACTGGGCGATGGGCCCCCCGATGGGGATGACCGCGTCCTCGGCGATGTCCCGGGGGATCACGTGGCAGGTGGAGGCGATGCTGTTCTCGGTGGGCCCATAGGCGTTGACGACGGTCAGGCCGGGGTGGGCCGCGTACAGGCGGCGCACGTCCTTGGCGGAGAACGCCTCGCCGCCGACGCCGAGGTAGGTGAGCGGCAGCCGCCGCCCCTGGGCCGCCTCGGCGAACGCGGGCAGGAACGCCGCGGACAGGGCCATCATCGTCACGCCGGAGCGCTCGACACGGTCGAGGAGCGCGCCCACGTCCTTGGAGTCGCCGTCGTGCAGGACGAGCCGGCCGCCGCACAGCAGCGGGCCGAGGACTTCCTGGGAGCCGACGTCGAAGGAGATCGACGAGTGGTGCAGCACGGTGGTGCCGGTATCGGTCGGGAAGTAGTCCGGGTTGCGCACCAGGCGTACGACGCCTCGCTGTTCCACGAGGACGCCCTTGGGCACGCCGGTGGAGCCCGAGGTGAAGATGACGTAGGCCAGGTGCTCGGGCGTGAGGCCGAGCTCGGCGCGCGACAGGTCGTGCTCCGGGCGGCCGGCGAGGACCTGGGCGCCGTCGTCGGCGCGCTCGCCGGTGTCGAGGTGGACGACCTGGAGGCGCTCGGCGTCGTCCGGCCGGTCGACGTCGAGGAGTGCGCGCGGCAGCGTGGACTGGCTGAGGACGATGTCCGCGCCGGAGCCCGCGACCAGGGTGCGGATGCGCTCCTGGGGGTAGTCCGGGTCGATGGGGACGTACGCGCCGCCCGCCTTGAGGATGCCGAGCAGGCCGGTCACGAGCTCCGGCGAGCGGCGGGCGCACAGGCCGACGACGGTGTCCGGGCCGACCCCCTGTTCCCGCAGGTGGTGGGCGACACGGTTGGCGCGCGCGTTGATCTCGGCGTAGGTCAGCCGCCGCTCGCCGTGCTCGACGGCGATCGCGTCGGGCCGCTCCCGGACGTGCTCCTCGAAGAGTTCGAAGAGGCAGTGGTCGTCGGGGTACGGCTTGTCCGTGTCGTTCCACTCGGTCAGCAGGCGGTCGCGTTCCGCGGCGGGCAGGACGTCGATGTCGAGCGCCCGCGTGCCGTTGCCGTCGTCCACGGCGAGGGCGTCGACGAGGCCGGCGAGGGCCGTCTCCAGGTAGCCCAGCACGGCGTCCGGCGACAGCGTCCCGTCGACCTGGGCGTTGAGGGACAGTTCGGTTCCCGTGTCGTCGACGGACACGCCCACCGGGTAGTTGGTCCGGTCGAGGGAGCCCAGCCAGCGCAGGCCGAGGTCGTCCAGCGTGGCCGCGCCCCGGTCGCCCCGGCGCGGCTCGAAGTACCGGTAGTTGATCATCGAGCTGAACAGGGTGGCGTCGCTGTCCAGTCCGCTGGAGCACTGGGCGAGGGTCAGCGCGCTCTGCTCGAAGGAGATCAGTTCCTTGAGGGAGGTGTCGACGGCCGATACCAGGTCCTTGACGCTGCGGTCCGTCAGACGGACCCGCAGCGGCAGGGTGTTGATGAAGTTGCCGAGCATCCGCTCGACTCCGGGGACGCCTTGGAGCCGGCCGGACAGGACCGTGCCGAACACCACGTCGTCGCGCCCGCTGGTGGCGGCCGTCACGAGCGCCCACGCGGCGTGGAAGAGCGCGGCGGGGCCGATCCGCAGCCGCTGTGCCTGCTCGCGCAGCCGGTCCGTGAGAGCGGCGGGCAGCGAGCGGCGCAGGTCGCGTACGCGGCTGCCGTCGCCGTGCACGTCGACGAGCTGGAACGGTGTGGTGGGCTCGGTGACGTCGCCCAGTTCGCGGCGGAAGTACGCCTCGGCGTCGTTCGTGGCGAGCTGGTGCAGGGTGTGGGCGACGAAGTCCCGGTAGGCCGGGGGCGTGGCGAGGTCCGCGGTGCGGCCCGCCAGGTGGGCGGCGAGCTCTTCGAGGATGAGGCGCAGGGAGGTCGCGTCCTCGATGAGGTGATGGACGCGCAGCAGCAGGAAGCGGAGCTCGGAGTGCGGGTCGGCGGCGACGGCGAGCCGCAGCAGCGGCGCGCGGTCGAGCGCGATGCTGCCCGGGTCGGCCAGCCAGGCGCGGGCCCGCTCCTCGGCGGCGGTGGAGTCGGCGGCGTCGAGCACCCGGTGCTCCACGTCGACGCGGGCCTCGCGCAGCACCACCTGCACGGGTTCGCCGAGGCCCTCGGTGACGACGGCGGTGCGCATCACGTCGTGCCGGTCGACGAGTGCCTGGAGGGCGGCGACGAAGGCGTCGCACACCTCTTGGTCGGGGGCGGTGAGCAGGATGGGGATGACGTACGGGTCGTGGGCGGGGTCCATCAGGTGATGGAAGAGGATGCCCTCCTGCGAGGGTACGAGCGGGTAGACGTCCTGCACGTTGGGGGCGCCGCCGGGCACGTGGGACACGACGGCGTCGATGTCGGCCTGGCTCAGCGCGACCAGCGGCAGCATCGGCGGGGTGATCCGCTCGCAGTCCTCCGGGATCGCCGGGGCGGGCACGGCGTACGCGGTGGTGTCCGGGGCGGCACGGTCGATCTCGGCGGCGAGGTCGGCGAGCGTGGGGCTGCTGAAGACGGCGCGGACGGTGACGTCGAGTCCGTGCTCCTTCAGGCGGGCGATGAGGACGGTGATGAGCAGGGAGTGCCCGCCGAGCGCGAAGAAGTTGTCGTGCGCGCTGACGCGGTTCTCGTCGAAGCCGAGGAGTTCGGCCCAGGCCCCGGCGAGCGTCCGCTCGGTGTCCGTGCTCGGCGCCGTGTACGCGCGCTGCGCGAAGGCTTCGATGCCGGGTGCGGGCAGCGCCTCGCGGTCGAGCTTGCCGTTGCCGGTGATGGGCAGCCGCTCCAGCTCCACGAAGGCGCTGGGGACCATGTGGTCGGGCAGGGTCCGGCGCAGGTGGCGCGCGAGTTCGGCGCGCAGGTTGCCCGTCTCGTCGGCGGGGCTCGGGCCGGCCGTCTCGTCGGCGGGGCTCAGCACGGTGTAGGCGACGAGCTGCTTGTCCCCCGGGGTGTCCTCGCGGGCGATGACGCGGGCGTCCTGGATGGCGGGGTGTTCGGCCAGGCGGGCCTCGATCTCGCCCAGCTCGATCCGGAACCCGCGGATCTTCACCTGGTCGTCGTTACGGCCCAGATACTCCAGCGAGCCGTCCGGCAGCCAGCGGGCCAGGTCACCCGTGCGGTACATCCGCCCGCCCGGCTCGGGGCAGAACGGATCGTCCAGGAAGCGTTCGGCGGTCAGCTCGGGACGGTTCAGGTAGCCACGGGCCACCCCGGCACCACCCACGTACAACTCCCCCACCACGCCCACCGGCACCGGACGCCCGTGTCCGTCGAGGACGTAGGTGCGCAGGTCGGGGATGCGCTCGCCGATCGGGCTCACGGTTCGGTCCGCGTCGGCATCGGTGATCAGGCGGTACGTGACGTGGACGGTGGTCTCGGTGATGCCGTACATGTTCACCAGCTCGGTGTCCTTGTTCACCGCCCGCCCCAGCCACGGCTTCAGCGAGGCGACCTCCAGGGCCTCACCACCGAAGACCACCGTACGAATGGCATGCGGCTCCGGGTCCTCGCCCTGCG
>NZ_AOPZ01000134.1 GCF_000414115.1 Streptomyces aurantiacus JA 4570
TACACGTCGGGTTCGACGGGTGTGCCCAAGGGTGTGATGGTCGAACACCGCAATGTGGTGCGGTTGTTCACGTCGACGGACGAGTGGTTCCGTTTCGGTGAGCGGGACGTGTGGGCGCTGTTCCATTCCTTCGCGTTCGACTTCTCGGTGTGGGAGATGTGGGGTGCGCTGCTGCACGGCGGTCGGCTGGTGGTCGTACCGCAGGCGGTGACGCGGAGCCCGCAGGACTTCTACCGGCTGCTGTGTGCCTCGGGTGTGACGGTGCTCAACCAGACGCCGAGTGCTTTCAGGCAGTTGATCGCCGCGCAGGGCGAGGACCCGGAG
>NZ_AOPZ01000135.1 GCF_000414115.1 Streptomyces aurantiacus JA 4570
CGCAGGGCGAGGACCCGGAGTCGCATGCCATCCGCACGGTGGTCTTCGGTGGTGAGGCCCTGGAGGTCGCCTCGCTGAAGCCGTGGTCGCGGCGGGCGGTGAACAAGGACACCGAGCTGGTGAACATGTACGGCATCACCGAAACCACCGTCCACGTCACGTACCACCCGCTGACGGAAGCCGACGCCGACCGGCCCGTCAGCCCCATCGGCCGACGCATTCCCGACCTGCGCACCTACGTCCTGGACTCGCGCGGCCGCCCCGCACCCGTCGGCGTGGTGGGGGAGTTGTACGTCGGTGGCGCCGGCGTGGCCCGTGGCTACCTGAACCGTCCCGAGCTGACCGCCGAACGCTTCCTGGACGACCCTTTCTGCCCCGAGCCGGGCGGACGGATGTACCGCTCCGGAGACCTGGCCCGCTGGCTGCCGGACGGCTCGCTCGAATATCTGGGCCGCAACGACGACCAGGTGAAGATCCGCGGGTTCCGGATCGAGCTGGGCGAGATCGAGGCCCGCCTGGCCGAACACCCCGCCGTCCAGGACGCCCGCGTCATCGTGCGCGACTACGACGACGAGGGCGACGAGCAGGACCAGCGCCTGGTCGCCTACCTCGTCCCGGCACCCGACCACGCCCCGGCGGTACGCGAACTGCTGCACCTGGAATGCACCGACCCCGAAGCGCTCGCCCGCACCTACGAACTGCCCAACGGCATGACGGTGTTCCAGCAGAACAAGAGCGAGACCGACTTCGTCTACGACGAGATCTTCACGCACCTGGAATACCTGCGGAACGGCATCACCATCGAGGACGGCGACACAGTCGTCGACGTCGGCGCCAACATCGGCCTGTTCACGCTGTTCGCGGGCAGCCGCTGCCCGGACGCGCGGATATACGCCTTCGAGCCGATCCCGCCCGTCTTCGACTCGCTGCGCCGCAACGTCGCCCTGCACGGCTTGAACGCCAAGGTGTACGACTGCGGCCTCGCGGCGAAGGCGACAGAGGAGACCTTCACCTTCTACCGCCACAACACCGTCATCTCCTCCAGCGTCACGACCGCCGACCAGGCCCACGACCTGGTGCGCTCCTATCTGCGCAACCAGGAGGAGCTGACCGACGGCGGCCAGGACGACACCGCGGGCGACGAGCTCGTCGACGCGGTCGTCGACGCCCGCCTCGACAGCGAACAGTTCACCTGCCGCCTGCGGACCCTCTCGGAGATCATCGCCGAGGAGCGCATCGGCCGCATCGACCTGCTGAAGATCGACGTGGAGAACGCCGAGTACGAGGTGCTCAAGGGCATCCACTGGCGGGACTGGCCGAAGATCCGCCAGCTCGTCGTCGAACTCCACGACGTCGACGGCCAGTTGGAGAAGGTCGTCACGCTCCTCAAGGCCCTCGGGTACGCCGTCGTGTGCGAACAGGGCAACCGCCTGCTGCGCAACACCACGCTCTACAACGTGTACGCCCGCCGCGCCGAGCACCCCGAGGACTGGGAGAGCGCCGAGCGCGCCGCCGCCCCGGCCCGGCCCCGCTGGTCCGGCCGGACCGCCCTCGTCACCGACGTACGCGAGGCACTGCGCGCGACACTGCCCGAGTACATGGTCCCGGCCGCGCACGTCCTGCTCGAAGAGCTGCCGCTGACCCAGAACGGCAAACTCGACCAGCGGGCCCTGCCGGCACCGGAGGACCGGCTGCGGTCGGCCGAGCGCCGGACCCCGCCGCGCACCGAGGCCGAGCTCACCGTCGCGGGCGTCTGGGCGGAGCTGCTCCGCACGGACGCCGGCGACCTGGACGCGCACAGCGACTTCTTCGCCCTCGGCGGCAACTCGCTGCTCGTGACCCGCCTGGTCAACCGCCTGGCCCAGGCGACCGGCGCGGAGCTCACCGTGCAGTCCGTCTTCGAGGGGCCGACCCTCGCCGCGATGGCCGCGGAAGTGGAGCGCCGCGCGCCCGGGACACCCCAGGGCGGGCCGCTCGACGTGGCCACCATCCTGGAAAGCATCGACTTGATCGAGAACATGAGCGACGAAGAGCTCGACGCGTTGGAAGGCCGGAACCAGTGACCACGACGCCCCCGACGCCGACGGCGAACAGCACGCGCCCCGACACCTCCCTCGACCTGATCCGCAAGATCAAGTCCCTGCCCGCCAACAAGCAGCGCGCCCTCATCGCGATGCTCAAGAAGCAGGGCGTGGACCTGTCCGTCCTGGAGGCGATCGGTCCCCGCCCGCGCTCCGGCAGCGGGCCGGACCGGCTGTCCTACGCCCAGCAGCGCCTGTGGTTCCTGGCCCAACTGGACGGCACCAGCGCGTACTACAACATCCCGATGGCGATGCGGCTGCGCGGCCCGCTCGACCGCCCCGCCCTGCTGCGCGCCCTCGACGAGATCGTCCAGCGGCACGAGGCGCTGCGCACCCGCTTCGTCGAACGGGACGGGGTGCCCTACCAGGAGATCGGCGACGGCCGGGACTTCACCGTCTCCGAGGAGGAGCTCACCGAACCCGCCGCGCTGGAGTCGATCTGTGAACGCGAGGCCGTGGCACCCTTCGACCTGGCCCACGACTCGCTCATCCGCGTCCGTCTCCTGCGCCAGTCCGAGCAGGAGCACGTCCTGCTGGTGACCATGCACCACAGCGTCTCCGACGGCTGGTCGCTCGGCGTGTTCTTCCGCGAGATGGTCACCCTGTACGAGGCGTTCCACGCGGGCGAGCCGTCGCCGCTCGCACCGCTGCCCATCCAGTACGCGGACTACGCGCACTGGCAGCGCCAGTGGCTCGTCGACGAGGTGCAGGACCGCCAGCTCGACTACTGGACACAGCGGCTCGACGGCGTCGACGCGCGGCTGTCGCTGCCCGCCGACCGGCCCCGCCCGGCGATCAAGACGTACCAGGGCGCGCACGAACGCTTCCAGCTCCCCGAGGAGCTGCTGCGGAAGCTGAAGGCACTCGCCGACGAGCACGACGTCACGCTGTACATGACGCTGCTGTCCGTCTACGCCCTGCTGCTGCACCGCTACAGCGACCAGACGGACATCGCCGTCGGCACGCCCGTCGCGAACCGCCAGCGCATCGAGTCCGAAGGGCTGATCGGCTTCTTCGCCAATACCCTGGTGATGCGCGCCGACCTGTCGGGCGACCCGGCCTTCACCGACCTGCTCGGCCGCGTGAAGGACGTCGCGCTCCAGGCGTTCAGCCACCAGGACGTGCCCTTCGAAGCGGTCGTCGACGCCCTGCAGCTGGAACGCAGCCTCAGCCGGTCGCCGCTGTTCCAGGTCGCGTTCGTGCTCCAGGAGGCCCACACCGAGCGCGAGGTGCGCCTCGGCGACCTCGACGTCTCCCTCGTCGAGTTCGACTTCGACATCACCAAGTTCGACGCCACGCTCGACCTGCGCGAGACGCCCGACGGGCTGATCGGTGCCTTCGAGTACAACACCAGCCTCTTCGACCGCGCGACCGTCCAGCGCTTCATACGGCACTACACCGCGCTGCTCCACGCCGTCGTCGCCGCACCGGACGAGCGGATATCCCGCCTCAGCACCCTCGACTCCGCGGAACGCCGTCAGGTGCTCACCGAATGGAACACGGTGCCCGCCACCGAGCCGGTGGAGCGGTGTCTGCACGCGTGGTTCGAGGAGAGGGCC
>NZ_AOPZ01000136.1 GCF_000414115.1 Streptomyces aurantiacus JA 4570
CCGCCCTCCTCGCGGGCGCCGTCCGCCGCGGCCGCCGCGAGGACCGGGCCCGGCTCGCCGAGCAGACCGC
The DNA here is from genome assembly GCF_000414115.1 of Streptomyces aurantiacus JA 4570. GTDB lineage: Bacteria > Actinomycetota > Actinomycetes > Streptomycetales > Streptomycetaceae > Streptomyces > Streptomyces aurantiacus_A. The sequence continues at coordinate 71 of NZ_AOPZ01000136.1, forward strand.
GGCGGCGGCGCACGAGCGGGCGCGGCGCACCGTCCTGGAGGAACGTGCCCGCATCGCCCGTGAGCTGCACGACGTGGTGGCCCACCACATGTCCCTCATCTCCATCCAGGCCGACGCCGCGCCCTACCGCGTACCGGATCCGCCCCGCGAACTGGTCACCGAGCTGGCGGCGATCCGCGCGAACGCCCTCGAAGGGCTCGCCGAACTGCGCCGGATGCTCGGCCTGCTGCGCGCAGGCGCCCCCGGCGACGCCCCGGCCGACACCACCCCGCAGCCGTCCCTCGCAGGGCTCGACGCCCTGCTGTCGCAGGTGCGGGCCGCGGGGCTGCCGGTGACCGCGCGGGTCGAGGGGGCCCGGCGCCCGCTGCCGCCGGGCGTGGAGCTGTCGGCGTACCGGATGGTCCAGGAGGCGCTGAGCAACACCCTGCGGCACGCCCCGGGCGCCGACGCGTCCGTCGAACTCGCCTACGGCCACGCGACGTTGGCCCTGCGCGTCACGAACGGCCGGGCCACCCGGCCCGCCCCGCCCTCGCCCGGCGCGGGCCACGGCGTCACCGGCATGCGGGAGCGCGCCGCGATGCTCGGCGGCGACTTCGCCGCGGGTCCCACGCCGGACGGCGGGTACGAAGTCGCCGCGGCCCTCCCGACCGCCCCCGCGACACCCAGCGCGTCCGCGTCCCCCGCCGACACCGCCTCCCTCACCGACAAGGACATCCCCGCATGACGATCCGCGTGGTGATCGCCGATGACCAGGCGATGGTCCGGGACGCCTTCTCGGTGCTGCTCGGCGCCCAGCCCGGCATCGAGGTCGTCGCCGCGGCGAAGGACGGCGCGGAGGCCGTGGCCCGCACCGAGGAGCTGCGGCCGGACGTGGTGGTCATGGACATCCGCATGCCGGGCGTCGACGGCCTCGACGCCACCCGCCGCATCACGGCACACCCCGACGTCGACCCGAGGATCCTGGTCCTGACCACCTTCGACCTCGACGAGTACGTGTACGAGGCGCTGCGCGCGGGAGCCACCGGCTTCCTGCTCAAGGACGCGTCGGGCGTCGAACTCGCCGAAGCGGTACGCGTGGTGGCGGGCGGCGACGCGCTGCTCTCCCCCGACCTCACCCGGCGCCTCATCGCGGAGTTCGCGCGCCTGGGCACCGGGGCCGGGCCCGGACGGCAGCGGTCCGACGTGCGGATCGACGCCCTCACCGGCCGCGAGACCGAGGTGCTCGCCCGGATCGCGCAGGGCCTGTCCAACGCGGAGATCGCCGCCGCGCTGACCGTCGCCGAGGAGACGGTCAAGACGCACGTGGGCCGCGTCCTGCACAAACTCCGGCTGCGCGACCGCACCCAGGCGGCGGTCTTCGCGTACGAGAGCGGCCTCGTCGTGCCGGGCGGCACGACGTCGTGACCAGGTGACCGCACGGCGCCGGGTGGCTCCACGGAGCCATCCGCGAGGTTGGCTCCGCGGCGGGATTCGCCGCCCCGGCCGGGCTCCTACGTTCGAAGGGCCGAGGCCGCCGCGGCACGGTGTGCGGCCGCGAGAGAAGGAACTCCCGCCCATGAAAACGATCAAGCCCCGCCGTCGCGGAGCCGTGGCCGCCCTCCTCACCTGCGCCCTCGCCGGTGGATCGCTCGCTCTGTCCACCGGCGCCGACAAGGCCCCGGCCCACTCGCCCGCCGCCTCCACGGCCTCCGAAACCCGCCTGAGGCTCCCGGCCTCGACCGGCCCGCACGCCGTGGGCCGCACCTCCCTGCACCTCGTCGACCACAGCCGCCGCGACCCGTGGGTGCCGAAGGCGGGCCCGCGGGAGCTGATGGTGTCGCTGTACTACCCGGCGCGGAAGGACACCGGCACCCCGGCCCCGTACATGAGCACCAAGGGCGCGCGGCTGCTCCTTGAGGACCGCGGGATCGACGACGTCCCCGCGGAGGTCCTGAGCGGCACCCGCACCCACACCCGCCTCGGCGCGACGCCCGACCGCGGCACGTTTCCGCTGGTGATCCTCTCGCCCGGCTTCGAGGTGCCCGGCACCACGCTCACGGGCCTGGCCGAGGAGCTGACGAGCCGCGGGTACGTCGTCGCGGTGACGGACCACGCGTACGAGGCCGTGGGCGTCGAGTTCCCCGGCAAGGGGACCCTGCCGTGCGCGGCCTGCGGCCAGGTCGACAAGGACACCTTCGAGCCCGCCGCCAAGGACCGCGGCGACGACCTGTCGTACGTCCTCGACGCACTGACCGGAAAGCCGGACGGCAAGCCCGGTGGCAAGCTGCGGCGGTACGCGAGCGTGATCGACAAGAAGCGCGTCGGCATGGCCGGGCACTCGCTCGGCGGCGCGGGCACCGCCGCCGCCATGGCGAAGGACCGACGGATCCGCGCCGGGGCGAACCTCGACGGCCCCTTCCCCGGCCTCGGGTCCGCGGCGGACCTGTCCGGCCGCCCGTTCCTGATGCTGGGCACCGCGGCCGACCGCAGCCCGGGAGGCGGGGACCGGATCTGGGACACGGCGTGGGACCGGCTCGGCGGCTGGAAGCGCTGGGCGACGGTGTCCGGCGCGGACCACTTCGCCTTCACCGACCTGGCCACCCTGGCCGGCCAGTTGGGCGAGGACGACCCCGAGGGGCTGCCGGGCAGCCGCGCCGCGGCGATCACCGGCGCCTACACCGGGGCCTTCTTCGACCTGCACCTGCGCGGCAGGCCGAGCCCGCTCCTGGACGGCCCGAGCGCGGACCACCCGGAGGTCGTCCTCCAGCACCGCTGACCCGCTTCCGGCGCACCGGGGCTGGGCGCGTCCCCGCGAGCGGTTGATAATGGCTCGGACCAACGTCGGCGAGCCTGTGCCGGCGAGACCACTGGTGAGAAGGTTCACAGACATTGGGCTCCCATCCCCCGATACCCACCCGAGTCGTGCTGCTCGCCGGCCCCTCCGGCTCGGGCAAGTCGTCGTTCGCCGCCCGCTCGGGGCTGCCCGTGCTGTGCCTCGACGACTTCTACAAGGAAGGCACCGACCCGTCGCTGCCTCAGGTCGCCGGCACGTCGGACATCGACTGGGACTCCCCGCTGTCCTGGGACGCGGACGTCGCGCTCGCCGCGATCGCCGAGCTGTGCCGCACCGGCCGCACCCGGGTCCCGGTGTACGACATCGCGACGAGCGCGCGGGTCGGCGAGGAGTCGCTGGACATCGAGCGCACGCCGCTGTTCATCGCGGAGGGCATCTTCGCCGCCGACATCGTGGAGCGCTGCCGTGACCTCGGTGTCCTGGCGGACGCGATCTGTCTGCGCGGGCGCCCCGCCACGACGTTCCGGCGCCGCCTGCTGCGCGATCTGCGCGAGGGCCGCAAGTCCGTGCCGTTCCTGCTGCGCCGGGGCTGGCGTCTGATGCGCGCGGAGCGCTCCATCGTGGCCCGCCAGACCGCGCTCGGCGCGCACCCCTGCGGCAAGGAGGAGGCCCTCGGCCGGCTCGCGGCCGCGGCGGCGGGCCGCTGCGTCAAGGCCCGCGCGGCGGCCTGAGCCCAACGCCGCACAGCCTGAGGCGAACGCCAAACAGCGGGCCCGGAAAGACCCCCCGGCCCTCCGGTCCCGCTGTCTGTTTCCCCGCTGGTCCCCCGTGGACCCCCGTTTCCCCCGTGGGTCCCCACCACCCCCCAGTTCCCCCCGGGTGGGTTCCCCATCAACTGCTCCCGCCACTTCCCCCGAAGCGACGGCCCCCGCGTCCCCCCGTCCTCAGGCGACCAGTTCGCCGAAGGACTCCTCCTGGTCACGGCCGAAGCTGAGGACCTCGTCCTCGCGCAGCCGGCGGAGCGACCGCCAGATGCTGGACTTCACCGTGCCCACGCTGATGTCGAGGATGTCCGCGATCTCCGGGTCCGTGCGGCCCTCGTAGTAACGCAGGACCAGCATGGTGCGCTGGAGCTCGGGCAGCCGGGCGAGGGCCTGCCACAGCACGGCGCGCAGCTCGGTGCCGCGCATCGCGTCCGTGTCGCCCACCGTCTCCGGCAGTTCCTCGGTCGGGTATTCGTTGAGCTTGCGGCGCCGCCAGGCACTGATGTGCAGGTTCGTCATGGTGCGCCGCAGATAGCCGCCGACGGCGGCCTTGTCGCTGATCCGGTCCCAGGCCCGGTACGTCGAGAACAGCGCGCTCTGCAGCAGGTCCTCGGCCTCGAACCGGTCACCGGTCAGGTGGTAGGCGGTGGCGTACAGGGAGGCGCGGCGCTCCTGGACGTAGGCGGTGAACGCCGCTTCGGCGTCCTCGCTCTCCGTGCTCTCCGTCCGGGGCCGCGTCCGCTCCCCCGAGACCTCCCTGTACGCGGCTCCCCCGTGAGCTCCCGTGTCACCGCCGCCCTTGAGTGCGTCAACCACCGTCATGTACGTGGTGTGCTGACGCCCGGTGCCGCGAGCGCACCCCCGCCCGCTCACGGCACCGGACTTCTCGTGCTTCTCAGAACTCCGGCCGAGGTCGTGCAGACGCGTGACAACTGCGCTTGAGCTGGTGCTGTGCAGCGTGTTCATCTCGCGCCCCCCGTCGTGGAGTCTGGGATTTCCGTGTGACCAAAACTCTGCCGGAGCCACTTCATGGCGGTGTCCCCCGACTGTCACAGCCCTGCAACAGGCCCCGTGGCGCCGGAAGGGCGCCGCTTTCTCGTGTGGGTGCGGTGTGAGACCCCCACCAACAGTCGAACTGGGCCCGCACCATGGGACAGAATGACGTTTGTGCCTTCCCTGTTGCTGATCGAGGACGACGACGCCATCCGGACGGCCCTGGAGCTTTCGCTGACGCGCCAGGGCCACCGGGTGGCCACTGCTGCCACCGGCGAGGACGGTCTGAAACTGCTGAGCGAACAGCGGCCGGACCTGATCGTGCTGGATGTGATGCTGCCGGGCATCGACGGCTTCGAGGTGTGCCGCCGCATCCGGCGCACCGACCAGTTGCCGATCATTTTGCTGACGGCGCGCAACGACGACATCGACGTGGTCGTGGGCCTGGAGTCGGGCGCCGACGACTACGTGGTCAAGCCGGTGCAGGGGCGGGTGCTCGACGCCCGGATCCGCGCGGTCCTCCGCCGCGGCGAACGCGAGGCCAACGACGCGGCGACGTTCGGTTCGCTGGTGATCGACCGCGCGGCGATGACGGTGACGAAGAACGGCGAGGACCTGCAGCTCACGCCGACCGAGCTGCGGCTGCTCCTGGAGCTGAGCCGGCGGCCCGGGCAGGCCCTGTCGCGCCAGCAGTTGCTGCGTCTGGTGTGGGAGCACGACTATCTCGGCGACTCCCGGCTCGTCGACGCCTGCGTGCAGCGGCTGCGCGCCAAGGTCGAGGACGTGCCGTCCTCGCCGACGCTGATCCGTACGGTGCGGGGCGTGGGATACCGGCTGGACACGCCTCAGTGACCAAACCGCACGACAAGCTCCGCGGTCTGCCCGCGGCCCGCAAGGCGTTCCTGTCCGGCCTGCGCTTCACCAGCCTGCGGCTGCGCCTCGTCGTGGTCTTCGCCCTGGTGGCGCTGACCGCCGCGGTCTCCGCGTCCGGCATCGCGTACTGGCTGAACCGCGAGGCCGTCCTCACGCGGGCGCAGGACGCCGCCCTGAAGGACTTCCGGCAGCAGTTGCAGACCCGCGCGGGCGCGCTGCCGCCGAACCCCACACAGGACGAACTGCAGGCCGCCGCCGGCCAGATGGCGAACAGCAGCCAGCGCTACAGCGTGCTGCTGATCAGTGAGAACGCCGCCGGTGACCAGATCTTCGGCTACTCCGACCTGGACGCCTTCACGCTCACCAAGGTGCCGAAGGCGCTGCGGGAGGCGGTCAAGAAGGAGCAGCCGGTCTCGTCCGGCAACAAGAGCCCGTACCACCTGTACTGGCAGCGGACCACGGATCACGGCACGCCCTATCTGGTGGGCGGGGCGAAGGTGATCGGCGGCGGGCCGACGGGCTACATGCTCAAGTCCCTGGAGCCGGAGGCCAAGGACCTCAGCTCGCTCGGCTGGTCCCTGGCGATCGCCACGGCGCTCGCGCTCGTCGGCTCGGCGCTGCTCGCGCAGGCGGCCGCGACGACCGTCCTGAAACCGGTGCACCGCCTGGGCGTCGCCGCGCGCAGGCTCGGCGAGGGGAAGCTGGACACCCGGCTGCGGGTCTCGGGCACCGACGAACTGGCGGATCTGTCGCGTACGTTCAACCGCACCGCGGAGAACCTGGAGAAGAAGGTCGCGGACATGAGCGCCCGCGACGAGGCGAGCCGCCGCTTCGTGGCGGACATGTCGCACGAGCTGCGCACCCCGCTGACCGCGATCACCGCCGTGACGGAGGTCCTGGAGGAGGAGCTGGACGCCGAGACCGGCTCCGTCGACCCCATGATCGAGCCCGCGGTCCGGCTCGTCGTCAGCGAGACGCGGCGCCTGAACGACCTGGTCGAGAACCTGATGGAGGTCACCCGCTTCGACGCGGGCACCGCCCGCCTCGTCCTCGACGACGTCGACATCGCCGACCAGATCACCGCGTGCATCGACGCCCGCGCCTGGCTGGACGCCGTCGATCTGGACGCCGAGCGCGGCACCACCGTCCGCCTGGACCCGCGCCGCCTCGACGTCATCCTCGCCAACCTCATCGGCAACGCCCTCAAGCACGGCGGCTCCCCGGTGAAGGTCTCGGTGCGCCTCGACGGCGACAGCCTGGTCATCTCCGTACGCGACGGGGGCCCGGGCATCCCGGAGGACGTGCTGCCGCACGTCTTCGACCGGTTCTACAAGGCCAGCGCGTCCCGGCCGCGGTCGGAGGGCAGCGGGCTCGGCCTCTCCATCGCCCTGGAGAACGCGCACATCCACGGCGGCGAGATCACCGCGGCCAACTCGCCCGCCGGCGGCGCGGTGTTCACGCTGCGGCTGCCGCGGGACCCCTCGCCGCTGACGGCGGAGCCCGACCAGGACCCGCAGGACGGGCCGGACGGGGACGGGGAACGCCCCGAGGAAGGCAAGGAACAGTCATGACCAGGCGACGGCTGAGGGCCGCGTCGGCCGTCGCCGCGCTCGCCGCGGTGCTCGCCACGGTGTCCGGCTGCGGCATCCGCTCCACGGAGGTGCCGACCGACTTCGGGGCGGCGCCCTCGCGGGTGCCGTGCGTGGCGTCGGACTCGGGCATCTCGCCGCAGGACGAGGCCGTCGGCGTGCCCGTGCAGATCTTCCTTGTGTGTTCGTCCCAGCTCGTGGCCGTGGACCGGACGGTGCGGATCCCCACCGAGAAGGCGTCCACGGACCGGGTCCGCATCGCGCAGGCGCTCCTCGACGAGCTGTCCACTCCGCCCTCCCAGGCCGCGAAGCAGGCGGGGTACGCGACGGACGTGCGCCGTGGCATGACGGTCACGGGGCCGCGGCGCGGCGACCCGGACGAGGCGCTGCGGCTGACCCGGTCCCCGCGGGACCTGTCGGCGCCCGCGCTCGCCCAGATCGTGTGCACCTACGCGGACAGCGCGGCCTCCGACGGCGCCGGTTCGGTCGTTCTGGGCGGCCCGGCAGGCGGCCCGCTGCGCCGGTACGAGTGCACCCCGGAGGTGCGCGCCCGGCCGGGGACCGTGGCGCCCCCGTCGCGGGCCGTGGAGGGCTGATCCGGCAAGGCGGCGCGCCGCGCCGCCAAAGCGGACGCTCACACACGGAACCGATCCCGCCGCCCCCCGCGTCTTGGGTGGCGTGCGTCAAGGCTCGGGCGGGCGCGGTGCCGCCATTCGCTTTCGCGCGGCGGGAGTGGTCCTCCTCGTCGCGCATCTCCTGGTCGTCGCGTGGATCACGCTGCGCCCGCTGGACGTGCCCTGGGTGAGCGCCGCGAATCTGGAGCCCCTGGCCGGCATCAAGGCCGACCTGGAGCGCGGCCCCGAGCAGGCGGCCCGGCAGATCGGCGGGGCGCTGCTGCTGCTCGCGCCGCTCGGGGTGCTGCTGCCGCTGGCCGGGGGGCGGCTCGACGTGTCGCCGCTGGCCTCGCTGGCGCGTACGGTCGCGGCGGGCGCGCTGCTCTCCCTGGGCATCGAGCTGCTGCAGACGGGGGTGCCGGGGCAGGTCGTGGACGTGGACTCGCTGCTCCTGAACACGCTGGGCGTGGCGCTCGCGCATCTCGCCGTGGTACCCGCCGTGCGGGCCCGGCTGCGTCGCCGCCGGTCCTCCGGGCGGCCCCGTGCGGCCCGCTTCCGGGAGGAGGCCCCTCAGGGGTCGACCCCGAAGATTCCCAGGGTCGGTATCGCCCCTTAGCCTGACGCTTTGCCCGTTTCGCGGACCTACCTTGGGTATACGAGGTGACGACAAGCCGCCTCCCGCCCCGACCCGGCAACGGTCCACGAAGGAGCCCCCATGTCCGCCCTTGCCCGCCCCACCGACGGCCGCATGATCGGCGGCGTGTGCGCTGCCATCGCCCGCCGCTATGGCTGGAAGGCCACGACGGTCCGCGTGCTGTTCGTCCTGTCCTGCCTGCTGCCCGGCCCCCAGTTCCTGCTCTACATCGCGCTGTGGATCGCGCTCCCCAGCGAGAACAGGACGAAGACGGCCTGGTGACGGCGGCGTCCGCCCGGTCCGACGACGGGCACGGCACAGCAGGCCGGTACGCCGACGGGGCGCACCCTCAAGGGTGCGCCCCGTCGTGCGTGTGCGGTGGGGTCAGCCGAGCGGCGTGGCCGCGACCGGCAGGCCGTTGCCCATCAGGCCCTGGGTGGGGAGGCTGTTGGTGGGGAGGGCGCCGAGAGCGTTCGTGGGGCCGATGGAGTTGGTCGGCAGGCCGTTCACGACGGGCAGGCCGCCGAGCAGACCGGAGACCGGGTCGGCGGGCTTCGCGGGGGCGGGCTTGGCGCTCATCGCGCGGTCGGCCTTGCCGCCGTCCTCGCCCTCGTCGTCACCGGACGGCGCCAGCTTGTCGAGCGTGGGCTGGGCGGCGGTCAGGCCGCTCTGGAGCGCGCTCTGGCCGGCGGACAGCGACTCGGGCGCACCTTCGGGCAGCACCTGGGAGAGCTCACCGGCCGGCACCGCGGAGGTGACCGATCCGACGGTGCCCGCGGCATCCGGCACGGCCGAGGCCGCGTTCGCCGCACCGGCGGCCGTGGCGGCGAAGGCGGCACCGAGGGCGGCGACACCGAGGGTCTTGGCAGCAGACTGCTTCATCTTCAATGCGTCCTTGATGACGGGGGCGTGGAGCGGTCCTCGACCGTAAACACCCTCAAGGTCGCCCCGCAAACATCCGAAAACGGCCGGGGAGTCGTGTCCCCGGCCGTTCTCTCGGATGTCGCGCGCAGCTCAGACCTCGGAAGATCCGCTGGTAGAAGCGGTCTGACGGAACAGCCACTCGGATTTCAACTCGGCGTAACCGGGCTTGATGACGTCATTGATCATGGCCAGCCTTTCATCGAAAGGAATGAACGCCGACTTCATCGCATTGACGGTGAACCACTGCATGTCGTCGAGCGAATAACCGAATGTCTCGACGAGGTGCTCGAATTCGCGGCTCATGCTGGTGCCGGACATGAGGCGGTTGTCGGTGTTCACGGTGGCCCGGAAGTGCAGCTTGCGGAGCAGACCGATGGGGTGGTCGGCGTACGAGGCCGCGGCGCCGGTCTGCAGGTTGGAGCTCGGGCAGAGCTCCAGCGGGATGCGCTTGTCGCGGACGTACGAGGCGAGCCTGCCGAGCTGCACCGTGCCGTCGTCGGTGACCTTGATGTCGTCGATGATGCGCACGCCGTGGCCGAGCCGGTCGGCGCCGCACCACTGCAGCGCCTGCCAGATGGACGGCAGGCCGAACGCCTCGCCGGCGTGGATGGTGAAGTGGTTGTTCTCCCGCTTCAGGTACTCGAACGCGTCGAGGTGGCGGGTGGGAGGGAAGCCGGCCTCGGCGCCAGCGATGTCGAAGCCGACGACGCCCAGATCGCGGTAGCGGTTGGCGAGTTCGGCGATCTCCAGGGCGCGGGCGGCGTGCCGCATGGCGGTGAGCAGCGCGCCCACGCGGATGCGGTGACCGTTGGCCTTGGCGCGGCGCTCGCCCTCGCGGAAGCCGTCGTTCACGGCCTCGACGACCTCTTCGAGGGTCAGGCCGGCCTCCAGGTGCTGCTCGGGGGCGTACCGGATCTCGGCGTAGACGACGCCGTCCTCGGCCAGGTCCTCGGCGCACTCGGCGGCGACGCGGAAGAGGGCGTCGCGGGTCTGCATGACGGCGCAGGTGTGCGCGAAGGTCTCCAAGTACCGCTCCAGGGAGCCGGAGTCGGCCGCCTCGCGGAACCAGACGCCGAGCTTGTCGGGGTCGGTCTCGGGCAGGCCCTCGTAGCCGTTCTCCCGGGCCAGGTCGACGATGGTGCCGGGGCGCAGGCCGCCGTCGAGGTGGTCGTGGAGGAGGACCTTCGGGGCGCGGCGGATCTGCTCGGAGTCGGGGGTGCCGGGGTGGCTCGCGCGGCCCGAGGGACCGCTCGCTGCGCTGATCTTGCTGGTCTGGCTCGTCATTTCCGCACTCTAACGCCTACGCGCGTAGATCTCATCGGTCGATACGTAACAGTGACCCTGCGGACGGGTGGCAGACACCATGACTTCTGACACTGTTCTGCCATGGCACAGCAAGCGACGTCCCGTCCCGTGCGTACGGCCAGGCTCGGGCGCGTCATCGGCGCGCGCCCCGCGACGGTGAGCGCGGTGGCGCTGCTGTTGCCCGGCGGCCATGAGGCGTCCGCCCGCAGGCCCTCCCCGCTCGCCGCCGCGGCGGTACGTTCCCTGGGGCGTTCGCTGGCGCGGGCCGGGCAGGCCGACGGGCTCGCCGCGCATGTCGTGCACTATCGCGTCGGCGGCTGGAACGGCGCGGAGGCGCAGCTCGCGCGGGACGCGGAGTGGGCGGCCGACGAGGTCGGGCGCCGCTACGGCGACGTTCCCGTGTGCCTCGCCGGGGTCGACATGGGCGGGCGCGCGGCGCTCCGGGCCGCCGGGCACACCGCGGTCAACTCCGTTCTGGCGCTGGCCCCTTGGCTGCCCGAGGACGATGTGGCCGCGCCGCCCGAGCCGGTGAAGCAGCTCGCGGGGCGGCAGGTGCTGATCGTGCACGGCACGAACGACGAACGGACCGATCCCGAGCTGTCGTTCCGGCTCGCCGCGCGGGCGAAGAAGACGAACCGGGACGTCTGCCGGTTCGAGGTCCACTCCGATGGGCATCGGCTCAGCCAGCACCACTCCGAGGTGCATGCGCTGGCCGCGAACTTTGTGCAGGGCTCGTTGTTCGGGCACGCCTATGCCCGGCCCCTTGAGGACGCGTTGGCCGCGCCGCCGCCTTTGGGGTTACGAATGCCGCTGGCTTCCGGCTTCGGCAAGACGCTGCGCTGAGCTGTTCCCCCACCCCGCCCCTTCCTGGCTGTATCGATTTGCGGCTCCGCCGCGTGGGGGGCTGCCGCCCCCGGACCCCCGCTATTTTCCGCCGCATGCCGTCGGCTGCCGATGAGTTCCGCCCGCCCCGGCGGTCCCCCTAACGTGGCTGTCTCCGAAGTGCATGCGCCGAATCTCGTCGTCGTGGCCGGGCCCGTCCGTCAGGACGACATCCCCCGCCTCTGCGCCGACCTGCGGGCCGTCGTGCTCGCGTCCGGTGCCGACGAGGTGATCTGTGACGTCGGCGCCGTCACCACCGCCGACCTGGTGACCGTGGAGGCCGTGGCGCGGCTGAGACTCGCCGCCCGCAGGGCCGGGACGGGGCTGCGGTTGCGCGGCCCGGCCCCGGCCCTGTGGGCGCTGCTCCGCCTCGTCGGTCTCGCGGAGCTGTGCGTCGAGCTGGAGACGGAGCTATGCGTCGAGGTGGAGCGGGACCCCGAAGAACGGGAACCACCGCTCGGTGTCGAGGAAGCAGTGGAATCCGGCGACCCGGCCCTCTGAGATCTCGATGACCTGGATCGCCCAGGGCATGAAGCCGCCCTTGTCCGGGTCGGGCTTGTACTGCGCGAAGCCGGGGGTGCCGTTGACCTCGATGGGCAGCAGCCGGGAGTTCGCGCAGGTGGCGCCCATCGTGGACATGAAGCCCGTGATGTCCTGAGGGCCTCGCAGCCACAGGTCGAACGGGGGCATCGTCATGACGGCGTCCTCGGCGAGGAGGGCGGTGAGGGCCGCCATGTCATAGCCCTCGAAGGCGGTGACGTAGCGGTCGAGGAGCTTGCGCTGCTCGTCGTCCAGCGGGTCGGACGTCGCCGTGTCGTCGGCCGGGCGCTCGGCGAGGGTGGCGCGGGCGCGCTGCAGGGCGCTGTTGACCGAGGCGACCGTCGTGCCGAGGAGCTCGGCGACCTCGCTCGCCTTCCACGCCAGGACCTCGCGCAGGATGAGCACCGCCCGCTGCTTGGCGGGCAGTTGCTGCAGGGCGGCGATGAAGGCGAGGCGCACGGACTCCTTGGCGACGGCGGCCTCGGCGGGGTCGGCGACGGTGGGCAGGACCCGGCCGTCCGGTATCGGCTCCAGCCAGACGTTGTCCGCGCGGGGGGTCAGGGCCGCCTGGGCGAGAGGGGTGGAGGCGGTGAGGTCCATGGGGCGGGCGCGGCGGTTGCCGGCGTTGAGCATGTCCAGGCAGACGTTCGTCGCGATGCGGTACAGCCAGGAGCGGAGGCTGGAGCGGCCCTCGAACTTGTCGAAGCTCCGCCAGGCGCGGACCATCGTGTCCTGCACGGCGTCCTCGGCCTCGAAGGCCGAGCCCAGCATCCGATAGCAGTACCCCGTCAGTTCGACGCGGTGCTTCTCAAGACCCGCGTCCAGCTCTGTGGTCGCCCCTGCGCTGTTGCTCATCCCAACCCACCCCTGTGCCTCTGCGTGCCTCATGGTGCCTGTGCCGTGTCGGCCTTCTGCCGGTGCCTTACCGGCGCGGAACTCCCAGCACCTCGGAAGCTACAGGAGCGCACTGACAATGGCCTCCGGAGCGGCGAAAACGGCAGCTCACAGGGGTTGTTTACGGTATGGGGGCCCGGCGGGTCAGGCGGTCCGCGCCGTCCGTGCCGCCGTCACCCGCTCCACGCGCGCCACCCGGCTCCCGTACAGCGTGATCGACACGACGCCGACCACGGCGAGGATGCCCAGGGCGACGGTGCCGCCCCAGCCGCCCGCGTGGAAGGCCATGGCGCCGAGCGTGCCGCCCGCGCTGGAGCCCACGTAGTACGCGGACTGGTAGAGCGCGGACGCCTGCGCGCGGCCCGTGGTGGCCGTGCGGCTCACCGACGAGGACGCGACCGCGTGGCCCGCGAAGAACCCGGCGGTGATCAGGACCAGGCCGAGCAGGACCATGAGGAGGGAGGTCGACAGGGACAGGAGGAGACCGCCCGCGGTCGTGCTCACGGCGAGGTAGAGGGCGCCGCGCCGGCCGAGCCGGGCCACGAGCCTCCCGGCCGCCGCCGACGACGCCGTACCGACGAGGTAGACGAGGAAGACCGAGCCGATGACGCCCTGCGGGAGCGAGAACGGGGCCTCGGTGAGGCGGTAGCCGATCACCGTGTAGACCGCGCCGAACACGGTCATGAACAGCGCGCCGATCGCGTACAGGCGGCACAGGAGCGGGTTCGCCAGGTGCGAACGGACCGTGCGGGCGAGGGACTTGGGGCTGAGCGTGCCCGGCGTGAAGTGGCGCGGGGCGGGAAGCAGCGCGCGGAAGGCGATCGCCCCGAGGACCGCGAGCAGGCCGACCACGGCGAGCGCCCAGCGCCAGCCCCACGCCTGCGCGACCCAGCCGGTGACGATGCGGCCGCTCATGCCGCCGATGCTGTTGCCCGCGACGAACATGCCGATCGCGGCGACGAGCGCCTTGGGACGCACCTCTTCGGCGAGGTACGCCATCGCGGACGCCGGGAGTCCGGCGAGGGCGGCGCCCTGGACGGCGCGCAGCGCGATCAACGTACCGACGGTGGGCGCGAACGGAATGAGCAGCCCCACGGCGACGGCCACCGTCAGCGAGACCGTCATCAGGGTGCGCCGCCCGAAGCGCTCCGAGAGGGCGCTCAGGGGCAGGACGAACAGGGCCAGCGCGCCGGTCGCCGCGGACACCGTCCAGCTCGCCGTGGAGGCGCTCACGCCGAGGTCGGCGGAGATCAGCGGGAGCAGGGCCTGCGTGGAGTAGAGGAGCGCGAAGGTGGCGACGCCCGCCAGGAAGAGGGCGAAGCTCATGCGGCGAAAGCCGGGGCCTCCCGGTGCCATGCGCGAGTCGTGAGTGGCGGGGGATGCGGTGGACTTGGGGTTCGGGGACGACGGAGTGAGGGCGGCCGCGTGGGTGGCGGACGCCCCGCTACTGGCAGGAGGCATGCCACGAACGTACGACCATGATTCTCATGCGTCCAATGCATGGAATCGCCATAATCGTTCCCATGCAGCATCAGCCAAGGTCACGCGCTCGCCTGTCGCAGAACAGTGACACACAGGACACAGCTCACTTCGTCGAGGACACGGCTGACATCGTGCGGCTGCTCGCGCCGCGGCTCGCGTACTTCGCCGGGGTGGCCCGCACCGAGCACGTCACGCGGGCCGCGCAGGAGCTGGCCGTGCCGCAGTCGACGCTCTCGCGCGCCCTGGTGCGGCTCGAACGGGACCTGGGCGTCGACCTGTTCGCCCGGCACGGTCGGGCGGTGTCGCTGACGCCCGCGGGGCGTACGTTCCTGGCGTCCGCCGAGCGGGCGCTCGCGGAGGTCGGCCGGGCCGTCGAGTCGGTCCGCGCGGACGCCGACCCCGCCTCCGGGAAGGTGGCGTTCGGCTTCCTGCACACCATGGGCTCCGAGACCGTCCCCGGACTGATCCGCGCCTTCCGCGCGGACCACCCCCGCATCCGTTTCTCCCTGGTCCAGAACTACGGCGAGGCCATGCTCGACCGCCTGCGCGCCGGGGAACTCGACCTGTGCCTGACGTCCCCCGTCCCGGACGCCCCCGGCCTGGTCGCCCGCCGCCTCGACGAACAGCGCCTGCGCCTCGTCGTCCCCGACGACCACCGCCTCGCCGGCCGCAAACGCGTCCGCCTCTCCGAGGCCGCCGACGAGGCGTTCGTGACCCTCGAACCCGGCTACGGCCTGCGGCGCATCACCGACGACCTGTGCGCCGACGCGGGCTTCCGCCCCCGGATCGCCTTCGAGGGCGAGGAGGCGGAAACGCTGCGGGGGTTGGTCGCGGCGGGGCTCGGGGTGGCCCTGCTGCCCCCGCCCGCCGTGGCCCGCCCCGGCGTCGTCGAGCTCACCGTCACCGGCCAGCGGGCCGTCCGGGAGATCGGGGTGGCGTGGCTGGAGGGGCATCCGGACACGGCACCGGTGGCGGCGTTCAAGAAGTTTCTGCTGGGGAGGCGGGGGCGGTTGCTGCCGGAGTGAGTTCTGGGGCAGCCGACGACCAGCCACCGGCAACCAGCAACCCGCACCCAGGCCCCGCACCCAGCCCCCCAGCACCCAGCACCCAGCACCGAGGAGAGGAAGCGAAGATGAGCGAAGTTCTGCCCTCTGCCGTGGAAGCCATCGGGGCGACCCCGTTGGTGCGGCTCGACCGGCTCACGAGCGGCCTCGACGGCACGGTCCTGGCCAAGCTCGAATACCTGAACCCGGGCGGGTCCAAGAAGGACCGCGCGGCGAGGGGAATCATCGAGGAGGCCGAACGCTCCGGGCTGTTGCGGCCCGGACAGCCCGTGGTCGAGCTGACCAGCGGCAACATGGGCACCGGCCTGGCGATCGTGTGCGCCGTCAAGGGCTACCCGTTCATCGCGGTCATGTCCCGGGGGAACTCACCGGAGCGGGCCCGGATGATGGCCGCGCTCGGTGCCGAGGTGGTGCTCGTCGACCAGCTGCCCGGCTCCCTGCCCGGGCAGGTCTCCGGCGGCGACCTGGAACTCGTCGAGGCCAGAGCGCGGGAGATCACCGAAGCCCGCGGCGCGTTCCGCGCCGACCAGTTCCACCGCGACGGCAACTGGCTCGCCCACTACCGCGGCACAGGTCAGGAACTGTGGCGGCAGACGGGCGGCGCGATCGACGGTTTCGTCGACTTCCTGGGCTCGGGCGGCACGTACAGGGGTGTGACCGAAGCCCTCAAGGAACACAACCCGGCCGTGCGGTGCTTCGTCGTCGAACCCGCAGGCGCCGCCGTCGTGGCCGGCCGGCCCGTCACCGACCCCGATCACCCGATCCAGGGCGGCGGCTACGCCATGGCGGATCTGGACTTCCTCGACCGGGTACCGATCGACGGCTTCGTCCAGGTGACCGGCGACGAGGCGAGGTCGGCCGCCCGCCGCCTCGCGGCCCGGGAAGGCATCTTCGGAGGCTTCTCCTCCGGCGCCAACATCGCCGCGGCCCTGAAGCTGCTGGACGGCGAGATGCGCGGCACGACCCTCGCCGTCGTGGTGTGCGACTCCGGTCTCAAGTACCTGTCCACGGACCTGTGGGCCGACGCCTGAGCGCGCCGGCCCGACGAGGCCGTCAGGCCGAGACCCGCTCCAGGACGATCGGGCGCGCCGAGAACCCGGTCCCGGCCGGTGCCACGTCGTACGCCCCCGTCAGCGCCTGGAGCGCGTACTCGAAGCGCTCGGGGGTGTCCGTGTGGAGGGTGAGCAGGGGCCGGCCCGCCTCGACCGAGTCGCCCGGCTTGGCGTGGAGTTCGACGCCCGCGCCGGCCTGCACGACGTCCTCCTTGCGGGCCCGGCCCGCGCCGAGGCGCCACGCGGCGACGCCGATGTCGTACGCGTCGAGGCGGGTGAGGACCCCGGACGCGGGGGCCGTGACGACGTGGGTCTCGCGGGCCACGGGGAGGGGCGCGTCCGGGTCGCCGCCCTGGGCCGCGATCATGCGGCGCCAGACGTCCATCGCGGAGCCGTCGGCGAGGGCCTTCGCGGGGTCGGCGTCCGGCAGCCCGGCCGCCGCGAGCATCTCGCGAGCCAGGGCGAGGGTCAGGTCGACGACGTCGGAGGGGCCGCCGCCCGCGAGTACCTCGACCGACTCGCGGACTTCGAGGGCGTTGCCCGCCGTCAGGCCCAGCGGGGTGGACATGTCGGTGAGGAGGGCGACCGTGCGGACGCCGTGGTCGGTGCCGAGGCCCACCATCGTGGAGGCCAGCTCGCGGGCGTCGTCCAGGTTCTTCATGAAGGCGCCCGTGCCGACCTTCACGTCCAGGACCAGCGAGCCCGTGCCCTCGGCGATCTTCTTCGACATGATGGACGAGGCGATCAGCGGGATCGCCTCCACCGTGCCGGTCACGTCACGCAGGGCGTAGAGCTTCTTGTCGGCCGGCGCCAGGCCGTCGCCCGCCGCGCAGATCACCGAGCCCGCGTCGTTCAGGACGTTCAGCATCTCCTCGTTGGAGAGCAGGGCCCGCCAGCCGGGGATCGACTCCAGCTTGTCGAGGGTGCCGCCGGTGTGGCCGAGGCCGCGGCCGGAGAGCTGCGGGACGGCGGCGCCGCAGGCCGCCACGAGGGGCGCGAGCGGGAGCGTGATCTTGTCGCCCACGCCGCCCGTGGAGTGCTTGTCGGCCGTGGGGCGGGACAGCGACGAGAAGTCCATGCGCTCGCCGCTCGCGATCATCGCCGCCGTCCAGCGGGCGATCTCCCGGCGGTTCATGCCGTTGAGCAGGATGGCCATCGCCAGGGACGACATCTGCTCGTCGGCCACGGCGCCGCGCGTGTACGCGTCGATGACCCAGTCGATCTGCTCGTCGCTCAGCTCGCCCCGGTCCCGCTTCGTACGAATTACGGAGATGACGTCCATGGCATGCCCTTCTTTTGCGCCTAAACCGGCGCCGCTCTCGCGGACCAAATTGCTCGCCGTGGGGGTTACTCAATTGATGGTGCGGTGATCATTGGGCGCCACGGCAACCGTGCAACGGGACTCTACGCGCATAGAGCCCTGAGCTGAAGGCAGCCCCTCGCCCAAGGACGAAGGGCCGACCGTCAGTTCAGGTGCTCCGGCCCGAACGCGTCCGGCAGCATGTCGCCGAGCGACCGCACCCCGGACGACGTCTCAAGGAGCAGCCCCGGGCCGCCGAACTCGTACAGGAGCTGGCGGCAGCGCCCGCACGGCATCAGGATGTCGCCCTTGCCGTCCACGCAGGTGAAGTGCGTCAGACGGCCGCCGCCGGTGAGCTGGAGCTGGGAGACCAGGCCGCACTCGGCGCACAGGCCGAGGCCGTAAGAGGCGTTCTCGACGTTGCAGCCGGTCACGGTCCGGCCGTCGTCGGCCAGCGCCGCGGCGCCGACCGGAAAGCCCGAGTACGGGGCGTAGGCGCGGGACATGGCGTCCCGTGCCGCCTCCCGGAGCGCGTCCCAGTCGACGTCCGCGGCAGCGGTCACTTCCCTTGTCCCTTCCGGTACGGCATCCCGTCCGCCTTCGGCATCCGCAGCCGTTGGGCGGACAGGGACAGCACCAGCAGCGTCACCACGTACGGCGTCGCCGTCACGACCTGGTTCGGCACCTCGTCGGTGAAGCCGTACCAGAGGAACATCAGCGCCGAGACCGCCGCGGTGACCACCGCGGGGACGTAGCGCTTGCGCCAGATCAGATAGGCCGCGCCGATGAGGAGAAGGATGGCGATCAGCAGCAGCAGGGCGTGGACATTCGTGCCGCCGCCCCGCAGCTTCAGGCTGTCGGTGTAACCGAACAGGCCGGCGCCGAGCGCGAGTCCGCCCGGCATCCAGTTGCCGAAGATCATGGCGGCGAGGCCGATGTAGCCGCGGCCGCCGGTCTGGCCCTCCAGGTAGATGTTGGAGGCCACCAGGGAGAGGAACGCGCCGCCGAGCCCGGCCAGACCGCCCGAGATCACGACGGCCAGGTACTTGTACTTGTAGACGTTGACGCCGAGCGACTCCGCCGCGATCGGGTTCTCGCCGCAGGAGCGCAGGCGCAGGCCGAACGCGGTGCGCCACAGGACGAACCAGCTCAGCGGCACCATCGCCACGGCGATCAGCGTCAGCGGCGAGACGTCCGTGAGCAGGCCGCCGAGCAGGCCCGCGAGGTCGGAGACCAGGAACCAGTGCTTCTGGTTGAGGTCCTGGAGCCAGTCGGACAGGCCCGGCACCGAGAACTTCCCCAGCGAGTCCACGCCCGGCGACTGCTTGGACGTGCCGCCCTCCTCGCCCTCGAAGGCGAAGGTGGACAGGTAGCGGGTGGTGCCGAGGGCCAGGATGTTCAGCGCCACACCGGAGACGATGTGGTTGACGTTGAACGTGACCGTGACGATCGCGTGCAGCAGTCCGCCGAGCGCCCCGCCGAGGACGCCGAAGAGGATGCCGACCCACGGGCCCCACTGGAAGCCCGCCCAGGCGCCGAACCAGGTGCCGAGGATCAGCATGCCCTCAAGGCCGATGTTGACCACGCCCGCGCGCTCGGCCCACAGGCCGCCGAGGCCCGCGAGGCCGATCGGCACGGCCAGGCGCAGCGCGCCGGACATCTGGCCGGTGGAGGTGATGCCGTGGGCGTCGGTGATCAGCCGGACCACGGAGGTCAGGACGAGGACGCCCGCGATGATCAGGAGCAGGACGGGGAGCGAGACGCGGCGGCGGCCCGGCGCGGGAGTCGCGGGCGCGGCCTTGGTGACGGTTGCCGTGCTCATCGGGCAGCCACCTCCTTCACGGAGTCGTTGTTGCCGTTGTTGCTGTCGCCCGCCGCACGTGCCGCGGCGGCCAGTTCCTCGCCGACCCGCTGCTGCTGGCGGCGCAGGCCCCAGCGGCGTACCGCCTCGTACGAGACGACGACCGCGATCACGATCAGGCCCTGCATGATGACCGCGATCTCCTTGTCGTACCCCTTGTAGTCGAGCGCCGGGGACGCCTTGGCGAGGAAGGCGATGAGGAGGGCCGCGAAGGCGATGCCGACCGGGCTGTTGCGGCCGAGCAGCGCGATGGTGATGCCGGTGAAGCCGAGTCCGGTCGGGAAGCTCAGGCTGTACGTGTGCACGTCGCCGAGCAGGATCGGCATGCCCGCGAGGCCCGCGACGCCGCCGGAGATCAGCATGGCGGTGAGCACCATGCGCTTGGCGTTCACACCGGAGGCGGCGGCCGCGGACTGCGAGGCGCCGGTGGCCCGCAGGTCGAAGCCGAAGCGGGTGCGGTTGAGGATCAGCCAGTACAGGACGCCCGCGAGGACGGCGACGACCACGAAGCCGTAGATCTCGCCGGAGGCGCCCATGTCGATGCCGGGGAACCAGCCGGAGGAGTGCATGACGCCGGTGGTCTGGTTGTTGCCGACCGGGACGCCGAAGTTGTCGTCGAGCGTGAGGTAGCCGATGACGCTCGTCGCGATGGCGTTCAGCATGATCGTCGAGACGACCTCGCTGACGCCGCGGGTGGTCTTCAGGATGCCCGCGATGCCCGACCAGAAGGCGCCGGTGAGCATGGCGACCAGGATGAGGAGCGGGATCTGGAGTCCCGCGGGCAGCGACACGTGCGCGCCGACGACCGCGGTGACCATCGCGGCGAGCCGGTACTGGCCGTCCACACCGATGTTGAACAGGTTCATCCGGAAGCCGATGGCGACGGCGAGCGCCGCCAGGTAGTACATCCCGGCCTCGTTGATGATGAGCACCTGGATGTCGGAGAACGTGGCCTGCTCGAACATCAGGCTGTACGGCTCGATCGGGCTCTTGCCCGAGGCGACCAGGACGACCGAGGTCAGCACCATGGCCGCGACGAGCGCGATGACCGGTCCGGCCACCGCGAGGAGCACGCGCTCCTTGTCGAACTTCTTCATCGGGCCTCGTCCTCCGGGGCGGCTTCTTCTTGTACGTCGACGGCGTCCCCGGCAGCCCCGCCGGTGTCCTCCTCGACGTGTTCCAGGTGGCCGGACGCCGCGCCCGTCATCGCCGAGCCCAGCTCCTCCGGCGTGACCGACGCGGGATCGGCGTCGGCGACGAGCCGGCCGCGGTAGATCACGCGGAGGGTGTCGGACAGGCCGATCAGCTCGTCCAGGTCGGCGGAGATCAGGAGCACGGCCAGGCCCTCGCGGCGCGCCTCGCGGATCTGGTCCCAGATCTGCGCCTGCGCGCCGACGTCCACGCCGCGCGTGGGGTGGGCGGCGATGAGGAAGCGCGGCTTGTGGCTCATCTCGCGGCCGACGATCAGCTTCTGCTGGTTGCCGCCGGACAGCGAGGCGGCCGTGACGTCGATGCCGGGCGTCCGGACGTCGTACTCCTCGACGATGCGCCGGGTGTCGGCCTGCGCGCCCTTGATGTCGAGCAGGAAGCCGCCCTTGCCGCGGGTGTTGGGCTTCTCGGTGACGTGGCCGAGGATGCGGTTCTCCCAGAGCGGTGACTCCAGGAGCAGGCCGTGCCGGTGGCGGTCCTCGGGGATGTAGCCGACGCCGTCCTCGCGGCGCCTGCGCGTCGACCGGTCGGTGATGTCCTCGCCGGCCATGCGGATGACGCCGGAGTCGGCGTGCTTGAGGCCGATGAGGGCGTCGATCAGCTCGGTCTGGCCGTTGCCCTCGACGCCCGCGAGGCCGAGCACCTCGCCCTCGTGGATGGTGAAGGAGATGTCGTCGAGGAGCGGCAGGTCCGAGCCCGCGGCGAGCAGCTTCAGGCCCTCGACCTCGATCATCGGCCGGTCGGTGACCGTCGACTCGGCGGTCTCCGGGGTCGGCAGCTCGCTGCCCACCATCAGCTCGGCGAGCTGGCGCGGGGTGGTCTCGGACGGGATCGCCGTGCCCACCGTCGTACCGCGCCGGATGACGGTGATGTCGTCGGCGACGGACAGGACCTCACCCAGCTTGTGCGAGATGAAGATGACGGACAGGCCCTCGGACTTGAGCTCGCGCAGGTTGTCGAAGAGCGCGTCGACCTCCTGCGGCACGAGGACCGCGGTCGGCTCGTCGAGGATGAGGGTGGTGGCGCCGCGGTAGAGGACCTTGAGGATCTCCACGCGCTGGCGGTCGGCGACGCCGAGGTCCTCGACGTACGCGTCGGGGCGCACCCCGAGTCCGTACCGGTCGGAGATCTCGGCGATCTTGCGGCGGGCCCCGGCACCGATGCCGTACAGCTTCTCGCTGCCGAGCACGATGTTCTCCAGGACCGTCAGCTGGTCGGCCAGCATGAAGTGCTGGTGCACCATGCCGATGCCGCGCGCGATGGCGTCGGCGGGGCTGCCGAAGGAGACCTGGGTCCCGTCGACGGCGATGGTGCCCTCGTCCGGCTTCTGCATGCCGTAGAGGATCTTCATCAGGGTCGACTTGCCGGCGCCGTTCTCGCCGACGAGGGCGTGGACGGTGCCCTTGCGGACGCTCAGGTGGATGTCGTGGTTGGCCACGACGCCGGGGAACCGCTTGGTGATGCCGTTGAGTTCCACCGCGCACGCGGTGGTGGCGGTGGGCGGAGGGCTGGTGGACGCGTCGATGGCGCACTCTCCTCGGGGACTAAGGAAAGGGGCCTGCGCCGCACACGCGGTGTGGCCCTGTCTTCTCGGCTGGGAGGCTGGGGGTCCGGGAGGTCCGGGGCCCGGGGTCTGGGATCCGGAGGTCAAACCCCGGAACCAGCAAGGCGGTTGGAGCCTTGGCCGCGCGAACGGGGCGCGAGGAAGTCATCCTCCCCACACCCCGTCGCACGGCCGTCACGCCGTCATTACAGCGCCGTCTTGACCTTGATCTTGCCGCTGGTGATGCCCTGCTCGGCCTTCTTCAGCTCCGTCTGCAGGTCCTTCATCTTCGTGAACTCGGGGTTCGAGTCGGCGAGGCCGACACCGCCGGACTTGAGGTCCGCGCGGACGACGCCGCCCTCGGCCTTGTCATCCTTCACCGACTTCACCAGGTTGTACACCGCGCCGGCGACGTCCTTGGTGGCCGAAGTCAGGATGTACTTCTTGTACTTGGCGAGGGCCTTCTGCTTGTACTGGTCGGAGTCGACACCGATCGCCCACACCTTCTTGGCGGCGGCGGCCTCGATGACGCCCTGACCGGAGAGACCGGACGCGTGGTAGACCACGTCGGCGCCGTCCTCGATCTGGCCGCTGGCCGCCTCCTTGCCCTTGTCCGGGCTGGAGAAGCCGCCGTCCTCGGCCTTCTCGGTGAGGAACTGGCGCTTGATCTTCACCGACTTGTCGGTGGCCTGGACGCCCTGGACGAAGCCCGCCTCGAACTTGCGGATCAGCGGGTTGTCGACACCGCCGATGAAGCCGACGGTCTTGGACTTGGTGGCCTTGGCGGCGGCGACACCGGCCAGGTACGAGGACTGCTCCTCGCTGAAGACCAGGTCGGCGACGTTCTTGGCCTCGATGGTGGCGTCGTCGACGATGCCGAAGGTGACGTCCGGGTGCTTGGCCGCGACCTCCTTGACGGCGGGCGCGTAGGCGAAGCCGACCCCGATCACGGGGTTGTAGCCCTGCTTGGCCAGCTCGGTGAGGCGCTGGATCTTGTCGGCGTCGGACTCGCCGTCGTTCGGCTCGACCGCCTTCTTGCCGACCTTGAGGTCCTTGGCGGCCTTGTTCATGCCGGCGGTCGCGGCGTCGTTGAAGGACTGGTCGCCCTCGCCGCCGATGTCGTACGCGATGGCGACGCCCTTGCTCTTGCCGTCCTCGCTCTTGGCGGCGTCGCTGGAGGTACCGCCACAGGCGGAGACGGAAACGGCGAGAGCGGCGGTCGCGGCAGACGCGAGCGCGATTCGGGACACCCGGCGCATAGAGACGAACTCCTTATGTACAAGGACGTGGGATACGTACGTGACGTGGGGACCTGAGAGACCTGCGTGTCACGTACGACCTGTCACGTACGTGCAGTGCGCCTCACCCGGCGCTGATTTCGCCGCAGCGTAACGCGCGTAGACCTGCCGTAAGAACCCTTCTGTCCGCTCCGTTATCGAGCTGTGGCCAGCAGGCGTCGGGCGGATGACGGCCGGGTGCGCCCGCCCATGGACGCCTGAACTGCGACGGATTCGCGGGGGCGCAACGGGTTATACGTACGACCCTCGCGCGGGAATCCGACGCCGTTATACGTACGACGTCGGACACACCACACAAAACCCGGATCAAGGCCGGGTCTTGACCTTCACCTTGCCGCTGATGATGTCCTTCTTGGCCTGTTCGACGGCGGCCACGATGTCCTTCATGTCCTTGTACGCCGGGTTGGAGTCCGAGAAGCCCACCCGCCCCGACCGGAGGTCGTACCGCTGGGTGCCGGTCATCGGTTTGCCGTCGACGACGGACTTGGTGAGGTCGTAGACGGCGCCGCCGACGTCCTTGAAGGCCGAGCCGAGGATGTACTTCTTGTACTTGGCGAGGGCCTTCTGCCGGTACTGGTCGGAGTCGACGCCGATCGCCCACTTCTTCTGCGAGCCGGCCTCCTGGATCACGCCCTGGCCGGAGAGCCCGGCCGCGTGGTAGAGCACGTCGGCCCCGGCTTCGAGCTGGCCGCTGGCGGCGTCCTGGCCCTTGTCGGGGCTGGCGAACCCGCCCTCCTCGGGCTTCTCCGTCAAATACCGCTTCTCGATTTTGATCTTCGGGTCGACCGACTTCACGCCCTGCACGAACCCGGCCTCGAATTTGTGAATGATCGGGATGTCCACGCCGCCGATGAATCCGACGTGTTTGACCTTGGTCGTCTTCGCGGCGGCGACCCCGGCGAGATAGGACCCCTGTTCCTCGTGGAATACGAGATCGGCGACGTTCTCGGCCTTGACGGTGTTGTCGTCGACGATCCCGAAGGTGGTGTCGGGGTACTTCTTCGCCACTTCCTGAATGGCGGGCGCGTAGATGAAGCCGACACCGATCACGGGGTCGTAGCCCTGCCGGGCGAGCTGCTCGATGCGCTGGGTCTTGTCGGCGCTGGACTCGCCGTCGCCGGGCTCCATGTCCACGCCGCCGATCTTGAAGTCCTTGCGGGCGCGTTCGTAGCCGGTGTACGCGGCGTCGTTGAAGGACTGGTCGCCCTGGCCGCCGATGTCGTACGCGAGACCGATGCCCTTGCCGTCGTACTTCCCGGAAGTGCCCTTGCCCTTGCCGCCGTTGCCGTTGTCGTCCTTGGCGGCATCGCTGCTGGTCTCACCGCACGCGGAGGCCAGGAGGGCGAACGTCGCCACCGCCACGGCCACTTGGGAAATCCTCGAAACTCTCGCTGGACGACGCCGACGCATAGGACGTACCCCTCACGTTACGAACGTTCCCCGACGCGCCGGTGACGGCGCCGATTTCGGCGCACATTAACGCGCGTAGAAAGGGAGGGGAACGGGTTCGACGGAGGCCGTTATCGATTCGTGGCGGGGCGGGTTACGCCCGCGTAAGGGTGATTACGCGGGCGTTGATCGTGGCGTGCCGTCGCGGGGTGTGGGTACGGCGGTACCGGGGTGCGGGCGTAACTGGCGCCCGGGGTCAGGCGGGACGCGCGGCGGCGTCGATGAGGGCGGCGGCGGTGAAGAGTTCCACGCCGACGGTGATCGCGTGCTCGTCGGCGTCGAAGTCGCCCTGGTGCAGGTCGCGTACGCCGCGTTCGCCGGGGGTGCGGACGCCGAGCCGGGCCATGGCGCCCGGCACGTGCTCCAGGTACCAGGAGAAGTCCTCGCCGCCGAGGCTCTGCTCGGTGTCCTCGATGGACGCGGCGCCGCGCCGGGCCGCCATGGCGTCCCTGAGCAGGTCGGTGACGGCGGGTTCGTTGACGACGGGCGGGACGCCCCGGACGTAGTTGATCTCGGACTTGGCGCGGTAGAGGTCGGCGATCTCCTGGATGGCGGCGTGCACGACGTCGGGCGCCTGCCGCCAGGTGGCGAGGTCGAGGCAGCGGATGGTGCCGGACAGCTCGGCGTGCTGCGGGATGACGTTGCAGGCGTGGCCGGACTCGATGCGGCCCCAGGTGACGGAGAGGCCGGAGCGGGCGTCGACGCGGCGGGACACCAGGGCGGGCACCTCGGTGACGACCTTGGCGGCGGCCGTGACGAGGTCGGTCGTCAGGTGCGGCCGCGCGGTGTGGCCGCCGGGGCCGTCGAGGAAGACTTCCAGGCGGTCGCAGGCGGAGGTGATGGGCCCGTGCCGCAGGCCGATGCGCCCTGCGTCCACGCGGGGGTCGCAGTGCACGGCGATGATGCGGCCGACGCCGTCGAGCACGCCGTGCTGGATGGCGTCCGCGGCGCCGCCCGGCAGGACCTCCTCGGCGGGCTGGAAGATCAGCCGCACGGGGTGCGGGAGCAGCCCGCTCCCGGCCAGCTCGGCGAGGACGAGCCCGGCGCCTAGGACGACGGTGGTGTGCACGTCGTGGCCGCAGGCGTGGGCGCGGTCGGGGACGGTGGAGCGGTACGGCACGCCCGTCTTGGTGTCCGGGATGGGCAGCGCGTCGATGTCGGCGCGCAGCGCGAGAACGGGGCGGCCGGGGCCCGGCTCGCCCCCGATGTCACAGACGAGTCCGGTCCCGTTGCCGAGGACGCGGGGTGTGAGCCCGGCGCGCTCCAGGCGGGCCTTGAGCGCCGCTGTGGTGCGGAACTCCTGGTTGCCGAGCTCGGGGTGCATGTGCAAGTCACGGCGGAAGGCGATGAGTTCGGCGCGCAGCGTGTCAGGCAGCGCGCCGGGCAGCTCGCCGGGCGCGGACTCGGCTTCGGACTCGGCTTCGGAATCAGCTTCGGACTCGCGGGACATCAATTGGTTCACCCTGTGAAGGGTAGGGCGATGGACGGGTCAACTAACCCTCGATCAACAAAAGTTCAGCCAGATTGAGGTAAGAAAGCTGGCCCGCGTGCGCATGTCTGACTGGTACGGCGGGTATGAAGGTGGGTTACCTTCCGCATGCGGAGGGGCATCTCCCCTGGTCGCGCGGGGGCTCCCAAAGGATGACGCTCATCCTCGCGGTGGAGGACGGTGACGGGGGGCCGGGGCGCGTCCGGGTGGACGGGACAGGGCCGTGGTCGAGCGCGGGCTGAGCGGTCGCCCGCATCGGTGGGCGACAAACTCCAGGATAGCCCCTTATGGCGGCATTTGCGGCCGAGACGGGTGCACGGAAGGCCGGAGTTCCGAATTAACCCTATTTATCCGTGCTGTTGACACTCCATCACCCCATATGAACTGAATGCGACCCCGCATTCCAGAACGGATCCGTCGCGCCTCGCCGCGCCCGCGGATCCGGCGGTCACTGCTGCTGTCTTGGGGGTCGACGAAGGTGAAGGTCGCGTTCCTTCTGCACAACGCGTACGGCATCGGTGGCACCATCCGGTCCACGGCGAACCTCTCGGCCGCGCTGGCCGGGCGCCACGACGTGGAAGTGGTGAGCGTGCACCGGGTCGCGGAGGAGCCGTCGTTGCCCTTCGACCCGCGGGTACGCCTGCGGTCCCTCATCGACATGCGCGAGGACAGCCCGTCGTACGAAGGCGCACACGAGTTGACGGCCACGGGCAACAGCATGTTCCCGGACAAGGGCGTGGACCACGGGCGGCTGCGCTACACCGCGCTGCACGACCGGCGCATCGCCGCGTACCTGGACCGGACCGACGCCGACGTGGTGATAGCGACCCGCCCCATCCTGAACGGATACCTGGCCCGCCACGGCCGCCGAGGAGGCGGCGAAAGCTCGTCCTCCGCCGCCCCCTCCTACCTGCGCGTCGGCCAGGAACACCTTTCGTACGACGCGCACAGCGAGCAGTTGCGCACCGACCAGAACCACGCGATCACGAGCGGCCTCGATGCCTTCGTGACGGTTTCCGAGGCGGACGCGCGGCTCTACCGGGCGGCGCTTCCGGACGCGAGGGCCCGGCTCCTGTCCATACCCAACGGCGTGACCGCGCCCGCCGTGGCGCCGTCGCCGCTGAATTCCAAGCTCATCGTCGCGGCGGGCCGGCTGGTGGCCGTCAAGCGCTACGACCGCCTGATCTCCGCGTTCGCCAAGGTCGCCGCCGAGTACCCGGACTGGACGCTGCGCATCTACGGCCGCGGCCCGGAGGCGCCCCGGCTGCGCCGCCGGATCGACGAACTCGCCCTCTACAACCAGGCGTTCCTGATGGGCCCGGCGGCCCCGATCGAGACCGAGTGGGCCAAGGGCGCCATCGCGGCGGTCTCGTCCGACATGGAGTCGTTCGGCATGACGATCGTTGAGGCGATGCACTGCGGCGTCCCGGTCGTCGCGACGGACTGCCCGCACGGTCCGGCCGAGATCATCACGCACGGCGAGGACGGCGTGCTGGTGCCGCTGGACGGCGGCGTGGACGCGTACGCGGGGGCGCTGTCGTCCCTGATCGCGGACGCGGAGCTGCGGGCGCGCCTGGGGGCGGCGGCGCGGGCGAAGGCGGCGACGTACGTTCCGGCGGAGATCGCGGGGCGGTACGAGGCGTTGTTCCGGGAGCTGGGGGCCGGGGCGGGGCCGGGGGAGGCGGGGGGCGCGGCGGCTGAGCGCGGTGGGCGCCGTGGCCCCCAGGAGCACGGTGACCCCCATAGCGGCCGGGGCAGCCGTGGGCGCCGTCTCACCTCCCGCATACGCGCGGCCCTGGGCGGCC
>NZ_AOPZ01000137.1 GCF_000414115.1 Streptomyces aurantiacus JA 4570
GCCGCGTGCCGGGACGGGCCGGGGGCTCGACGGAGGACGACTGGGCGGAGGGCAGCTGGGGGGAGGGCTTCATGAGGGCTCCCTGGAGGGGCGGGGTTCCGGCGGGGCACGGCCCGGGGCGCGGCCCGGCTGTCGGCACCGGCGCCCACCACGTCCAACGCCGCAGGACCCGCCGCGTTGCGCTCCGGTTTTGTGCTTTGCCCTGCGGGCCGCCCGACTAGTACCGTGGAGGCCGCGATTGGTGACGCGCCCCCGGGCTGTGTCATCATCTGCACGCACCCCCGCGCTCGCGCGGGATGCAGGTTGGGAGGCGTCGCCTAGTCCGGTCTATGGCGCCGCACTGCTAATGCGGTTTGGGTCTTAAAGCCCATCGAGGGTTCAAATCCCTCCGCCTCCGCACCACGATCCGAAGCCCCGGTCAGCCGACCGGGGCTTCGGCCGTTCCTGCGACGGGAGATTCGGCCGCCCTCGGCGCGGAGAGCCCGCGCGCCGGGCGTACGCACCCCCGGCGCGCCCGGCCGCGCACAACCCACGCTGAGGGCATTTGCCCAGCTCAGAGCGGGTGCGGGAAACGGATTTCGCCTCACGGCGCAGGTCATGTAATGTTGTTCCCGCAACGCCGACCGGGCCGAAAAGCCCGGGAGGAAGAGCAACACAACAGAAGAAACAAGCACTCGTAGCTTAACGGATAGAGCATCTGACTACGGATCAGAAGGTTGCAGGTTCGAATCCTGCCGAGTGCACACAGACAAGAGGCCCCGGAGCGATCCGGGGCCTCTTGCGTTTCAGGCCGGTGCCTTGATGGCCGTGGCCGCCGCGCGGTCCTGCTCGCGTACGACGCGGCGGCGGCGGGTCGGGATGGCGAGGGTCGGGTTGGCGACGCCCCAGCCCGCGCCCTTGCAGATCAGCTCCTTGTAGGTGGCGGCCAGTCGGCCCGTCAGGGCCGCCTTGACGGCGCGGTCGTCGGCCGTGACGTACTGGATCAGACCTTCCTTGCGGCCCAGCGAGATGCACTGGTTGAAGTACCGGAGGGGAGTCTTGGGGATCTTTCCGCCGGTGAGGCGGGCCGCGATGGCGTCGGCGGCCTGCCAGGCCATGGGAGTGCCCGTCGCGCACGACATCCGGAGCGGCTTGTCCGCGGGGCCCAGCGCCATGGCCGCGTCGCCGACCGCGTACACATCCGGGTGCGAGAGCGAGCGCATGGTGCGGTCGACGGCGATCTGACCTGTCTCGGTGATCTCCAGGGTCGTGGCCCGGGCGATGGGGTGGACCGCGAAGCCGGTGGTCCACACGGTGACCGCGGCCGGCAGGTCCTTGCCGTCGGCGGTGGTGACACGGTCGGCCCCGACGGCCGTGACGGCCGCGTTTTCGTACGCGGTGATGCCGAGCTTGTCGAAGACCTTCCGCAGGTGCCCGCGGCCCTTGGGCGAGAGCCAGTCGCCGAGGTCGCCGCGGGCGGCGAGGGCGACATCGAGGTCCGGGCGGGCCTCGGCGATCTCCGTCGCGGCCTCCAGGCCGGTGAGGCCGCCGCCGACCACCACCACGGGCTGCCCGGCGTCCAGGCGGGCCAGGCGCTCGCGCAGCCGGAGCGCCCCGGGGCGACTGGAGATCTGGTCGGCGAACTCGGCGGTGCCGGGGACGCCCTGGCTGTTCCAGCCGCTGCCGAGGGCGTACACGAGGGTGTCGTACTCCAGCTCCAGGTCCTCGGTCGCCGCTCCGGCCTCCGGCCCGGTGACCGTGACGGTCTTGCGGTCGACGTCCACGGCGGTCACCTTCGCCAGCCTCAGTTCTACGCCCGTGCCCGCGAACATCTCGCTGAACGGCCGGGGCTTGAGGTCCTGGCCCACCGCCAGCTGGTGCATCCGCACGCGCTCCACGAAGTCAGGCTCGGCGTTGACGAGGGTGATGGCTACGTCCTCGCGGTGCAGCTTCTTGGCGAGGCGTCCGGCGACGCTGGCTCCGGCGTATCCGGCTCCGAGGACGATGATGCGGTGCTGCATTTTCTGCTCCCTGTTTGTCGGCGGTCTCGGCGGTCTCGGCGCTGTCGGCGCGTCGGCTCATCCGCGTCGTCGGCTCCTGCGCGGGTTCGCACCTTGAACCGGGCAGCCCGACGTTTCCTGACAGGAAGAAGATGTGAAGCACCTCACATCGCGCTCAGGGAGGCGTGCGGAGGCTTCAGAAGGCGTGGAACAAGGGGTCCCCGTGATCCTCGTCCGCCCACTGCCGGGTCGCGCGGCCGAGCTTGTCGGGGTTGACCTGGTTGCGGAACGCGGCGATGCCCTCGGCGGTGACCTCCAGGCACATGACGCCGACGATCCGGCCGTCGACGACCGCCACGACGGCGGGGCCGCCGTTGGCGGTCGTGGTGTAGACCTCGGGCGAGCCGCCGGCGTGGGCGCGCTTGGCCTTGCTGGGCTTGAACAGGCCCCACATGAACCTCGCGACCGCGACGGCGCCCTCGAACGCCTTGGCGCGGGCCGGGACCTTCCCGCCGCCGTCGCCGATCGCGATGGCGTCGTCGGTGAGCATCCGCACGAGCTGTTCGGTGCGGCCGCTGGTGGCGGCGGTGAGGAACTCCTCGACGATCCGCTGGGCGGCCGCCTCGTCGATCTCGGTGCGGGCCCTGCCGTCCGCGACGCGCCTCTTGGCGCGGCTGGCGAGCTGCTGGCTGGCGGCCTCGGTGATGTCCAGGATCTCGGCGATCTCCCGGTGCGGGTAGTCGAACGCCTCCCGCAGCACGTACACCGCCCGCTCGTTGGGGGAGAGGCGCTCGAGCAGAGTGAGGACCGCGTACGAAACCGACTCGCGCTGTTCGGCGGTGTCGGCCGGGCCGAGCATCGGGTCCCCGGCGAGCAGCGGCTCGGGGAGCCACTCGCCCACATAGGTCTCGCGCCGCGCGCGGGCCGAGGTGAGCTGGTTGAGGCACAGGTTGGTGAGCACCTTCGTCAGCCACGCCTCGGGGACCTCGACGCGGTCGACGTCGGCGCCCTGCCAGCGCAGGAACGTCTCCTGCACGGCGTCCTCGGCCTCGCTCGCCGAGCCGAGGAGGCGGTAGGCGATGGCCTCCAGGCGGGGCCTGGACGCCTCGAAACGGTCCACGTCGTCCATGGTCAGGGCCATGCCCGGATCCTAGCCCGGGCGGCGCGCGGCGACTGCCGCGCGGTTCACGGAGCCGCGGCTTCCCATCACGGAGCCGCGGCTTCCCATCACGGAGCCGCCGCTTCCCTTCACGGAGCCGCCGCTTCCAGCGCGTCGACCGTGCCGGACATGATGGTCCGGACATGCGCCCCGATGTGTTCGGCGGGCCAGTCCCACCAGGCGACGTCGAGGAGGCGGGCCACGTCCTCGTCGCTGTAGCGGCGGCGGATGAGGGTGGCCGGGTTGCCGCCGACGATGCCGTAGTCGGGGACGTCGTCGACGACTACGGCGCCGGACGCGACGATCGCGCCGTGGCCGATGCGGACGCCCGGCATCACCAGGGCCCGGTAGCCGAACCAGACGTCGTTGCCGACCACGGTGTCGCCCCGGCCGGGCAGGCCGGTGATCAGGTCGAAGTGCTCGGACCACGACCCGCCCATGATCGGGAAGGGGAAGGTGGACGGGCCGTCCATGCGGTGGTTGGCGCCGTTCATGATGAACCGCGTGCCCTCGCCCAGCGCGCAGAACTTCCCGATCACCAGCTTCTCCGGACCGTAGTGATAGAGCACGTTGCGGGTCTCGAAGGCGGTGGGGTCGTCGGGGTCGTCGTAATAGGTGAACTCGCCGACGTCGATCAGCGGTGAGGTGATCAGGGGGCGCAGCAGCACAACGCGCGGCGCCTCCGGCATCGGGTGCACCACCGTCGGGTCGGGCGGAACGGAGGGGGCGGGCGGTACGGGTGGCATGTGTGCGTCGGCTCCTCGTCTGCAGGGTTTCTTGCGGGCCGCGGGGATGTCAGGGGACCTCGGGTTCGCCCCACGTGCCGACGGCCACCTCGTCGCCGACGGAGATCTTGCCGGGGCGCAGCACCGCGTACTTGGTGCCGAGGGCGACTCCGCCCTGCGGCGCCCGGCGGTACGAGGCCAGGGTGCGCAGGGGTTCCGGGCCCGCGCGGCGGCCCAGGCCCTGGTCGACCAGGGTGACGGCGCAGCGGATCGCCGGTTTTGTGTAGCCCAGTTCGGCGGTGCCGATCGTGAGGTGGTGGGCGCGGTCCTCGGTGTGCGCGTCCCAGCCGGCGACGACGATGTTGGGGCGGAAGCGGTCCATGGGCAGGGGCTCCGCGCCGCGCTCGGCCAGCTTGCCGTTCAAAAGGTCCACCGTGGCGCGGGAGATGAGGTGCAGGGCGGAGCTGTCCGCGTAGCCGGAGGTGCCCGGGATCCGGCCGTCGGTCACCCGGTCGTGCTCGGGCGGTACGCGGACGAGTCTGCTGGGCGTGCCGAGGACGTCCGACAGCCAGGCGGCGGCCGCGTCCCCCTGGTCGATGCCCAGGTACGCGGCGCCGAACAGGTCCACGTCGCGGCGGGGGCCGGACGCGTCGACGTCGATGTGCACGCCGTCGTGGCCGGGCGCGCGGAGCGTGAGCCGGGTGCCGTCGGCGTCGATCGCGGGCCGGATCAGCGCGAGCCGCGGATCCCGCCGCTGGGTCCGGAACACGCCCTCGGTGCTGACGACCATGAAGCTGCGGTCGTGCGCGAGGCCCGCGGGCGTCAGCACGGCCTCGCTCGCCGATGTCCCCGCGCAGCCCTTGACGGGGTAGTACGACAGCTCGGCGATGACGACGGTCATGCCTGGTCCCTTCTCCCGGCCCTCTTCCAGTGACAGTGACAGGGGGAGAACGTACGTGATCGAAGAAAAATGCCGCCGCCCGCGGGCGGACCCGAGGGGGGCACCGCCCGCCGCTTCAGAGGGCGTTGTCAGTGGCGTGCTGCATGCTTTTTCCATGACGTGGTGGTGCACGGGGGTGCGGTGGCGGGCCGGCGGCGGGCCCGTCCTCGGGTGGTACGCGCCGGGGCGCGGCGAGCGCGAGAGCCCGCTGGTGTTCGGGGGCGCGGTGGCGTTCCGGGTCCGGGGCGGGCGGCGCTGTCTCGGGGTGCGGCGGGGCGGGCGGTGGACGGAGTGCCCGGCGGGCGCGGCGGTGCCGGGGCGGGTCACGCGGGCGCAGTGCGAGGAGTGCGCGCGCGTCGACCGGGCGCACTCGGTCGCGGCGGACACGTTCGCCGACGACCCGCGGCCCTATCACGTGTACGTGGCGTGGTTCGGCCCCGGCCTGGTGAAGGTCGGCATCACCGGGGTCGCGCGGGGCGGGGCGCGGCTCCTGGAGCAGGGGGCCGTGGCCTACACCTGGCTGGGGCGCGGGCCGTTGATGGCGGCGCGCCGCACGGAGGAACTGCTGCGGACGGCCCTCGGCGTCCCGGACCGGATTCCGTACGCGCGCAAGCGGGCCCTGCGCGCGCGGCTGCCGGACGCGGCGGAGCGGGCCGCCGAGCTGGCGGGGCTGCACCGGAAAGCGGCGGCGCTCGGCGGCCGGCCCGAGTCGCTGGAGTGGTTGGCGCCCGAAGTCGTGGACCACGGCGAGGTGTTCGGGCTCGCCGCGCTCGGCCGGTTCGACGGCTCGGCCGGGCCGGGGCGGGTCGTGGGTGAGCTGACGGACGGCGGGCTGGTGGCCGGGACGCTGGTCGCCGCCGCCGGGCCCGATCTGCATCTGGCGGTGGGCGGGCCTGGCAGCGAAAGGGGGTTGGTGATCGACAGTCGGCTGATGAGCGGGTGGCGGCTTGAGGGGGCGAGCGATGGGGAGAGCAGGCCGGAGGTGACGGTTCCGGTGCGGGAGATACCTGTGGTGCAGGGCGGGTTGTTCTGAGGGTTCTCCGAGGCTCCTCCCGAGGCTTCTCGGAGGGCTTCGCTGACCGGAAGCGAGGCTTCACGGAGGGCTTCGCTGACCGGAAGGCAAAGTCCTGCTGCCCGTTGGGCAAGAACGGGGTCCGGAGGCTGGACAGAGCCTCGTCGGGAGCCCGACTGTGGGTGCCATGAGTGATCAAGAGCTTGCGGCTGTCGGCCCTGTGGGTCCCGTCGGCCCCTTCGAACCCCCCTACTACGCCGTCGTGTTCAGCTCCCTGCGCACCCCGGGGGACAACGACTACGGCGCGACCGCCGAGCGCTTGGAGGAGCTCGTGGCCGCCGTGCCCGGGTTCCTCGGGATGGACTCGGCGCGGACGCCCGGCGGCCTCGGCATCACCGTCGGGTACTTCAAGGACGAGGAGGCCATCGCGGCCTGGCGCGGCGACCCGGAGCACCGGGAGGCGCGGACGCGCGGACGGAAGGAGTGGTACGAGAAGTACGTCGTCCACGTGGCCAGGGTCGAGCGGAGCTACGGCCATGAGTGAGAGAGGGGAGACCCTCGGCGGCGAGGCGGAAGCAGCACGGGTCACCGCCTTCTGGGGACGGCTCGGCCTGCCGGGACTCGTCGACGTACACACGCACTTCATGCCGGAGCGCGTCCTCGCGAAGGTGTGGGACTACTTCGACTCGGTCGGGCCGCTGACGGGCGTGCGGTGGCCCATCGCGTACCGGCACGACGAGGAGCGGCGGCTCGCCGTGCTGCGGGAGTTCGGGGTGCGGGCGTTCACGTCGATGCTGTACCCGCACAAGGCGGGCATGGCGGAGTGGCTCAACGGCTGGTCGGCGGAGTTCGCCGCCCGGACGCCGGACTGTCTGCACACGGCGACGCTGTTCCCCGAGCCGGAGGCCGCGCGCTATGTGCGCGAGGCCGTCGAGGCCGGGGCGCGGGTGTTCAAGTCGCATGTGCAGGTGGGCGCGTACGACCCGAACGACGCGCTGCTCGACCCCGTCTGGGGCCTCCTCGCCGACGCCGGGATCCCGGTCGTGATGCACTGCGGGTCGGGCCCGGCGCCCGGCAAGCACACCGGGCCCGAGCCGGTGGGGCGGCTGCTCGCGCGGCATCCGCGGCTGCCGCTCGTGGTGGCGCACCTGGGCATGCCGGAGTACGCGGACTTCCTGGACCTCGCCGAGCGGTACGGAGAGGTGCGGCTCGACACGACGATGGCGTTCACGGACTTCGCCGAGCGGTCCGCTCCGTTCCCGCGGGCGGAGCTCGGGCCGCGCGGGCGGCTCGCCGAACTGGGGCTCGCCGGGCGGATCCTGCTGGGGACGGACTTCCCCAACATCCCGTACGGGTACGTCCACCAGCTCGAAGCCCTGGAACGGCTCGGCCTCGGCGACGACTGGCTCCGGGCGGTCTGCCACGGGAACGGGGCGCGGCTGTTCGGGCTGGAACAGCCTGTGGAGCAGCCGCTGAAGCAGCCGCTGGATTAGCCGCTGAAGCAGCCGCTGGAATAGCCGACCCCACCCCGCGGCGCGCTTTCTCAGGGAATTCACAGGTGGGCGAAAGCCGTCTCTCACCGCCGCCGCCCACGCTGAGGCCATGACGATGACCTCGCCCCAGGGGCGCACCGAGCTGCTCAGGCCGGACGGGAGCCCCGTCCGCGTACTCGTCGTGGACGACGAGGTGTCGCTCACCGATCTGCTGTCCATGGCGCTGCGCTACGAGGGCTGGGAGATTCGCAGCGCCGACGACGGCGCCGGGGCCGTGCGGGCCGCGCGGAGCTTCCGGCCCGACGTGGTCGTGCTCGACATGATGCTGCCGGACATGGACGGCCTGGCCGTGCTCGGGCGGCTGCGCCGCGAGCTGCCCGACGTGCCGGTGCTGTTCCTGACCGCCAAGGACACCGTCGAGGACCGCATCGCCGGACTCACCGCGGGCGGCGACGACTACGTGACCAAGCCGTTCGCCCTCGAAGAGGTCGTGGCACGGCTGCGCGGCCTGATCCGGCGGGCCGGGGCGTCCGGGCGGCGCGGCGATTCCGTGCTCGCCGTCGGCGATCTGACCCTCGACGAGGACAGCCACGAGGTGACCCGCGGCGGGGACTCCATCCACCTCACGGCCACCGAGTTCGAGCTGCTCCGCTACCTCATGCGCAATCCGCGGCGCGTGCTCAGCAAGGCGCAGATCCTCGACCGGGTGTGGAGCTACGACTTCGGGGGCCAGGCCAACGTCGTCGAGCTGTACATCTCGTATCTGCGGAGGAAGATCGACGCCGGCCGGGAGCCGATGATCCACACGCGGCGGGGCGCCGGGTACCTGATCAAGCCCCTGACCTAAGTCGCTGTACAGCGTATGAGGACTTCCTCTACGGTGTACGTCGCCCCACGACGTACACCGTAGAAGAGAAGGAGCCTCGCATGACGGCGACCACTGCCGACAGCCCCGAGGCGGCCGCCGGGCCCGGCGGCCGCCACCCGCAGCGCTGGCTGATCCTCGGCGTCATCTGCCTGGCCCAGCTCACCGTGCTGCTCGACAACACCGTCCTGAGCGTCGCGATCCCCTCGCTCACCAGCGAGCTCGACGCCTCGTCGGCCGACATCCAGTGGATGATCAACGCGTACTCGCTCGTGCAGTCGGGCCTGCTGCTCACCGCGGGCAGCGCCGCCGACCGCTACGGCCGCAAGAAGCTGCTGACCGTGGGCCTCGCCCTGTTCGGCGTCGGCTCGCTCGCGGCGGGCCTCGCCCAGTCCTCCGCGCAGCTCATCGCGGCGCGCGCGGGCATGGGTGTGGGCGGCGCCCTGCTGATGACGACGACGCTCGCGGTCGTCGTGCAGCTCTTCGACGACACCGAGCGGGTCAAGGCGATCGGCCTCTGGGCGACCGTCAACTCCCTGGGCTTCGCCGGGGGGCCGCTGCTCGGCGGCTTCATGCTCGACCACTTCTGGTGGGGCTCGATCTTCCTGATCAACATCCCCGTGGCGCTGGTCGGCATCCTCGCGGTGGTCAAGATGGTGCCCGAGTCCAAGAACCCGCAGGGCGACCGCCCCGACCTGCTCGGCGCGCTGCTCTCGACCATAGGCATGGCGTCGGTGGTGTACGCGATCATCTCCGGCCCCGAGCACGGCTGGACCTCGGGCCAGGTCCTGGTGTCGGCGGGCGTCGGCGTGGTGGTCCTCGGCGTCTTCGCGCTGTGGGAGCTGCGCGTCCCGTACCCCATGCTGGACATGCACTTCTTCCAGAACAAGCGCTTCATCGGCGCGGTGATGGGCGCGGTCCTGGTGGCCTTCGGCCTCGGCGGCTCGCTGTTCCTGCTCACCCAGCACCTGCAGTTCGTGCTCGGGTACGAGCCGCTTGAGGCGGGCCTGCGCACGGCGCCCCTCGCCGTCACCGTGGTCGTACTGAACCTGGTGGGCATCGGCGCGAAGCTGCACGCCAAGCTGGGCACGCCCGCGACGATCCTGACGGGCATGACCCTGCTGGCGGGCGGCCTGGCCGTGGTCGCGTCGTTCGGCGCGCACGACTACTCGGGCATGCTGGCAGGGCTGGTCCTGATGGGCGCGGGCATCTCGTTCGCCATGCCCGCGATGGCCAACGCCATCATGAGCGCGATCCCGCCGGAGAAGGCCGGTGTGGGCGCGGGCATCAACGGCACGCTGGCGGAGTTCGGCAACGGCCTCGGCGTCGCCGTGCTCGGCGCGGTCCTCAACTCCCGGTTCTCGGCGCTGGTCGCGGTGTCCGCGGCGTCGTTCCCGGCGGCGATGGCGGCGGCGGGTTCGGCGGGCGAGCGGGAGCGCATCGCGGACGCGTTCTCCTCCGGCCTCGAGACGAGTCAGCTGGTCGGCGCGGTGGCCCTGTTCCTCGGCGGGGTGCTCGCGGCGGCGTTGCTGTGGCGGGCGGAGAGGGCAGACTCTGTCCAGCGGGCGTCGGACATGACGGACCAGCGGGCAGCGGACATGACGGACACTGTGTAGGACCCGTACGAGGTGGTATCCGTACCAGAGAGGTGCGCCATGGCGAAGGCAGCCGACCGCGCGAAGCGAGCGGCGCGCACGAGCGTCTGGCTGGAGGGCAAGGCACCGCGCACCACCAGCCGCAGGGGGGACCAGCCGGCCGGCCTGGACCGGGACCGCATCACCGAGGCCACCGTCCGGCTCCTGGACGCGGAGGGCCTCGCCAAGTTCTCCATGCGCCGGCTCGCCGCCGAGCTGAACGTGACGGCGATGTCCGTGTACTGGTACGTGGACACCAAGGACGACCTGCTGGAGCTCGCGCTCGACCGGGTGGCCGCGGAGGTGCGGCTGCCCGACACCGAGACCGCGCCCGACCAGTGGCGCGAACAGCTCCGCGAACTGGCCGCCGGATACCGGGATCTGCTGGTCCGCCACCCCTGGGTGTCGCCGCTGATCGGCGAGTTCCTGAACATCGGGCCGAACTGGCTGGAGTTCTCCCTCGCCATCCAGCGCGCCGTGCGGAACACCGGGCTCACGCCCTACCGCCAGAACGGGGCGATCGCCGCGGTGTTCCAGTTCGTGTACGGCTTCGGGACCATCGAGGGGCACTTCCTCGCCCGGTGCGCGGCCGCGGGGATGACCCAGGACGAGTACTTCCGGGACGCGGTCGGCACCGTCAACGAGGAACTCGCCGACAACGAGGCGGTGCGGGCCGCCTCGGAACTGATGGAGTCCCGCAGCGAGGGCACCGTCACCGAGATGTGGGAACGGGACTTCACGATCGCCCTCGACCTGATGATCGCGGGCATCGAGTCGCTCCTCGAACGGGACTGACGCCTCCCGGGGGATACCCCCGGGACGGCCGCCCAGGTCAGCCCTGCGGCAGGCTCTCCCCCTGCACGGCCTGGATGTCCAGCTCCACCCGCAGCGTCGTGCCGATCGCGGAGATGCCCGCCTGGAGGACCTGGTTGTAGTTCATGGCGAAGTCCTCGCGGCGCAGTTCGGCGGTGGCACGGAAGGCCGCGCGGGTGCCGCCCCAGGGGTCGGCGCCGGTGCCGAGGTAGGCCAGGTCGAGGTCGACGGGGCGTACGACGCCGTGCATGCCGAGCTCGCCGTGCACCGTCCACCGGTCCGACCCGGCGGGTTCGAGCCCGGTCGACCGGTAGGTGATCTCCGGGTACGTCTCCACGTCCAGGAAGTCGGCGGACTTCAGGTGCCCGTCGCGCATCCCGTTGCCCGTGTCGACGGACGCGGCCCGGATCACCGCCTCGACCCGCGACTTCTCCAGGTCCTCGGCGATCTCGACCCGCCCGGAGAACTCGTCGAACCGCCCGCGCACGCTGGAGATCCCCAGGTGCTGGGCGACGGCGGCCACGGACGAGTGGGCCGGGTCGATGGTCCAGGGCCCGGGCGGCGGCAGCTCCGTGCCGCCGGCGCGGGCGAGGACCACGTTGCCGACGTCGGCCCGCCCGCTCGCGGTGACGAGGGCGGTGGCGGCGGCGGGGGCGTACCCGACGGCGGTGACGATGACGGTGTACGGCCCGGCGGCCAGCTCCGTGGCGTCCCGCACCACGCCCTCGCCGTCGACATCGGCGCGCAGCACCTGCGCACCCGTCATGTCCGTGACGGTCACGACGGCGTGCGACACCGCCCACCCGTCCCGCGTCCGAACCCGCGCACTGAGTCCCACGTTTTCCTTCTCCCTCTTTTGCGCCTAAACCGGCGCCGCTCTCGCGGACCAAATTGCTCGCCGCGGTGGTTGCTCAATTGATGGTTGCGGTGAACTCGTGGCTCTATGCAATCGGCCCCCGGCGGTGGCGACCGGCCGTCCCCAACCGTCGCGTCGCCACCGTCCCGGGGGCCTGAGGGCCTGTCTTGCGGGTCATGCCGGGCTCGCGGGGCCTGGCACGCACGCTCGCCGCGTTGTCGTCAATCGCCGACGCTCCGCGTCGACTCAATCCTCCGCCTTGCGATCGCACGCGCCAGGCCCCGCTCCCTGATCCGGCCTGACCCACAAGACAGGCCCTACCGCACCGCCCGGGGGCCGCGTCCGCTCAAAGCGCGGCCCCGGGGCGGGGTCATTTACTCGCCCGGGTGGGCGAGTTCGATGTCGTGCCCGTCGACGACGCCGCCGTCGCCGCCGACCGTCAGGCCGGTGGCCACGGGCGGGTACCCGGTCGCGATGACCGTGTACTCGCCGCCGTCCAGGTCCGTGAAGGCGTACTCGCCGTCCGCGCCGGTCGTGGCGGTGGCCACGACGTTCCCGGCCGCGTCCACGAGGGTGACGCGGGCGCCGTTCAGCGGTCCGCCCGCGGCCCGCACGGTGCCGAGCACCCGCGCGCCGGAGCGCAGTTCGACCTCGACGCGGGTGACGCCCACGCCGGACACCTCGACGGGCAGCGCCACCGGCCGGTGCCCCGCCGCGTTCACGGCGACGGTCACGGGCCCGGGCACCAGCTCGGCGAAGGCGAAGTCGCCCTGGTCGCCGGAGGCGCCGGTGGCGAGCACGTCGCCGCGTACATCGGTCACGACGACCATCGCGCCTGCCACGGGCAGCTTCGCGTCGGCGGTGCGCACGATGCCGCTGAGCCCGCTGGTGCCGCTGAGCAGCAGGTCGTACGCGAGCGGCTCCTCGCCGACCACGACCGTCGACGCCTGCGGCTGGAAGCCGTCGGCGGAGGCGATCAGGACGTACGAACCGGCGCCGGGCGCGTCCACCGCGTACGAGCCGTCGTCCTGGGCGACCGCACGGCCCAGCTGCCGTCCGCCGAGCGAGATCAGCGTGACCGCGGCCCGCGGCACGGGCGCGCTCTCGGCGCCGCGGACGAAGCCGCGGACCGGGACACCGCCGGTGACCTGCACGGACGCGTCACCGGAGCCCGCGCCCGCCACGGACGCCACGGCGGCGAGCCGCTGCGTGCCCTCGGGACCGGCTTCGGCCGTGGGCCCGGTGCCCGCGGCCACGGAGGCGAGCACGGGCTCCTCGGCGGCCGAAGTGGCCGGGGCGGCGGGGGCCGCCGCGGGAGCGGGGGAGGACGAGTCGGCGCCCTGCGCCATCGCCCCCGCCGTCCTCAGCGGCACTTCCTTGATGAACAGCGTGACGAGGAACGCGGCGAACGCGATCGGCGCGGCGATCAGGAACACGTCCGCGATGCCGTGGCCGTAGGCGCTCTCCATCACGGTACGGAACGGCGCGGGCAGCGCGTCCAGGTCCGGGATGCCGCCACCGCCGGTGCCGCCGTGGCCGAACGCGGCGCCCTTCGGACCGAGGTCGGCGAGGCCGTCCTTGACGTAGTCGGTGATGCGCGTGGACATCACGGCGCCGAGCGCGGAGACACCCATGGCGCCGCCGAGGGACCGGAAGAAGGTGACGACGGAGCTGGCGGCGCCGATGTCCTCCGCGGCGACCTGGTTCTGCGTGCAGAGCACCAGGTTCTGCATCATCATGCCGATGCCGAGGCCCATCAGGACCATGTAGCAGGCGATGTGCCAGTACGCGGTGTCGTACCGCATGGTGCCGAGCAGACCCAGACCGGCGGTCAGCAGCACACCACCGCTGACCAGCCATGCCTTCCACTTGCCCGTCTTGGTGATCAACTGCCCCGAGACGGTGGACGAGACGAACAGGCCCGCGATCATCGGGATCGTCATGACACCCGACATCGTCGGCGACTTGCCGCGCGCGAGCTGGAAGTACTGGCTGAAGAAGACGGTGCCCGCGAACATCGCGACACCCACGAACAGCGAGGCGAGCGAGGCCAGCGCGATGGTCCGGTTGCGGAAGAGCCGCAGCGGGATGATCGGCTCGCTGGCCTTGGACTCGACGAGCAGGAACAGCAGGCCGAGCACGATCGCGCCGCCCACCATCGTGTACGTCTGCCACGACAGCCACTCGTACTTCTTGCCGGCGCCGGTGCCCGCGAACGTCACCCACACCAGGAGCAGCGAGACGGCGGCGGTGATGAAGAAGGCACCGCCCCAGTCGACCTTCACTTCCCGCTTCACCACGGGCAGCTTCAGGGTCTTCTGCAGCACGATCAGCGCGATGACCGCGAACGGCACGCCGACGTAGAAGCACCAGCGCCAGCCGAGCCACGAGGTGTCGGTGATGACGCCGCCGAGCAGCGGGCCGCCGACGGTGGCGACGGCGAAGGTCGCGCCTAGGTAGCCGGAGTAACGCCCGCGCTCACGCGGGGAGATCATCGCGGCCATGACGATCTGGGCGAGCGCCGACAGGCCGCCGACGCCGATGCCCTGCACCACACGGCAGGCGATCAGCATCCCGGCGTTCTGCGAGAGGCCGGCCGCGGCCGACCCGAGCACAAAGATGACCAGGGCTATCTGGACGAGCGTCTTCTTGCTGAACAGGTCGGAGAGCTTGCCCCACAGCGGGGTGCTCGCCGTCATCGAGAGCAGCGCGGCGGTGACGACCCAGGTGTAGGCGGACTGGCCGCCACCGAGGTCACCGATGATCTCGGGCAGGGCGTTGGAGACGATCGTCGACGAGAGGATCGCGACGAACATGCCGAGCAGCAGGCCGGAGAGCGCCTCCATGATCTGCCGGTGCGTCATCGGGGCACCGTCGGCGCCGCCGCCGTGGCCGCCGTGCGCTCCATGCTTGGCATGGCTGCCCCGCACACCGGACGGTGTGGATGTTGCCATGGGTTTCCTTTTCCTGATTCTTACGCGGGTGTACGGGTTGTTCTCACGCGGGTGTGCGGGCCGCGGCCGCGCGGCAGTCCCCGAAGCTGGTGCGCAGGCGCGCGAGCAACGCGCTCAGCTGCCCGACCTCGTCGTCGGACCAGTCGTGCAGATAGTGGGCGAGCGTCCGCATGGACAGCTCGGACAGCTCCGCGAACTTGTCCTCGCCCGCGGGCGTGAGCCGCAGGATGCGCGAGCGCTTGTCCGCGGGGTCGGGGGCCCGGTCGATCCAGCCGCGCTCCGCGACGTGCGCGACATGGCGGCTGGTCACCGACATGTCGACGGCGAGCAGCTCGGCGAGCCGGCTCATCCGCATCTCGCCGTGCCGCTGCAGCAGCGTGAGCACGGCGGCGGAGCCGCCCGGGCAGTCCGCGGGCAGGCCACGGCCGAGGCCGCGCTTCACGGCGCCGATGGCGCTGAGCTGGCGGGCCAGCTCCTCGTATTCACGCTGTGCGGCCAC
Source organism: Streptomyces aurantiacus JA 4570 (assembly GCF_000414115.1). Taxonomy (GTDB): domain Bacteria; phylum Actinomycetota; class Actinomycetes; order Streptomycetales; family Streptomycetaceae; genus Streptomyces; species Streptomyces aurantiacus_A. Next base: position 14,930 of record NZ_AOPZ01000137.1, read on the forward strand.
GGACCCACCCTCGCTTTCGTTGCTTAGGGCAACCATAAAGACAGTTGGTTGCCGCAGGCAAACTAAAACCGGACCAACGGGCTAAAGCCCTGGTAAAGCTCTCGGAGCCCACCCGTAAAGTCGCCGGTCAGCGGGGGTTGGGCCGGGCGAGGGGGATTCGCTAGGGTCCTGCCTCATGGCACACAACCCCCATGCTCCCCAGGGCGCCCCGGGCCCCGAGGGTCAGCACGACCCGGCGGGCTCCACTCAGATGTTCCGCGCCTTCGTCGACGAGGCGCCGCAGGGCGGCGGCCGCGCCGCCCAGCGGCAGGCGGCGGCCCCGGCGGGCCCCCGCATCGGCCTCATCGTCGGGGTGGTCGCGGCGATCGCGATCGTGGCCGCGGTGGCCTGGCTGGCGCTGAAGTAACGCTCCGGCTGATCAGGCCGACCTGATCAGCCACTTCCGCTCGGCTATTCCCACTATTTCCACTCGATGTCGACGTCGCGCGTCTCGACGTGCATGCCCAGCGGAACGCGCCACCAGTCGACGCAAATCAGCCAAGTCTTCTTGACGGTCTTCCCGGCCCCGATGGGCGCCGGGAGCTTCCGCGTGGACTCGATGGTTCCCCAGTCCACGCCGAGGGCGCCGATGATGTGCGTACCAAGCGTGACGCTGCCCGAACGCACCGGTGAGCCACCGGTGTTGCGGAAGCTGACGGTCACGTCCTCGCACCAGCGCTTCTCGGCGGCGCGGCGCCGGGGTTCGCCGACCTTGAGGGCGGCGGGGCGGGGTGGGGCGCTGGTGCCGGGCTTTGACGGCGCGGAGGGTGGGCGCGGGCTTTCGCCGCCGGGACTGCCGGGACTGCCCGTGCTGCCGGGACTACCCGGACTGCTGGGGCGGGCGCCTTCGTTGTCCTCATTGGGGTTGTCGCCGTCGCCACGGCCCGGTGCCGAGCCGCCCGGCGCATCCGGCGGGCGTGAACCACCGCTGTCCTCCGCCGACTTGCTGTCCGGCCCCGCGGGTGTCCCCGAACTGCCGCCGGAGCCCGATCCGTTGCCGCCGGGCTCGGCACCCGTACCGCCCTGTCGGGAGGGCTTCCCGGAAGGCCCGCCGTCCAGCGGCACGAACTCCACGTCCCCGCGGGGCGCCACGGCCTCACCACGGCCCTGCTGCGGGCCGTCCCCGGCCGCCCCGGTGGCCACACGGCCGTCGCGCCCGTCGCCGCCGCACGCGGCCAGCAGTCCACCCACGCACAGCACGACCGCCGAGGCACCCGCAAGCGCGCCCCGGCGGCCACGGCCGCCACTCCAAGCACCACGAAGCATCGCGCCAGTGTGGCTGACGCCCCGTCAATTAGGAACCCCGTCAGCAGCAGTCGGCGGGAATCCAGGCCCCGGGCACCCCGCCGTGCGGGCGGCCGGGATCAGTCCCCGATCAGCCCTTCCCGCAGCTGCGCCAGCGTCCGCGTGAGCAGCCGCGAGACGTGCATCTGCGAGATGCCGACCTCCTCGCCGATCTGCGACTGCGTCATGTTCGCGAAGAACCGCAGCATGATGATGCGGCGTTCGCGCGGCGGCAGCTTGGCGAGCAGGGGCTTCAGGGACTCGCGGTACTCGACGCCCTCCAGGGCCGTGTCCTCGTACCCCAGGCGGTCCGCGAGGGAGCCCTCGCCGCCGTCGTCCTCGGGGGCGGGCGAGTCGAGCGAGGAGGCGGTGTACGCGTTGCCGACGGCGAGGCCGTCGACCACGTCCTCCTCGGACACACCGAGCACGGCGGCCAGTTCGGGCACCGTGGGCGAGCGGTCCAGGCGCTGGGCCAGGTCGTCGCTGGCCTTCGTCAGGGCGAGCCGCAGCTCCTGGAGCCGGCGCGGCACGCGCACGGACCAACTGGTGTCCCGGAAGAAGCGCTTGATCTCACCGACGACGGTCGGCATCGCGAACGTCGGGAATTCCACGCCGCGTTCGCAGTCGAACCGGTCGATCGCCTTGATCAGGCCGATGGTGCCGACCTGGACGATGTCCTCCATCGGTTCGTTGCGGCTGCGGAAGCGGGCCGCGGCGTACCGAACGAGGGGGAGGTTCAGCTCGATCAGGGTGTCTCTGACGTAGGCACGCTCGGGGCTGTCCTGGTCGAGGGCGGCGAGCCGCAGGAAGAGGGAGCGGGACAGGGTGCGGGTGTCGATGGCTACCGGGGCCGGAGATACGGCCTCGGAACCGTTGAGCGCGTCGGGCGCTGATTCGCTCGCACTGTCTTCGAGCGTGAGCGTGAGCACCTTCGAGCTGCCCTGGTCTGCGGACATGCCACCCCCTTGAGGTCGCGGACGGTCGCGGCCGGCGCTCCGCCGAAGGAACGCAGCCTCCACCTGAATACCGGCGGTGGGGCCCCGGCAAACGCGGTTCCAGCAGAATGTCACATGTCGGCAACACGCTGTAGTGACTTGTCGACAACTGAGGGTGACATCCGTGCAGGAAAGAGGGGGTCTGAGACTTTTTCGGCCCCGACTTCGTCGGTAACGGCCAAAAGACTGTTCCACCCGATACGGTTACGCCTCGATCCGATTTGCGGACCGAAGCCGCGCGAAGCTTCTGGCCAGCAGTCGTGACACATGCATCTGGGAAACGCCCAATTCCGCGCTGATCTGCGACTGGGTCAGATTGCTGTAGTAGCGGAGCAGCAGGATCCGCTGTTCCCGCTCGGGCAGTTGGACGAGCAGATGCCGTACGAGATCGCGGTGCTCCACGCCGTCGAGGGCCGGGTCCTCGTACCCGAGCCGGTCGACGAGGCCGGGCAGCCCGTCACCCTCCTGCGCGGCCTCCAGGGACGTCGCGTGGTACGAACGCCCGGCCTCGATGCAGGAGAGCACCTCCTCCTCGGTGATCCGCAGCCGCTCGGCGATCTCGGCGGTGGTGGGCGAGCGCCCGAAGGCCGTGGTCAGGTCCTCGGTCGCCCCGGTGACCTGCACCCACAGCTCGTGCAGCCGCCTCGGTACGTGGACGGTGCGCACGTTGTCGCGGAAGTACCGCTTGATCTCGCCGACGACGGTGGGCATGGCGAAGGTCGGGAACTGCACGCCGCGGTCGGGGTCGAAGCGGTCGATGGCGTTGATGAGCCCGATCGTGCCGACCTGGACGACGTCCTCCATCGGCTCGTTGCGGCTGCGGAAGCGGGCGGCGGCGTACCGCACGAGCGGCAGGTTCGCCTCGATGAGCGCGCCGCGCACCCTGCTGTGCTCCGCGGTGCCCGGCGTGAGGTCCTTGAGCTGGGCGAACAGGACCTGCGTGAGGGCGCGGGTGTCGGCGCCCCGGGTGCTCGGCGCCTTCGCGGGCGGGGCCTCGGGGGCCCGGTCCTGTGGTGCTTCGGACGCCTGGGCGGGTGGCCCGTCGGACACCTGGGCGGGCAGTGCTTCGGGCGCAGAACTGGCCGGCACGGTCAACGCCACCCCTTCTCCCGCGAGTCCGGCAGAGCTCGATCAAGCTCGGTCGATCTCGGTCAACTCATCCGTCAAAAGCGGTCATAGCATCACAAGACATGTGCACTGTGTGCAAGCACCTGATAACTCCGTGTTGAGCGGCAAGTTGGGGCGTACGACGCGAAAAGGCCCCGCACCATTCCGGTGCGGGGCCGTGGGGCGTTCTCGCGTGCGGGGCCCGCGGGATGTGCTCGCGCGGGCCGGTACGCGGGTCAGAACTCGTAGTCGGCGATCACCCACGTGGCGAACTCGCGCCACTGCGCGACGCCCGCCTGGTGGGCCGGGTGGTCCAGGTACCGCTGGAGCGCGTCGGCGTCCTCGGCGTAGTCGTACGCGATGGGGCGCTCGGAGATGTTCCAGGCGCACTCCCAGAACCGCAGCTCGGGGACGAGCCCGCCGAGCTCCTCGAATGCCTTGACGCCCGCGACGACGCGCGGGTCGTCCCGCCGTACACCGTCGTTGAGCTTGAAGAGGACCAGATGGCGGATCACGGGTGCTCCCAGCGGTCGGGCGGTCAGTCGTCCTTGCCGCCGTTGGCGAGCCACGTCATGAAGTCGCCGATGGCCTTGGCGGCGTTCGAAATGCCCTCGAACCCTACCTGGACGTAGTCCGCCGCCTTGGCCGGGTCGGTGATGATCACGTACAGGACGAACACGACGAGCACGAAGAGAACGATCTTCTTCGGGTCCTTCACGCTGTGGCCTCCCCTTGCCCGCCTGTCCCCGTACGCATCCCCGCACCCCGTGTGCCGTTTGTTCCGCCTGTGCCGGGCGAGTCTAACGTGGCCCGAACTCACCTGGTTTTTAAGGACCAATGACCCGGGGGCAGGGGCCCTTGGACTGCGGCTTCGCGGGTTGCCGGGGCGCAGGATGGGTGGTGAGCCCGGCGGATCTGGCAGGAATCCACGGGCCCGGGACCGGCCTCCACTGCGGGGTCCGCGCCGTCCTCTTCCCCCGGTGACGGCGTTGACCGGTGAGTTCTGGTCCTCATCGGGGGAGGCGGCTTGTCCCCCCGTTGCCGCTTCCCCCGTCCTATCGTGAGAAAGCCCCGGTGCCATGGCGGCGCCGGGGTTTTTCCGTGTGCGTTCGGTGCCGGGAAGGCGCCTGCGCCGGGGGAAATGTGAAGGGCCCCGTCCATCGGACGGGGCCCTTCAATCAAGAGCGGTAGCGGAGGGATTTGAACCCTCGGTGACTTGCGCCACACTCGCTTTCGAGGCGAGCTCCTTCGGCCGCTCGGACACGCTACCGAGAGAGATCCTAGCCCAAGGTGGGCCGTGCTCTGAAATCCGTTTGGGCTATGCCCCGGGGGGCGGGGTGCCGCGGTCCCGGAAGAAGTCCGTGAGGAGCCGCGCGCAGTCCTCGGCGAGGACGCCCTCGATCACCTCGGGCCGGTGGTTGAGCCGCCGGTCGCGCAGCAGGTCCCACAGGGAGCCCGCGGCGCCGGCCTTGGCGTCGCGGGCGCCGTACACCACCCGGTCCACCCGGGACTGCTGCAGGGCGCCCGCGCACATCACGCACGGCTCCAGCGTGACGACGAGCGTGCAGCCGGGCAGCCGCCAGGAGCCGAGCCGTTCCGCCGCCCGGCGCAGCGCGACGATCTCCGCGTGCGCGGTCGGGTCGTCGTGCGCCTCGCGTTCGTTGTGTCCGGTGGCCAGGACCGTCTCGCCGTCCGCGGACAGCACGACGGCGCCGACGGGCACGTCGCCGCCCCGGACGGCCCGTTCGGCCTCGTCCAGGGCGAGCCGCATCGGCGCCCGCCAGCGGTCCCGTACCGGATCTGGGAGTTGTGTCACACGGCGAACCTAACGGACGGTCTCGAGGACCTCCGCGGCTCCGAGGATGTCGGCGATCTCGTTGAGAGCCTCGCCGCTCTCCAGGCCGAGCAGGTCCTTCTCCGGCACGCCGAGGTCGCTGAGGATCTCCGTGTCCCCCAGCGGCCCGGCCGGCACGGCTTCGCCGGAGGCGTCCGTGCCGTCGCCGTCGTCGTCGGCCGTCTCGGACTCGCCGTCCTCCGTGCCGTCGAGGTCGAGCGCGTCCAGGTCGTCCGGCCCGTCGTCCGGGTCGCGGCCGAGCATCTCGTCGGTGAGCAGGATCTCCCCGTAGGCGCTGCGGGCGGCGGCGGCCGCGTCCGAGACGTAGATCCGCGGGTCCTCCTCGCCGTCCACGCGGACGACGCCGAACCACGCGTCTTCCTGTTCGATGAAGACGAGGACGGTCTCGTCTTCGAGGCCGCCCGCCTCGGCGGCGGCCTCACGGGCCAGGTCGGTCAGATCCGACAGGGTCTCCACATCGTCGAGCTCCGTGTCGCTCGCTTCCCACCCGTCTTCGGTGCGCGCGAGCAGTGCGGCGAAGTACACCGTGACTCTCCCACTGTTCATAGGCGCCGGTTGGGGATCCCCCCGGCGGACGTCGGGGGCGGGAGTGCTGTTCCAAGCCCCGCCCACTCGGAATCGTGGCAGAAACAACGGCTTCAGGAGAGGTCTTCCGGCCGCTGTGTCCGCGTCGCGTCTCGAATCACGGGCCGCGTGCGCGCCACGGCCCCCTCGCGGCTACCAGCGGAACGTACGCATACGCATCGCCTGCCGCAGTCGGGCCGCCCGGGCGCGGCGCGGTGTCACCCGGGCCCGCAGCTCGCGGGCCTCGGCGAGCTCGTGCAGGAACTGGGCACGGCGCCTGCGGCGCTCGGCGTCGGTCTCGCGTGCTTCCCGGTCGGGCATCGGCCACACCACCCCAGTTCGTACGTCCACCTTCCCGCCGCGGCCCTGGTTGATGCCAGCGCGGGGGGATCGAGGGGCCACTTCGCCCGGTTACTGTTGAACAATGCGGATCCACGTCGTCGACCACCCGCTGGTGGCGCACAAACTCACCACGCTGCGCGACAAGCGCACCGATTCCCCGACCTTCCGGCGCCTGGCCGACGAGCTGGTCACCCTGCTCGCGTACGAGGCCACCCGGGACGTGCGCACCGAGCAGGTCGACATCGACACCCCGGTGATCCGGACCACCGGCGTCAAGCTGTCGCATCCGCGGCCGCTGGTCGTGCCGATCCTGCGCGCCGGTCTCGGCATGCTCGACGGCATGGTGCGGCTGCTTCCGACGGCCGAGGTGGGTTTCCTCGGGATGATCCGCAACGAGGAGACGCTCGAGGCGTCCACGTACGCGACGCGGATGCCGGAGGACCTCTCCGGTCGTCAGGTGTACGTCCTGGACCCGATGCTCGCCACCGGCGGCACGCTCGTCGCGGCGATCCGGGAGCTGATCAAGCGCGGCGCCGACGACGTGACCGCCGTCGTGCTCCTCGCGGCGCCCGAGGGCGTCGAGATCATGGAGCGGGAGCTGGCGGGGACGCCGGTGACCGTGGTGACGGCGGCGGTGGACGAGCGGCTCAACGAGAACGGGTACATCGTGCCGGGGCTCGGCGACGCGGGTGACCGGATGTACGGGGCGGCGGAGTAGGTAGGTCGCGGAGCTGTCCGGGCTGCGGGGCGCTTGGTTCTGCGGGTCCGGTGGGCTGCGGGGCGCTTGGCTCCGCAGGTCCGGCTCGCTTTGTTCTGCCGCGGTCCGTCTCGGGTTGCGGCCCGCTTTGTGCCGCTGAGACCCAAGGGCCTCAGCAGTTCTTGCCGTCGGTCGACGGTGCTTTCGAGGACGCCGGTGCGGGGTTGGCGAGTGCCGCCAGGGCCCGGTCGGCGTCCTCCTTCTTCGCCAGGTCCTTGAACCGGCTGCCCAGGATCAGGTCGACCTCCCCGCCCTTGCGGGTGTCGGTCTGCTTCTCGGCGCCCGCGATCTGCGTGCCGAGCACGGGCAGCGCGGTGTCGGTGGCCGCCCTGGCGCCGAGCAGTATCCCGGTGCCCCGCACCTTCTTGTCGTACGCCTTCGTCGCGTTGCCCACCTTGCCGATGGCGAAGCCGCGCTTCTTCAGCTCGTCGGCCGCGTCCTTGGCGAGGCCGCTGCGCGGGGTGGCGTTGAAGACGTTGACGGTGATCTGGCCCGGCTTGGGGAGAGGTTTCCGCTCGCCCCGCCGCGCGGGGTCCGCCTCCGCCTTCTTCGTGACGCAGTCCTTCGTGCCGCCCGCCGCCGACGCCTTGTCGTCGCCCGTGAACACGTCGATGAGCTGCAGGCTGCCCCAGCCGAGCAGGCCGGCCACGGCGAGCGACGCGGCGGCCGCGAGCACGATCCGGCGACGGCCGCGCGGGCGGCGCATGCGCGGGTATTTGTCTCCCTTGATGCGGTATTCGCCGCCCATGCCGGGGGGAGTGAGCATGCTCATGGGCGCAGCGTAGTGCGGTGCGGCGGCGATGCCTACTAAATGATCATTGCTCGGTGGCCAGTCCGACCCGATCGGCGGCCAGTCCAACCCGAAAGGGTCAACGCGGGCCCGGGCCGGGGCCGGATCAGCCCAGTTCGAGCACGCGGGCGTGCAGCACCTGGCGCTGCTGGAGCGCGGCGCGGACGGCGCGGTGCAGTCCGTCCTCCAGATACAGGTCGCCCTGCCACTTCACGACGTGCGCGAAGAGGTCGCCGTAGAACGTGGAGTCCTCGGCGAGCAGCGTCTCCAGGTCGAGCTGACCCTTGGTCGTCACGAGCTGATCGAGGCGGACCGGGCGCGGCGCGACGTCCGCCCACTGCCGGGTGCTTTCCCGGCCGTGGTCGGGGTACGGCCGGCCGTTTCCGATGCGCTTGAAGATCACACGGAAAGCCTACCGGTCAAGGCTCTCCGGGCGCAGCCTCGGCGGCCGAGTGCGACCCTGGGAAATGCCGCCGGAAACCGGGGCAAACCGGGAACTCTCAAGCCGGGAGCTGGGGCCGAAGTGAGCGAGAGCCAGCCGATGCCGTCCACGCCCGAGGGCGGGAATCCCCCGAACGGGTCCGTGTCCGGCGCGGGGGTGACGTCCGGCGAGGGGGTGGCGTCCCGCGAGGGGGTGGCGTCCCGCGAGGGCGGTGGGGTGGCGTCCGGCGCGCTGCCGCCGGAAGCGGCGGACATCGTCGCCGGGTACGCCTTCGACGGGCCCGCGCTCGATCTCGGCGCCCTGCTGTGGGACGGGCGGTGCCACCCGGACGCCCAGGTGCGGATTCCGCTGCCCATGCTCAACCGGCACGGCCTCGTCGCCGGTGCCACCGGTACCGGCAAGACCAAGACCCTCCAGCTCGTCGCCGAGCAGCTCTCCGCCCAGGGCGTGCCCGTCTTCCTGGCCGACATCAAGGGCGACGTCTCCGGCATCTCGGCCCCCGGCGAGGCCAACGACAAGGTCACCGCGCGGGCGCGGGACGTGGGGCAGGAGTGGGAGCCCCGCGGGTTCCCCTGCGAGTTCTACGCCCTCGGCGGGATGGGGACCGGCATCCCGGTGCGCGCCACCGTCACCAGCTTCGGGCCGATCCTGCTGTCCAAGGTGCTTCAGCTCAACCAGACCCAGGAGCAGTCCCTCGGGCTGATCTTCCACTACGCGGACCAGAAGGGCCTCGAACTCGTCGACCTGAAGGACCTGCGCGCCGTCGTCGCCTTCCTCACCTCCGACGAGGGCAAGCCCGAGCTCAAGAACATCGGCGGCCTCTCCACCGCCACCGCCGGGGTCATCCTGCGGGCCCTCACCGCGTTCGAGGCGCAGGGGATGGGGGACTTCTTCGGGGAGCCCGAGTTCGACACGAGCGAGTTGCTGCGGGGCGGCGGGGTGGACGGGGGTGGGCTCTGCTCGGTTCTTGAGCTCTCCTCCGTTCAGGACAAGCCCGCTCTGTTCTCCACCTTTTTGATGTGGCTTCTCGCCGACCTGTACCACGATCTTCCCGAGGTCGGCGATCTCGACAAGCCCAAGCTCGTCTTCTTCTTCGACGAGGCCCATCTGCTGTTCAGCGGCGCCTCCAAGGCATTCCTGGAGTCCATCACCCAGACCGTGCGGCTCATCCGGTCCAAGGGCGTCGGCGTCTTCTTCGTCACCCAGACCCCGAAGGACGTGCCCGCCGACGTCCTCGCCCAGCTCGGCAACCGCGTGCAGCACGCGCTGCGCGCCTTCACGCCCGAGGACGAGAAGGCCCTCAGGGCCACGGTCCGTACGTTTCCGAACTCCGCGTACGACCTGGAGGAGACGCTCACCGGTCTCGGCACCGGTGAGGCCGTCGTCACCGTCCTCAGCGAGAAGGGCGCGCCCACGCCGGTCGCGGTCACGCGGCTTCGGGCGCCGCAGTCGCTGATGGGGCCGGTGGAGGCGGGGGCGCTGGAGCGGGCCGTCCGGTCGTCGCCTCTGTACGAGCGGTACGCGGAGGCCGTGGACCGGGAGTCGGCGTACGAGAAGTTGAGCGCGCGGGCTCCTGCGGAGGGCCCGGCGGAGGCGGAGGCTCCCCGGGAGCGGGGTGGCGGCGGGGGTGGGTCTGTTGTTGAGCAGGTGGTGGGCAGTGGGATGTTCAAGTCGCTGCTGCGGTCCATGGGTACGCAGATCGGGCGGGAGATCTCCCGCTCGGTCTTCGGCACCGCTCGCCGGCGTCGTTAGCGGCTTTCCCCTCGGTGGGGGTTGTTGCCTCGCCTGTTGTTCGGTTGTGGGGGAGCTGCGCGCGGACATACCGCCACGTCCCCTCCGGCCGGTTCGGCGGCTACCGGCCGGTGGGGGACTGCTTACTTCTTGGCGGCTTTGGCTGCCGCCTTCATTTCCTGTTTGTGGGCTCGGACCTTCTGGAGGGACTCCGGGCCCGTGATGTCCGCCACGGAGCGGTACGCCTTTGGTGCGCCGTACGCTCCGGCCGCCTCGCGCCAGCCGGTGGGCCGCACCCCGAGCTGCTTCCCCAGCAGGGCCAGGAAGATCTGGGCCTTCTGCTTGCCGAAGCCGGGGAGGTCGTTGAGGCGTCGCAGCAGCTCCTTGCCGTCGGCCACGTCCCGCCAGACGGCCTCCGCCTGCCCGTCGTAGTGCTCCACCAGGTACTGGCAGAGCTTCTGGACGCGTCCGGCCATCGCGCCGGGATAGCGGTGCACGGCCGGCTTGGACGAGAGGAGTTCGGCGAAGGCGTCGGGGTCGTACGCGGCGATGTCGTGGGCGTCGAGATCGGCCGCCCGCATTCGCTGCGCGATCGTGTACGGGCCCGCGAACGCCCACTCCATGGGCACCTGCTGGTCCAGAAGCATCCCTACCAGCGCGGCCAGCGGACTGCGGCTCAGCAGCGCGTCGGCCTCTTCTTGCTGGGCGAGGTGGAGAGGGGTGGCGTGGGAGTCGGCGTTCATGGGGCGATCATCTCCCGGGAGCGGGGGGTTCGCAGGGCGGGAAAATCGCGTGCGCCGCGGGAGGGGGGTGGCTAGCCTCGGGAGTATGTCTACGCCCCGCATTTCCTAGCCAGGACACACGCCTTCACGTCACCCGTGTGTCCTTTCGCTAATGCGGAGCGTTTCCCAGTGATTTCTGTACGTGACATCGACCTGCGCGTCGGCGCCCGGACCCTGCTGTCCGGAGTCTCCTTCCACGTCGGCCCCGGCGACCGCGTCGGCCTCGTCGGGCGCAACGGCGCCGGCAAGACCACCCTCCTGAAGACCCTTGCCGGGGAGGCGCCCTGTGCCGCCGGGCGCGTCAGCCGTACCGGCTCCCTCGGCTATCTCGCCCAGGACCCGGCCCCCGCCGACCCCGCCATCACGGTCACCGACCGCATCCTGTCCGCGCGCGGACTCGACCGGGCGGTGCGCGCGCTGCGGGCCGCCGAGGCCGCCATGGCCGGGGGCGGTGACGAGCGCGCCGCCATGGCCGCGTACGCCCGGGCCGACGACGAGTTCCAGGCCCGGGGCGGGTACGCCGCCGAGGCCGAGGCCGCCCGCGTCGCCGCCGGGCTCGGACTGGCGGACGGGGTGCTGCGGCGGGCCGTGGGCGAGTTGTCGGGTGGGCAGCGGCGGCGGGTCGAGCTGGCCCGGATGCTGTTCTCGCGGCACGACATCCTGCTGCTCGACGAGCCCACCAACCACCTCGACCGGGACTCCGTGGAGTGGTTGCGCGGGTTCCTGGCGAGTTATGCGGGCGGCGTGGTGATGGTCAGCCACGACGTCGGGTTGCTGGAGGACGTCGTCAATCGCGTCTTTCACCTGGATCCCGCCCGCGCCGCCCTCGACGTACACAACACCGGCTGGCACACCTATCTCGCCCAGCGCGCCGCCGACGACCGGCGGCGCGCCCGCGAGCGCGCCAACGCCGAGCGCAAGGCCGCCTCTCTGAACGCCCAGGCCGACAAGATGCGCTCGAACGTGGCCACGGCCACCGTCGCCAAGAACATGGCGCGCCGCGCCGACAAGCTGCTCGCGGGGACCGAGCCCGTGCGGCGCGGCGAGAAGGTCGCGCGTATCCGGCTGCCCGAGCCCGCCGCGTGCGGGCGGATGCCGCTGGGGGCCGTGCGGCTGGAGAAGACCTATGGCGCCCTGCGGGTGCTCAACGGGGTCGATCTCGCCGTGGATCGGGGGAGCCGGCTTGTGGTGCTCGGGTTCAACGGGGCCGGGAAGACCACGTTGTTGCGCGTGCTCGCCGGGCGTGAGACGCCGGACTCGGGGCGGGTCGTGCGGGGGCACGGGCTGCGCCTCGGATACTTCGGGCAGGAACACGACACCCTGGACGGGGACCTGACCGTACGGGACAACCTCGCCGCCGCCGCGCCCCAGTTGACGGACGGCGAGGTGCGGCAGGTCCTCGGCGCCTTCCTGTTCCGCGGCGACGACGTGGACAAGCCCGCCAAGGTTCTCTCCGGCGGCGAGAAGACCCGCCTCGCCCTGGCCGGGCTCGTCCACTCCGGCGCCAATGTGCTGCTGCTCGACGAGCCCACCAACAACCTCGATCCGGCCTCGCGCGACGAGGTCCTCGGTGCCGTGGGGACGTATCCGGGCGCCCTCGTGATGGTCACCCATGACGAGGGTGCCCTCGACGCCCTGCGGCCCGACCGCGTGCTCGTCCTGCCGGACGGCACCGAGGATCTGTGGAGCGCGGAGTACCGGGAGCTGGTCTCGCTGGTGTGAGGGGCGGTGCCGTGGGTCCCGTTGCGGTGGGCAACTACTGTGACGGGACACCGGCCGGGCAGGGGTGAGGGCGATGACGTCGTACGAGGACGAGGACGGCCACGACCCGCTTCCCGCGCTGAGCCCCGCCGCCCGCGCCCTCGCCGCCCGCTGCGCGCCCCGCGTCAACGAACTCGCCCGCCGCATGGCCCGCGAGGCGTTCGAGCAGTTGCCGGGGTACGCGGCCCTGCCCGCCGATGTGAAGGACGTCGAGATCGCCGCGACCGCACGGCACGGCCTGCGGCTCTTCCTCAGCCGGGCCGCGGGCGGCCGGAACACCGCGCCCGGCGCCCCGCCCGGCTACGACCTGTTCCGGGAGCGCGCCGCCCAGCGCGCCGACGAGGGCATGCCCCTGCACCTGCTCCTCGGCACGCACTGCCTCGGCGCCCACGTACTGTGGCGGGCCCTGCGCGACGCGGCCGGGCCCGCCGACGCGGCCGCGCTCACCGAACTCAGCGACCACCTCTTCGCCGCCCAGCGGCGCGTGGTGACGGCTGTCACCGAGACCTACCTCGACGAGCAGGCCGCCCTCGCGGCCGAGCGGCGCGAGGAGCGGCGCACGCTGGCCCGCGCGCTGCTCGACGGAACGCCCGCGCCGGGCGCGGCGGCCGCGGGGTTCGCCGGGCCCGCGCTCGTCCTGTGCCTGCGCCTCGACGACGGGGCGCGGCCCGCGGCCGCCTCCTCCGTCGCCGTACGCCGTCTCGTACGCCGCCTCCAGTCCGCCCTCGACCGGGCCTTCGGCACGCAGGTGCTGACGCTGGTGGACGGGGGCGGCGGGCACGCCCTGGTCCCCGGGGAGCGCCCCGGTGAGGCGGGGCCCGAACTCGACCGGCTGGACGCTGAGTTGCGCGGGCTCTGCGGCCCCGGCCTGCGCCTCGCCGCCGCCCCGGCCTCCGCGCCGTCCGGCATCCCGGAGGCCGCCCGCACCACCGAGGAGATCATCCGCGTCGCCCGCGCCTGCGGCCGCCCGCCCGGACCCCACCGGCTCGACGACGTACTCCTCGAATACCACCTCTCGCGCCCCAGCGCGGGCAGCGACCGCATCGCGGCCCTCCTCGAACCCGTCGCCGAGCGGCCGGAGTTGCTCGACACGCTGCGTACGTACCTGAAGCTGCGCCAGGACCGCCGCGCCACCGCCCGCCTGCTCACCCTGCACCCGAACACGGTCGACAACCGCCTCTCCCGAGTGTCGTCCCTGACCGGCCTGAACCTCACCACACCTCACGGGACGACCTTGGCGCTGGCGTCATTGTTGCTGCGGGAGGTGGGGTAGCCCCCTCCAGCCCAGCGGCCGGGGTTCCCGTCGGCGATACCTCGGGGTCGACAGCACGGGCGGGGTGGGTTGCCGGTCGGCGGTACCTCGGGGCCGACAGCACGGGCGGGTGGGTGGGAGAAGCCGCCGCGGAGCGGCGGCACAGATGCCGCACGGCGCCACAGGGGCCGGGGCAGGCGGGCGTCAGGGAGACCTCGGCGCAGCGGCCACCACGGCCGCCGCCAACGCGTTCAGGAACCCCCGCAGCACCGGCCCCTCCGGCGCCGTGGCCCGCACCGCCGCCCAGATCGACCGCACCGGCTCGGGGTCGCGGACCTCACGTACGGCCAACTCCGGGTGGCCGTCGGCGCCGGGCGCCCCCGCCGGAGCGGTGAGCCCCAGCTCCGGGACCAGCGCCACGCCGACCCCCGCGGCCACGAACCCCTGAGCCGTCGCGTAGTCCCCGCTCTCCACCACGAAGTCCGGCGTGAACCCGGCCGCCCCGCAGGCGTCGAGCACCGCGTCCAGGCAGGGGCCCGGCAACTCGCTGCCCACCAGGGCCTCTTCGGCCAGATCGGTGAGCCGCAGGGCCGGGTGGGCGGCGAGGGGGTGGGCGCGGGGGAGCACTGCGCGGTAGCGGTCGTCCATGAGGTGGATGAAGCGGATGCCGTCCACGGGAGGCGCGTCGTGGCGGCGGACCACGAGCGCCACGTCCGTGCGGCCCGCCTTCACCTCGGGCAGCGGGTCGTCCGGGTCGGTGAGGCGCAACTCGGCCTGCACACCCGGGTGTTCGCGGCGCAGCCGGGCCAGCGCGGGCGCGACCAGGCGTGCGCCCGCGGTGGCGAAGTAACGTACCGAGACACGTCCCGTGCGCCCCGCCCGCAGATCCGCGAGCGCCGTCTCCGCCTGGGCGACGTGCCGGCCGATCGCCGTCGCGCAGTCGGCGAGCAGCCGCCCGGCGTCCGTGGGCCGCACCCCGCGCCCGGTCCGCTCCAGGAGCGGCGTGCCCGCCTCCTTCTCCAGGGCCGCCATCTGCTGGCTGACCGCCGACGGCGTGTACCCGAGATGCCGGGCCGCCGCGGTGACCGAGCCGCTGGTGACCACCGCCCGCAGGATCTGCATCCGCCGCATGTCGAGCATGCTCACCAGCCTACGCCCGAATGCAGCTCACCTTAAGTCTGGCTTCGGAACTTTTCGCTTGTCTTACGAGTGGGGGCGCGGCACCGTCGATACGTACGCGTCGATCCGTACACCCCGATACGTACGCAACCCCCGCGGCCGTGACCGCCGCACGCCCCGCCGACCCTGGAGCGCCGCATGCGCATCGCCGTCCTCGCCCTGCTGTGGGGGTCGAGCTTCCTGTGGATCAAGCTCGCCCTGGAGGGCGGCCTCGCTCCGCTGCACGTGACCGTCGTGCGCTGCGCGCTCGGCGCCGCCGTGCTCCTCGTCCTCGCCCGCGCCGCTCGTCAGCGCCTTCCGCGCGGACGCCGCGTCTGGGGCCATCTGGCCGTGGCCGCCCTGTTCTGCAACGCGCTGCCGTTCCTGTTGTTCAGCATCGGCGAGCAGACCGTCGACTCGGGCGTCGCGGGCGTCATGAACGCCACGACTCCGCTGTGGTCACTGGGACTCGGGCTCTTGCTCGGTACGGAGCGGGGGCTCGGGCCGAAGCGGCTCGCCGGGCTGCTGCTCGGCTTCGGCGGCACCCTGCTGATCTTCGCGCCCTGGCAGCAGTCGGGGCTTGCCAGCCGGGGCGCCGTCGCCCTGCTCGCCGCCGCCGTCAGCTACGCCGTCGCCTTCGCGTACATGGCCCGGCACCTCATCGGCCGTGGCACCCCGCCGCTGGCCCTGTCCGCCGCCCAGCTCCTGATGGCCACCGGCCTGACCACCCTCGGCCTGCCCGCGAGCCCGCACGCGGAGTCGGCGCCGACCCTCACCGGCGTGCTCGCCGTCGTCGTGCTCGGCGTCTTCGGCACCGGGCTCACCTTCCACCTCAACTCCCGCCTCATCGCGGACGAAGGGCCGACCGCGGCGGCCACGGTCGGCTATCTGCTTCCGGTCGTCTCGGTCGCGCTCGGGGCGCTGGTGCTCGGGGAGGAGATCGGTGTCCGGGTGGTGGGCGGGATGGCGGTGGTGCTGGTGGGGGTGGGGCTGACTCGGACTGGGCTGACTCGGACTGGGCTGACCCGGGCTGGGCTGACGCGGGCGGGCCGGGGCCGTCCGGTGGCCCACCCGTCGAAGCCGGAGCCTCACCTGCCGAGCAGCGAGCGGACCGCCGCCTTGTCCACGCTGTTGAGCGCGCGCACGACCAGCGGCGTGAGAAGCACGAGGAGCCAGCCGACGGCCGCGACGCCCGCCACCTGCCAGGGCGACTCGATGTAGTACGCGTGGTGCTCGCCGCCGGACGTGAAGTCGTACACGCGGTAGCCCGGCCAGTCGAGGTACCGCTCGAACACCCAGGAGTACGCGGGGAACAGCGCGACCGCCCAGCCGGTCAGCCAGAGCGTCAGCGACAGCACGAAGCTCGTCACCCGCCACGGGAACATGACGACCTGGAAGACCAGGGCCTTCCAGCCCGCGGCGTCCGCGAGGGGAGCCGCGCCCGCACCCGGGCCCAGCCGCTGTCCCCGCCCGCCGTCCGCACGGGCGCCGGCTCCGCCACATCGAGCCCGAGCCGCGCCCGCGCCCGCCGCCGCTCCACCGCGCCGAGCCCGCGCGCCCCCGCCAGCATCACCGCGAACACGGGCAGCCCGAGCAGCGTGACCGCGAGGCCCGCGCCGAGCGAGAACAGCGTGACCGCGAAGACGAAACCGGCGATGGCGACGGGCAGCGACGTGAGGGTGTACCCGAACTCGCGGAAGGTGGCGGCGGCGAAGGGGGCGCGCCAGGCCGACGGAACGCCTTTGGTTGCCGGAGCGGTGGCGGTGGTGCCGGGGAAGGTGTCGATCGTCATGGCGGCCTCTTGTCCGTCTGTTCGCCGAGGTGGGGACGTACGTACTGCGCGATGTCCTCAACTCTGCTGCGGACGCGGGCTTCGCGGCATGGGGGAAGGCGGTGTCCTGGGGGTGTACCCAGGCCCCCTCTCCGCGCGCCCGCGGGCCCGTCCGGGCCGTGTCGGCCTCACCAGGTCATGGTGGTCGGGTCGTTGGCGAGCGCGGCGGCCAGGAGGGCGCGGAGGTGGTCGGCCTCCGGGAGCAGCGTGGCCTCGATCTCGTCGTCGGTGCGGCCGGCCAGCGTGAGTTCCTGGATGCGCCGGAACAGCAGCCGGTCCGCCGCGGCGATCAGGGCGGCGCCCGCCCGGGGCGCGATGGCCGGGGCGGAGTCCGGGGCGGCGGCGGTCAGCGCCGCGGCGAGTGCCTCCTCCCGCAGGTCGTGCAGTTCGCGCAGCCGGGCGATGAGGGTGGGGCTGTCGGCGATCATCCGGGCGAACGCGGTGCCGGTGAAGCCGACGACGGGGTTGTGTTCGAGGAGGGCGGCGCGGAACGTCCGGCCCAGGGCCGCGAGCGGCTCCTCGTCGGGCGCGCGCTCGGCGACGGCCCGGGCCAGGCCCTCGGTGAACGCCTCGTGGTGGTCGAGGGCCAGGTCTTCCTTGCGGGGGAAGTAGTTGGTGACCGTCTTCTTGGCCACGCGGGCCGCGGCGGCGATCTCGGCGATGGTGGTCCGCTCGAAGCCCCGCTCGATGAAGAGCCTGGTGGCGTGGTCGGAGATCAGCTGCCTTGTCTCCTGCTTCTTGGACTCACGGAGCCCCATCTCGGTAGTCATGGGGGAATCTTACATCCAGCGCAAAATTATGCTTGACCGACTGGGGGGTCGTGGTTAAAGTTACGTCCGTTGCAAAAATCCCCTCAGTGAACGGACCTGCATTTGCCCAAGCTCACGTACTTCGTCGGCGCCACCATCACCACCGAGTTCGCGGACGCCCTTCCCGCGCCGGACCGCACGGCACTCGGCCTCGCGGACACGCTCGACGCAACGCTGCGGCACGGCCCTGACGGGACCGGGCACGTACGCCCCGGACTCGGCCATGAGCCTCACAAGGCCGTGCGCCCCGCTGCGGCGAATCGTCCTGTCCCGCTCGCTCGCCACCAGCGCGGACCCGGCCGTCGAGGCAACCGATGACGACAGCTCACACGCCTGAGACGCCTGCCGCACCCGTACTTGGCACGCCCCGCCTTCTTCCAGGAGTTGCCCTGAACGTCACCGCCTCCACCGTGTCCCTGACCGTCGCCGACGTCGCCGCCTCGCGTGAGTTCTTCCGCACCCACCTCGGGTACGAGGTCGCCATGGCCGCCGACGGCTTCGCGTCCCTGAGCCGCGGTGATGCCGCCGCCGACATCGTGCTGCTCCGCAGCGGCAGCGAGGTGCTGCCGCCGGAGCAGCGCGACCAGCGGGCCGCGGGCCTGATCTTCGCGCTCACCGTCACCGGCATCGAGGCCGAGGAACGGCGCCTGCGCGAGGCCGGCGCCCCGATCACCATGCCGCTGCGCGAAGAGCCTTGGGGCGAGCGGCTGTTCCAGCTCACCGACCCGAACGGCGTCGTCGTCCAGTTCGTGGAATGGGCGGCGCAGGACGCCGAGCCCACGCCGGACGGGGCCGTACAGAACGATGAGCCCGCTCAAGAAGGGGAGCCCGCCCTGCTCGTGCTCACCCCCGCCGCCGAGAACGTCACCGAGTCCCCGAACGCCCGCATGACCGGCCTGGCCGCCCCCAGCCGGGGCAGCGCGGAACTCAGCACCTGGACCGTCGCGATGGAGGCGGGCCGGACCGGCCCCGAACACGTCATCAGCCGCGAACAGGTCTGGACGGTGACCGCGGGCGTCCTCGACGTCACCTGCGCCGGCCGCACCGAGAAGATCTCGGCCGGGCAGACCTTCGTTCTCCCGCCGGACGTCCTCCGCCAGGTCCACGCCCCGCAGGCGGCCGAGGCCCACGTCGCCATGCGTGCGGACGGGGTGGCCTCCGTACCCGGTACGGAAGGCACCCGCACCCTGCCCTGGGCCCAGTAGCGCCCGCACAGCCCTCCCTAGCCCTTCTGGCCCTCCCGCCCCTCTCCCCCGACTCGTCCTTCCACTGACGGAGACAGCTTGTCCATACGCATCACCGCCCTGACCGACCCCGAAGAGACCTCGGCCGGCCGTCGCCTGGCCTGGCTGGCCTCCGGCCCCGACGGGCGCCCCGCCGGGCACGCCTTCCTGCGCCTGTTCACCAGGGAGGGCCAGCGCCACCTCGCCGAACTGGACGTACAGGTCCACCCCGCCGAACGGCGCGGGCGGGTCGGCACCCTGCTGCTCGACGCGGCCGTCGCCGCCGCCCGCCGGGACGGCCGGAGCACCGTCATCGCCCAGGCCGGGGCCGCATCCCCCGGCGCCGCCTTCCTCACCGCAGGGGGCTTCCGCGCCGCGCTGGCCCTCACGTACGCCCGGCTGCCTCTGGCCGACGCGGACCTGCCCGCGCTCACCGCCCTGGCCGAGAAGCCGCATCCCGGCTACCGGTTGACGGCATGGGAGGGGACGGTGCCCGACGAACTCGCCGACACCTACGTGGCGTCGCGGCGGGCCATGGACGACATGCCGATGGGCGCCGTCGACTACGGCACGGTGGCCTGGGACCTCGACCGGGTGCGGGCGGCGGCCGCCGCCGTCTCCGCGCGCGGCGACATCCTCCACACCGTGGCGGCCGTCGACCGCTCGGACGGCGCCGTCGTCGGCTTCACCGAACTGGTCGTCCCCGGCGACGGGACGGGTGACGCCCTGCACTACGGCACCGCGGTGCTGCCCGAGCACCGCGGCCGCGGCCTCGCCCGCTGGATGAAGGCCGACTCGATCGTGCGGGCCCGCGAACGCCACCCCCGCCTCGGCGGCCTGCTGACCGACACCGCCGACAACAACCCGCACATGCGGCGCGTCAACGACGAGCTCGGCTACCTGCCGACACACACGGCCCACGAGTACCAGCTCGACCTGTAGCCCGGCGCCTGTCAGTACCCGTCAGAACCTGTCAGAACCTGCATGAATGGGTGGACGAAATGCGTGTGTTGATCTCGACGTACGGGTCGCGCGGGAGCGTCGAACCGATGGCGGGCCTCGCGGTGCGGCTGCGGGAGCTCGGCGCGGAGGCGCGGGTGTGCGCGCCGCCGGACGAGGAGTTCGCGGAGCGGCTGGCCGAGGCCGGTGTTCCCCTGGTGCCGACCGGAGCGCCGGTGCGCCCGCTGGTGACCACGGTGGTACCGGGGTCGGCGGCGGGCCTGGCCGAGCGTGCGGCCGCGTTGATGGCGGCGCAGTTCGACACGGTCGCCGCGGCGGCCGAGGGGTGTGACGCGCTGGTGGCGACGGGCCCGTTGCCGGTCACGGCGGGCGCGCGGTCGGTGGCCGAGAAGCTGGGCGTCCGCTACGTACACGCGAGCCACCAGCCCGTCAGCCTGCCGTCGCCGTACCGCAGGCCGCCCGGGCGGCGGGGCCGGCCGTTGCCGCCGGGCGTGACCGACAACAAGGCGCTGTGGGACGAGGACGCCCGGATCGCGAACACGATGTTCGGCGAGCTGCTCAACTCCCGGCGGGCGTCGGCCGGACTGCCACCGGTGGACAACGTCCGCGACTACGCCTTCACCGACCACCCGTGGCTGGCCGCGGACCCGGTCCTGGCCCCGTGGCAGCCGACGGAACTCGGCGTGGTGCAGACCGGCGCGTGGGTCCTGCCGGACGAACGCCCGCTCCCCGCCGAGCTGGTGGAGTTCCTGGACGCCGGCACACCCCCGGTGTACGTGGGCTTCGGCAGCGTCCCTCTGGGCGCGCCGAAGGACGTCGCCCGGGCGGCCGTCGAGGCGATCCGCGCGCTGGGCCGCCGCACGGTTCTCTCCCGCGGCTGGGCCGGCCTGGCCCTGATCGACGACCAGGACGACTGCTTCGTGGTCGGCGAGGTCAACCATCAGGCGCTGTTCCGCCGGGCGGCGGCCGTCGTGCACCACGGCGGCGCGGGCACGACGACGACGGCCGCCCGGGCCGGCGCGCCCCAGGTGGTCGTGCCCCAGGGGGCGGACCAGCCGTACTTCGCCGACCGCGTCGCCGACCTGGGCATCGGCACGGCCCACCCCGGCCCGACCCCGACCGCCGAGTCCCTGTCGACCGCCCTCAGAACGGCCCTGAGCCCCGCCACCCGCACCCGAGCGACCACCGTGGCCGGCACGCTCCACACCGACGGGACGACGACGGCGGCGAAGCTGCTGCTCGCCACCACGGGCCGGTAGCCGCGACCACACATGTCCGCACACGTCGAAGGGCCCCACCGCGAACGGTGGGGCCCATCAACCTCGTGCCCGGTGAGGCACTGGCGGAGGATACGAGATTCGAACTCGTGAGGGGTTGCCCCCAACACGCTTTCCAAGCGTGCGCCCTAGGCCACTAGGCGAATCCTCCGCGGCAAACAATACAAGACGTTGAGGAGTGCTCGCGAACTCGTTCCCACCCCCGGCGATCGGCTAGGGTGGGGGCCAGCCCCTCACGCGGCGCTATCTGACTGAACTCCCCCAGGGCCGGAAGGCAGCAAGGGTAGGTCGGCTCTGGCGGGTGCGTGGGGGGCGCTTTGCGTTCCGGGGCGGGCGAGGGGCGCGGCTCGGGGCGGGGTGCCGGGGAGTCCGTGGGGCGGGCGGGCCCGTGGGGCCGGGCGGTCCGGGTTGTCAGTGGGCGCCTATAACCTCGTATACGTGTCGTCTCTCGCGCTGTACCGCCGTTATCGCCCGGAGTCGTTCGCCGAGGTCATCGGGCAGGAGCATGTAACCGACCCGCTGCAGCAGGCGCTGCGGAACAACCGGGTCAATCACGCGTACCTGTTCAGTGGCCCGCGCGGCTGCGGCAAGACGACGAGCGCGCGCATCCTCGCCCGCTGCCTGAACTGTGAGCAAGGTCCCACTCCCACGCCCTGCGGCGAGTGCCAGTCCTGCCGGGACCTGGCGCGGAACGGGCCGGGTTCCATCGACGTCATCGAGATCGACGCCGCCTCGCACGGCGGTGTCGACGACGCGCGTGACCTGCGCGAGAAGGCATTCTTCGGCCCCGCGAGCAGCCGGTACAAGATCTACATCATCGACGAGGCCCACATGGTCACGTCGGCCGGCTTCAACGCCCTGCTGAAGGTCGTCGAAGAGCCGCCGGAGCACCTCAAGTTCATCTTCGCGACGACGGAGCCGGAAAAGGTCATCGGGACCATCCGGTCGCGTACGCACCACTATCCGTTCCGGCTCGTGCCCCCCGGCACGCTGCGCGACTATCTCGGCGAGGTGTGCGGGCGCGAGGGCATCCCCATCGAGGACGGCGTGCTGCCGCTCGTCGTGCGCGCCGGCGGCGGGTCCGTGCGTGACTCCATGTCCGTCATGGACCAGCTCCTCGCGGGCGCCCGCGAGGACGGTGTGACGTACGCCATGGCCACGGGCCTGCTCGGGTACACGGACGGATCGCTCCTCGACTCCGTCGTCGAGGCATTCGCCTCCGGCGACGGCGGTGCCGCCTTCGAAGTGGTGGACCGCGTCATCGAGGGCGGCAACGACCCGCGGCGGTTCGTCGCCGACCTGCTCGAGCGGCTGCGGGACCTGGTGATCCTCGCGGCCGTCCCCGACGCCGGCGAGAAGGGCCTCATCGACGCCCCCGCCGACGTGGTCGAGCGGATGACCGCGCAGGCATCCGTGTTCGGCGGCGCCGAGCTGAGCCGCGCCGCCGACATCGTCAACGAAGGACTCACCGAGATGCGCGGGGCCACCTCGCCCCGGCTGCAGCTCGAGCTGATCTGCGCGCGCGTGCTGCTTCCCGCTGCGTACGACGACGAGCGCTCCGTGATGGCCCGCCTCGACCGCCTCGAGCGCGGCGGCAACTTCATGGCCGGGGGCCCGGCCGCGACCCCTGCGATGGGGTACGTCCCCGGGCCCGAGGCCCACGCCGGGGTGCGGCAGCCCGGGGTCGCCGTGCCGCCGCCGGGGCCGGGGGTGCCGCCCGGCCCGGCCGGTCCGTCCGGTCCGTCGATGCCGCAGGGCTCGCCGGAGGCGGAGATTCCGCCGGGAGGCGGGGCCGCGGCCGCTCGGGCCGCGGTGCGGGGGGGCGGAGCGGCCGGTGCCGGTTCCGCTTCTTCCGGTTCTGCTCCTTCCGGGGCTGCTGCTTCGGGCTCCGGTCCTTCCGGGGCTGCTCCCTCCGGTTCCGACCCTGCCGGTCCCGACGGTTCCGGTTCCGGTGCGGGCGCGCAGCCTGATGCCGCCGCCGCTCCCACGGCCCCGGCGCCCCCGCAGCAGCCCACCCCGCCCCCGGCCCAGCCCGCCCAGACCGCGCCCCCGGCGGCCCCCGCCGCCAACCGCCCCGGGACCTGGCCCACGGCCTCGGCCCCGGGCGGCGGCGCCCAGGCCCCGG
>NZ_AOPZ01000138.1 GCF_000414115.1 Streptomyces aurantiacus JA 4570
AGGGGCGGGATTGGGGAGCCTCCCGGCAGGGCCGCCTACCCCGCCAGATGAACGCGGAGTAACCCCCTCCCCACCCCCCAACGAGCACCGCGTGCACACGCAGCGCACCCCCAGATCCACTTACGGTGATCGGCGCCACCCGTTGTGGCGACGTTAACGCGCAGGCCACCCCCGCTGCCAACGATCCAGTACGAGCGGGAAGTCACCGGCGAACCACCGCCGGAGGCGTCCCGCGACCACTGCCGACGCGTTCGCACTCGGGGAGACGCGCCATGCCGCGCATACGCTCTGTCGTCACCGCAGCAGCATCCGCCACCACCTCCGCCACCACCTCCGCCGTCTCCACGGTGAACCGCCGCGCGTTCCTCGCGGCGACCGGCGCCGTCTCCCTCTCCGCGGGCGTCGGATACGCCCTGGGCCCGGGAGCGGGCTCCGGCAAGGCCGCCCCCGCGGCGGCCGCCCCGGTGCCGATGTCCCGCAGGGCCCCCTCCGCCCCGCTGGCCCCGTACCGCTCGGGCACCACCCTCGCCACTGTCTCGGCACCACGCGGCACCACTGGTTACCGCCGCCTCGGCGACGGCCCTGCCTGGGACCGCGTCGTCCGCGGGGACCTGGCCGCCGCCAAGCCGGGCCGCGAGACCCGCCGCACCCCGCTCGCCGCGTTCGTCCAGTTCACCGACCTGCACCTGGTGGACGTACAACACCCGCTCCGCTACGAGTACGTACGCGCCCAGACCGCCAGCGCCTGGCGCCCGCAGGAGGCCCTGTCCGTGCCGGGCGCCGTCTCGCTCGTCGAGCAGGTCAACGGGTTGCGCGGGGCGCCCGCCACCGGCGCGCCGCTGCACTTCGTCATGACGACGGGCGACAACACGGACAACAACTCCCGCAACGAACTGGACTGGTTCCTGAAGGTGATGAGCGGCGGCCGCGTCACCCCCAACTCCGGCGACCCGCGCCGCTACGAGGGCGTACAGGACAGCGGTCTGAAGCTCTACTGGCAGCCGGACGCCGCCCTGCGCGACGCCGACAAGAGCGCCGGTTTCCCGCATCTGCACGGCTTCCTGGACGCGGCGATCCGCGAGGTCAACAGCCCCGGCCTCAACCTGCCGTGGTACTCCACGGTCGGCAACCACGACGGCCTGCCCGGCGGCTGCTACGCCCCCGGGGACTCGTTCTTCACCGAGTTCGCCGTCGGCGGCAAGAAGCTGATGTCCCTCGACGAGGCGCGCGGCGCGGCCCTGTGGAAGAACGTCAAGAAGGGCAACGACCCGAAGGGCGCCGTCTTCCGGGACCTGCTGAAGTCCGAGGCCCGGCGCATGCGTTCGGTCACGCCGGACGAGGCCCGCGCGCCCTTCACCCCCGCCGAGTACGTCAAGGCCCACCTCGACCCGGCGCACGCCGGCCGCGGCCCGGTCGGCCACGGCTACACCCAGGAGAACCTGGCGGACCGCACCCAGTACTACTCCTTCCGCATCACCGACGACGTCCTCGGCATCAGCCTGGACACCACCGACCCGGGCGGCCACTACGAGGGGTCGCTCGGCACGGCCCAACTGCGCTGGCTGGAACGGAAGCTGACGGAGGTGGAGAAGAGCGGCGACGCCTCGTACGTCATCGTCTTCAGCCACCACACCAGCAAGTCCATGCGGAATCTGCGCACCGACCCCAGCCACCCGCGCGAGTCCCGGCACGGCGGCGACGAGGTCGCGGCGCTCCTCGGCCGGCACCGCTCGGTGCTCGCCTGGGTGAACGGCCACAGCCACAAGAACGCCATCACGCCGCACCACACCGAGCACGGCTCCTTCTGGGAGGTGTCCACCGCATCGCACATCGACTTCCCGCAGCTCGCCCGCGTGATCGAGCTGGTCGACAACCACGACGGGACGCTCTCCCTGTTCACCACCCTCATCGAGTCCGCCGCCCCGCACCGCACGGACTTCGCCGATCTCTCCCAGACCGGCCTCGCCGCCCTGTACCGCGAGCTGGCCTTCAACGCCCCGGGCGCCAGGGCCACGCTGGGCGGTGAGCCCGGCGACCGCAATACGGAACTCATCCTCCGAAAGAGCTGAAATCAGCTCTGCTTTCGCCTGAAATCGCCCAACAACTCCCGCACTGTCTCTGGGACCTTCCGGGCTCGGCGTCGTTCGCCACGGCAGCCGACACAAGAGGAAGGGCGCCATGAGCGAAGAGACGAAGTCGCGCAGGGGACAGCGCGGGCCGGTACGGAGGTCACTGGGCGGTGCGGCCGTCGCGGTGGCCGTGGCGGTGGGAGTGCTGGCCGCCCCCGCGGTCGCCGCGCCCCCGCCCGCCCCCGCACCCGCCGCTCCCGACCCCGACCACGGGCACGAGCGCACCCGCGCCGCCATGGACGCCGCCGTCCGCGGTGGCGTGCCCGGGGTCACCGCCCAGGCGTGGGACAAGCGGGGCCCCTGGAGCGCCGCCGCGGGGGTCGGGGATCTGCGGGACCAGACCCCGCGCGGCCCCCACGACCGCTTCCGCGCGGCCAGCATCACCAAGACCTTCGTGGCGACGGTGATGCTGCAGCTGGAGGCGGAGGGCAACCTCGACCTGGACGACAAGGTCGGCACGTGGCTGCCCGGCCTGGTCGAGGGCAACGGGCACGACGGCGACCGGATCACGCTGCGGCAACTCCTCAACCACACCAGCGGGATCCACGACTACGCCGAGGACCCGGACTTCGTCCGCATGCTCGCCACGCCGGAGTTCTTCGAGCACCGCCACCGCACCTGGACCCCGCGCGAACTGGTGGCGGTGGCCATGCGGCACAAGCCGTACTTCCCGCCCGGCGAGGGCTGGCACTACTCCAACACCGGCTATCTGCTCGCCGGCCTGATCATCGAGAAGGCCACCGGCCACCCGTACGGCGACGAGATCCGGCGGCGGGTCCTCCAACCGCTCGGCCTGCGCGCCACCTCCGTGCCCGGCACCGACCCCACCGTCCCCGGGCCCAGCTCGCGCGCCTACTCGAAGCTGTCGGGGAAGCCGGACGGCCACACGTACGACGTGACGGAGCTGAACCCGTCGGCCGCCGGCGCCTCGGGCGAGATGATCTCCGACGCGGCGGACCTCAACCGCTTCTACTCGGCCCTGCTGCGCGGCAGGCTGCTGCCGGAGAAGCAGCTCGCCGAGATGAAGAGGACCGTCCCGGCCAAGGGCGAGGAGGCGGGCGGCGGGCGCTACGGCCTCGGTCTGCTGCGGATCAAGCTCCGCTGCGGCACGGTGGTCTGGGGCCACGGCGGCGCCATCCACGGCTCCCGGTCGACGGCGCTGACCACGACGGACGGCCGCCACGCCCTCACCTTCAACTTCAACGGCGACTGGGCGAGCGGCCAGGGGCCGATCACGGAAGCGGAGTTCTGCCGCAAGTAGCCCGACGCGCGGGCGGCTTCGCCCCCGCCCTCGTCCCCGACACCCGTGCGGGGGCGGAACCCCGCCGTCCAGGGTTCCGCCCCCGCACTCGCTTCCTGCGGACGCGCTGCCGCGCTAGCGCGGCAACACCACGATGTACGCCGCCGGGTCCCGGTCGGCCGCCGCCATCAGGGCCGTCCGCACGACCGTCGCCTGCTGCTCCGCCCCGTCGCGGAGCTTCTTCGGGGTGATGTGGACGACGGTGACGCCGAGCCGTTCCAAGTGGTCGCGCTTGCGGGCGTACTCGGACCATTCCCCCCGCTCCCGGCTCCGATCGAGGAGCGAGGAGCCGGTGCCGTCGTCTCCCTGGCGCGGCGCCCTGGTGTCGAGTTCGACGGCGACCGCGTGCTCGGGCCAGTAGGCGTCGACGCCGCCCAGGTGCGGGCCGCCGGGCAGCCGCAGATCGACGTTCCACAGCGGGTCGGGCAGCCCGTTCTCGCGGATCAGCGCGTACAGGCGGTCCTCCGCGATCGCCCGCCCCTCCGCGATCAGCGAGTCCACGGCGTCCACGACGTGCGGCCGGGCAAGCAGCCGCGCGTTGTTCAACTCCCGTACCACGGCGGCCGGTTCGCAGTGCCCGCCGCGCACCGCCTCGGTGAGCAGCCGCCGGACCGCGCCCGCCTCGGCGAGTCCCGCCACGGCGTCGGCGAGCGCGCGCGGCACCGGGGCGACGGGAAGCCCGGTGATCTGCTGGGGAGTCGGCAGGGTGTGGCTGCGGACGAGGCGGGCGCAGCCCGTGGAGCGCAGCCTCCGGGTGCGCGGCACCAGGACGTCGATGCGGTCCAGGGAGAGCAGCGGCGGGGCGGAGGAGAAGCGGTGCAGCGCGAGCGCGGCAAGGCCGGTGATCATCGCGTCCGCGTACGCGGCGTGCTGTTCGCCGGGGCCGGGCTGCGCGGGCACGGCCCTGGCCTCCTTCGCGGGGGGCCTCCCGGCATACAGGAGCACGCCGTGCAGTCGTTCCTCGCTGGTCGGCGGGCCCGGGTGGAGCAGGAAGACGTCGGGGAGCAACTGCTGCCAGGGGCCGCCGGGGCGGCAGTGGGCGGTGGTGGTGGAGCCGGAGACGCCGTGCTCGCGCAGTTGGGCCGCGCTCATGACGCGTCGCTGGGAAGTGGTCAAGTGGCACAGGGGGCGGGGGGACAGTGGGGTGTTGTGGTTCATGCCGGGGCCATTCCCGCGCCCGGAGGGACCCCTAACCGCTGTTACAGTCCCGTCGGCAAAACCGGACAACCCCGTCCTAAAGTACGGGAGTTCGAGGGCCGAAAATGGCTGGTTCGGGGCGTGTGCGGGCGTCCGGGTGCCCGGGTCGGGGGCGCGCGTGGGAGCCCCGCGCCCTCTTGTGGCTGGGGGACACCGTTGTCATACTCGGCGCGATGTTTGGCATGGACGCGACGTAAGTCGGGCAATCCCTGAGGCGCGTCCGCGCCGGACACCGGTAACTCCCAAGGACCGCACCCCACTTGATCGGTCCATCCCCCCATGGAGGTACTGCGTGAGCACCCAACGAGCGAGCAGGCGACGCCTGACCATCACCGGAGTCGGCGTCGCCGCGCTGGTCGCCGGCACCCTGACGATGGCGCACACCAGCGCCGCCGCGCCCGCCCCGACCCCGGACACCCTCACCTCAGCGGCGGCGAGCAAGCTCGCGAACTCCCTGTCCGCCGACCTCAAGAGCGACACCGCCGGCGCCTACTACGACGCCTCGGCCAAGAAGCTCGTCGTCAACGTCACCGACGGCGCCGCGGTCGGCCAGGTCCGCGAGGCCGGCGCCGAGCCCAGGCTCGTCAAGCACTCCCGGGCCGAACTCGACGCCGCCCAGAAGGATCTCGGCGAACGCGCCGTCCCCGGCACCGCACGCGGCGTGGACCCGGTGTCCAACAAGGTCGTCGTCACCGCCGACAGCACCGTCAAGGGCGCGGCCCTGGACCGGTTGAAGAAGGACGTCGCCGCACAGGACGGCAAGGCCGTCCTCAAGCGAACGGCCGGAAAGTTCACCACCCTCATCCGCGGCGGCGACGCCATCTACGCCTCCGGCGGCCGCTGCTCGCTCGGCTTCAACGTCGTCAAGAACGGCCAGCCGTACTTCCTCACCGCGGGCCACTGCGCCTCCCTCGCCGGCACCACCTGGTCGGAGACCCAGGGCGGCTCGGCCATCGGCACGGTCGAGGACTACGGCTTCCCCGGCCGTGACGACGCCATCGTGAAGTACACCGCCAACGTCGCGCACCCGAGCGAGGTCAACCTCTACAACGGCGGCGCCCAGCAGATCACGGGCGCCCGCACGGCCGTCGTCGGCGAGCAGGTCCAGCGCAGCGGCAGCACGACGCGGCTGCACGGCGGCTCCGTCCAGGCACTGAACGTCTCCGTCACCTACCCGCAGGGCACCGTCAACGGCCTCATCCAGACCAACGTCTGCGCCGAGCCCGGCGACAGCGGCGGCGCGATGTTCGCCGGCAACAGCGCCCTCGGCCTCACCTCGGGCGGCAGCGGCAACTGCTCCAGCGGCGGCCAGACGTTCTTCGCCCCGGTCACCGACGCCCTGTCCCGCTACGGCGCACAGATCGGCTGACGCGTAGGCCCTTGCGGGGCGCCTCAAGCGCCGGGCGGGCAGTATTCAGCCCGTCCGGCGCTTGAGGACGAGGCGCGAAGCGCCGATCAGCGGGAGTCGGCCGACGGGACGGGGCAGTCCCGAGCACCCCCTACCTCAAACGGGGCCCGCGGCCCCGTCACAGGCTTGCGCCCGCAACGAGCGGGCGAGGTCGTCCCGCGCCTCCAGGACCAGCCGCCGCAGCGCCGGCGCCGCCTGCTCATGCGAGCCGAGCCACGCGTCGGCCGCGTCCAGCGTCCCCTGGCTGTCCTGGAGATGCGGGAACAGGCCCCGCACCACGTCCATGCCGATCTGGATGGACCGCTCGGCCCACACCCGCTCGATCGCCTCGAAGTACTTCGAGGCGTACGCAGCGGTCAGCTCGCGCTGCGAGGGCTGCTGGAAGCCCGCGATGGTCGCCTCCACCAGCGCGTTGGACAGCGCGTCCGACTCCACCACGGAGGCCCACGCCTGCGCCTTCACCGCCGCCGACGGCCGCGCGGCCAGACAGCGGACCTGGTGCCGCTTGCCGGACGCCGTGTCGTCCCGGGCCAGCTCGGCGGCCAGCGCCTGCTCGTCCGCCGCGCCGTGCACCGCGAGCGAGCCGAGGAACGCCCAGCGCAGCTCCTGGTCCACATCCAGGCCGTCGATCTTGGCCGTGCCGTCAAGAAGCCCCTGGAGGAGCTGGAGGTCGGCCGCCGAGGACGCCGTCGACGCGAAGAACCGGGCCCAGGTGAGCTGGTGCTGGCTGCCCGGCTCGGCCACGCGCAGCTCCCGCAGGGCGCCCTCGGCGAGCGCGCGGCCGCCCTCCTCGCGCCAGTCCGGCGCGGCGTAGAGCGTGCGGGCGGAGCTCGCCCAGGCGTGCAGCATCTGCAGCACGCCGATGTCGGACTCCTGGCCGGCGAAGCGCAGCACGAGGCCGATGAAGTCCCGCGCGGGCATGAGCGCGTCCCGCGTGAGGTTCCACAGCGCCGACCAGCACAGGGCGCGGGCCAGGGGGTCGGTGATGTCGCCCAGGTGGTCGCGGAGGGTGTCGAGGGACGTCTCGTCGAAGCGGATCTTGCAGTACGTCAGGTCGTCGTCGTTGACCAGGATCAGCTCCGGCGCCTCGGCCCCGGCGAGCTCGGCGACCGTGGTCCGGGGGCCCTCGACGTCGACCTCCGCGCGGGCGTACCGCACGAGTTCGCCGCCCGCCTCGCGGCGGTAAAGGCCCACGGCCACGCGGTGCGGGCGGAGCGTCGGGTGGCTCTCGGGCGCCTCCTGGACGACGGCCAGCTCCGTGACGCGGCCCTCCGCGTTCAGGATCACCTGCGGGGTGAGGGAGTTGACGCCCGCGGTCTGCAGCCACGCCCGCGACCAGGCCGTCATGTCCCGGCCGCTGGTCTCCTCCAGGACGGAGAGCAGGTCGCCGAGGCGGGTGTTGCCGTACGCGTGCCGTTTGAAGTAGCGGCGGGAGCCCTCCAGGAAGGCGTCGCGCCCGGCGTAGGCCACGAGCTGCTTGAGGACCGAGGCGCCCTTGGCGTACGTGATCCCGTCGAAGTTGAGCTTGGCGTCCTCCAGGTCGCGGATGTCGGCCGTGACCGGGTGGGTGGAGGGGAGCTGGTCGGCGCGGTAGGCCCATGCCTTGCGGTTGTTGGCGAAGGTGATCCAGCCGCTGGTGAAGCGCGTCGCCTCGACCATGGAGAAGGAGCCCATGAAGTCGGCGAAGGACTCCTTGAGCCACAGGTCGTCCCACCACCGCATGGTGACGAGGTCGCCGAACCACATGTGCGCCATCTCGTGGAGGATGACGTTGGCCCGCCGCTCGTACGACGCCTGGGTCACCTTGCCGCGGAAGATGAACTCCTCGCGGAACGTGACACAGCCGGGGTTCTCCATGGCGCCGAGGTTGTACTCCGGGACGAATGCCTGGTCGTACTTCCCGAAGGGGTACGGGTAGTCGAAGTGGTCGTGGAAGAAGTCCAGGCCCTGCTTGGTGACGAGGAAGACGTCGTCCGCGTCGAAGTGCTTGGCGAGGCCCTTGCGGCACATCGCGCCGAGCGGGATCTCCAGGCGGGTGCCGTCCTCGAAGACGCGCTCGTAGGAATCCGTCACGTAGTGATAGGGGCCCGCGACGACCGCTGTGATGTACGTCGAGATCGGCTTGGTCTCCGCGAACTTCCATACTCCGTCGACCAGTTCGCCGACGCCATTGCTCCACACCGTCCACCCCTCCGGCGCCTGCGCGGAGAAGCGGAAGGGGGCCTTCAGGTCGGGCTGTTCGAAGTTGGCGAAGACGCGGCGGGAGTCCGCGGGCTCGTACTGCGTGTAGAGATAGACCTCGCCGTCCTCGGGGTCGACGAAGCGGTGCATGCCCTCGCCCGTGCGGCTGTAGGCGCACTGGGCGTCCACCACCAGCTCGTTCTCCTCGCGCAGGTCCTCAAGGGCGATGCGGGCGCCGTCGAAGACCTCGGAGGGGTCCAGGTCCTTGCCGTTCAGGGACACGGCCGTCACGCTCGGCGCGATCAGGTCGGCGAAGCTGGCGGCACCCGGCTCGGCGCAGCGGAAGCGGAGGGTCGTCACCGACCGGAACGTGCGCGGCGCCCCTTCGTCGCCGTCGCTGTCGCCCACCGCCGAGCGCAGGTCGAGGAAGACCTCGTACCCCTCGACGGACAACAGCGCGGCCCGCTCCTGGGCCTCGTCGCGGGACAGATTCTCACCGGGCACGGGCTGCACTCCCTTGTGGCTCGTGGATGGCTCGCATGACTCTTCCGAACGACTCTGATCCTCGCACGCGGCTCAATCGGCGGACATCCGGGAATGCCCCGGCACACCCCCGACGTTTCCCGGCCAGTCCCCGAACGGATCCCTTAGGGAGAGACATGCCCGAGAACTCTGCGAGCTCCGCGAACCCCGCGAGCTCTGCGAGCGGCAAGACCCCGGTCGACTTCTGGTTCGACCCGCTGTGCCCCTGGGCGTGGATGACCTCGCGCTGGGTGCTCGAAGTCGAGAAGGTGCGCGACATCAAGGTGCGCTGGCACCTGATGAGCCTCGCCGTCCTCAACGAGGACAAGCTGGACGACCTGCCCGAGGAGTACCGCGAGATGCTCGCGACCCACGCCTGGGGCCCCGTCCGCGTCGTCATCGCCGCCCAGCAGGAGCACGGCGCCGAGGTCCTCGGCGACCTCTACACCGCGCTCGGCACCCGTATCCACAACCAGGGCGAGGGCCCCACGAAGGAGGCCGTGGCCGGCGCCCTGAAGGAGGTCGGCCTGCCCGGATCGCTCCTGGACCACTGGGACGCGACGCCCTACGAGGCCGAACTGCGCGCCTCGCACAACGAGGGCATCGACAAGGTCGGCCAGGAGGTCGGCACGCCCGTCATCGCCGTCCCCGGCGCCGACGGCGAACAGGTCGCCTTCTTCGGCCCGGTCGTCACCCCCACCCCCAAGGGCGAGGCGGCGGCGCGCCTGTGGGACGGCACGCTGCTGGTCGCGTCGACGCCCGGCTTCTACGAGATCAAGCGCACGCGCACGCAGGACCCTATTTTCGACTGACACCCGAGCGGTACCGCAACCATCAATTGAGCAACCACAGCGGCGAGCAACCAGCTCCGCGAGAGCGGCGCCGGTTTAGGCGCAAAGAACAGCCCCCGCGAGTCACGTCCTCGCGGGGGCCTTTCCTTTATCCGCCTGCCCGCATGAAGGTTGAGAAGACGATCACGAGGCAGGACGTTTCACGCGGGCACAGGCCCGCGGGGGGTCAGGGAGCCAGCAGCAGGCTGTTCACGCGCTGCTTCGCGGCCTCGTACCGCTTCGCCACGTCCTGCCAGTTCACGACCTGCCACATGGCCTCGATGAAGTCCACCTTCTGGTTCTTGTACTGCAGGTAGAAGGCGTGCTCCCAGGCGTCGAAGACCAGGATCGGGGTGGAGCCCTGGCCGACGTTGCCCTGGTGGTCGTAGATCTGCTCGACGATCAGGCGGTCGCTGAGCGGCTCGTAGGCGAGCACGCCCCAGCCCGAACCCTGCGTCGTCGCGGACGCCTTGGTCAGCTGGGCCTTGAACTTGGCGAAGGAGCCGAAGGACTCGGTGATGGCGTCCGCGAGCTCGCCGACACCGTCGGCGGCCGTCGGCTCGCCGCCCCCGCCGTCCTTCGGGCTGTTCATGTTGTGCCAGTAGATGCTGTGCAGGATGTGCCCGGAGAGGTGGAAGGCCAGGTTCTTCTCCAGGCCGTTGATGGCGCCCCACGACTCCTTGTCGCGGGCCTCCGCCAGCTGCTCCAGGGTGTCGTTCGCACCCTTCACGTACGCGGCGTGGTGCTTGTCGTGGTGGAGCTCGATGATCTGCGGGTTGATCACCGGCTCCAGCGCCGCGTAGTCGTACGGAAGTTCAGGAAGCGTGTAAATGGCCATGAGTGAGCCCTCCGACGTGCTCTGCGTGCTGTGCCGCGCCGTGTCGCGCGGCGCCGCCTCGCACCTCTTTATTGCGACCTATGTGCAAGTGCAGGCTAGCAGCAGGAGTACCGTGAAGTTGATCAGCCCTTCGTCCTAGGGCGGGGGGCCGACGGCCCCGCGGGCCGCGCAAGACCGAAGGCCCCGCTCCACAGGGGGGAGCGGGGCCTTCGGGTGCGCGCAGGGCGCGGCGTCAGGGCTGCGGCACGCCGGTGCCGCGGTTCTCCACGGCCTTCTGGCGGGCGTAGCCGACCACCATGAGGATCAGCGTCAGTCCGCCCGAGTAGTAGAGCTGGGTGCGGGTCTCGGACTCGCGGGCCATCAGCACGAACACCGTGGCCATGCCGGCCAGCGCCACATAGGTGAGCCAGGGGAAGAACCACATCTTCACGACCAGCTTCTCCGGCGACTCGCGCTCCAGCTTCGTACGCAGCCTCAACTGCGCGGCCGCGATGAAGAACCACACGACGAGGATGATCGCGCCGATGGTGTTGAGCAGCCACTGGAAGATGTCGTCGGGCCGCCAGTAGCTGAGCAGGACGCACAGGAAGCCGAAGGCGGACGAGGTGAGGACGGCGATGCGCGGCACGCCGCCGTAGAGCTGCCCGAGCGCCTTCGGGCCCATGCCGCGCCGCACCAGCGAGTTGGCCATGCGGGACGCGCCGTAGATGTTGGCGTTCATCGCGGAGAGCAGGGCGATCAGGACGACCACGTTCATGATCTGGCCGGCGCCGTCGATGCCGAGGTGGTCGAGCGTGGCGACGTACGGGCCCTTGGCCGCGACCTCCTCCGCCGTCCACGGCAGCAGCGTCACGACGACGGCCATCGAGCCGACGTAGAACAGCGCGATCCGCCACATCGCCGTGCGCACGGCCTTGGCCACACCCTGGACGGGGTGTTCGGACTCCGCCGCCGCGATGGTGACGGTCTCCAGGCCGCCGTACGCGAAGACGGAGGCGAGCAACCCGACGATGAGGCCGTCCACGCCGTTGGGCATGAAGCCGCCCTGCCCGGTCAGGTTGGTCATGCCGGGCGCGTCGGTGTCGGGGAGCCAGCCCAGGATGGCGAGCACGCCGATGCCGAGGAAGAGGACGATGGCGCCGACCTTCAGGGCGGCGAACCAGAACTCGAACTCGCCGAAGTTCTTCACGGCCGCGAGGTTCGTGCCGCAGAACACCAGCATGAACAGGGCGACCCAGGCCCACTCGGGCACCCCCGGCACCCAGCCGTGCACGATCTTCGCGGCCCCGATGCCCTCCAGGCCGACGGCCACGCACAGCAGGAACCAGAACGACCAGCCGGCGGTGAACCCGGCCCACGGGCCCATGGCCCGCTCGGCGTGCACGGAGAAGGAGCCGGACGCCGGGTTGGCCGCAGCCATCTCGCCGAGCATCCGCATCACGAGCATGACCAGGGCGCCGGAGATCGCGTACGCCAGGATGATCGAGGGACCGGCCGCGGCGATGGCCGTCCCGGAGCCCACGAAGAGCCCGGCGCCGATCACGCCGCCGAGGGCGATCATCGACAGATGGCGCTGCTTGAGGCCGTGTCCGAGGGGGGAGTCGGCCTGGGGTGGTGCGTCCTGCAAGGACGTCCGAGACATGGGCGTGCCCTGTTCAGTAGCAGAGACGGGGAGCGAAGTGCGCCACAGTCTGAGCGTGCGTACCGCTCACAGGGAACAGGTGACCGGTATACGGACACGACGCTCACACATGGTGAAGATCTGTTCACATCGCGAACACATTGGTGTCATGAATGTGTGCATGTACGGCGCGCACAGGAGTGCGCAGGGATCATGAACGGCCGCGCACGCTCCGCTGCCGCCACTCCCGCGCCCACGCCACCGCGATCACCGTCGCCGTCGCGCCCGCCGACCACAGCAGCTGCGGCCGTGCCCCGTCGTCCCGCACCATCAGCAGGATCACCACGGCCATCGCGGCGAGCGCGGCCCAGGTCAGCCAGGGGAAGAACCACATCCGCAGGGTCAGGCGCTCCGGCGCCTCACGCTCGATGCGGCGGCGCAGCCGCAGCTGCGACACCGCGATCAGGCCCCACACGAACAGCAGCGCCGCGCCCACCGAGTTGAGCATGTAGAGGAAGACGGACTCGGGCCACTTCAGATTCAGCAGTACGGACACGAAGCCGAAGGCCACCGAGGCCAGCACCGCGCGCCGCGGCACCCCGCCGCCCGACACCTTGAGCAGCCCCTTCGGCGCCTCGCCGCGCTCTGCGAGGGAGAAGATCATGCGCGAGGAGCCGTACAGATTGGCGTTCAGGGACGACAGGAGCGCCACGAACACCACGATGTTCATGAGGGTCCCGGCCGACGGGACGCCGATCGAGTCCAGGACCGTGACATACGGGCTGAAACCGGCCTGCTGCGCCGTCCACGGCAGCACCGTCACGATGACCAGCATCGAACCGACGTAGAAGAAGAGGATGCGGTACACGGCGCTGCGCACCGCGCGCGCCACCGAACGCACCGGGTCGTCGGACTCGGCCGCCGCGATCGTCACGATCTCCAGGCCGCCGAAGGCG
The DNA here is from genome assembly GCF_000414115.1 of Streptomyces aurantiacus JA 4570. Taxonomy (GTDB): domain Bacteria; phylum Actinomycetota; class Actinomycetes; order Streptomycetales; family Streptomycetaceae; genus Streptomyces; species Streptomyces aurantiacus_A. Next base: position 12,983 of record NZ_AOPZ01000138.1, read on the forward strand.
AAGAGCACCACGACCACACCGGAGACCACGCCGTCCCAGCCGTGCGGCAGGAAGCCGCCGTCGCCGGTGAGGTGCGTGAAGCCGACGGGATCGGTGTCGGGGAGCACCCCGAAGATGGCGAGCAGTCCGAGGACGAGGAACGCCACGATCGCGAAGACCTTCAGGGCGGCGAACCAGAACTCGAACTCGCCGAAGTTCTTCACGGCCGCGAGGTTGGCGCCGGTGAAGAACACCATGAAGAGGAGCACCCACGCCCACTGCGGCACGCCGGGCGCCCATTCGTTGGCGATCCGCGCCGCGCCCGTCGCCTCCACGGCGAGCACGACGACGAGCAGGAACCAGTACAGCCACCCGACCGAGAACCCGGCCCACCGCCCGAGCGCCCGCTCGGCGTGCACGGAGAACGCGCCGGACGCCGGCATCGCGGCGGACATCTCGCCGAGCATCCGCATCACGCACATCGCGAGCGCGCCCGCGATCAGATAGGAGAGGACGATGCCGGGCCCGGCGACCTCGATCCCGGCCCCCGACCCGACGAACAGGCCGGCGCCGATGACACCGCCGAGGCCGAGCATGGTGAGGTGGCGCTGCTTGAGGCCGCCGCCGAGGGGTTCGGGTCCCGTGTCCGTCGCGGCGGGGGCGTCGACCGCTGTCGCACCCGTGGGGGGCACCGCCGACCGGGACGGCGAGGAGTCGTGCTTCACGTTCAGTCGGCTCTCGGTGCTCAGGGGCTACAGCGGGAGTCCGGGCTCAGAGGTCGAGGCCGGACTCCACACCCAGGGGTTTAGCGGGAACCTACAGTCTCCCCGGCAGACACCCCGGGAAGCAACCGCATACCCCGGCCCCTCTGACCTCCGTGACGAGCGTCACCTCGAATCACGTGTGGCCCCGGGATTTTGTGCGGAGCCCACCAACACCGACCCGCTCCCTTTGTCACCGGCACCCCCTGAAACGCCGCCCGCCCCGGGGATAGGGTCAGGGCGACCCAAGCCGCCTACCCGCCCGCCAGAACCATGGAGTCCCGATGAGTACAGCCGCCATAACCCGTCCGGGCCAGGTCCTGGCCGACCTTCTGCCCGCCTCCCGCGTGAAGGACGCCACGCTCGTCCTCGGCGGCGCCGCGCTCACCGGAATCGCCGCGCAGATCGCCGTCCCGGTCCCGGGCTCCCCGGTCCCGGTGACCGGCCAGACGTTCGCGGCCCTGCTCGTCGGCACCTCGCTCGGCGCCTACCGCGGCGCCGCCTCGCTCGCGGTGTACGCGGTCGTCGGCATGGCGGGCATGCCCTGGTTCGCGCAGGGCAAGGCGGGCATGGGCGCCCCGAGCCTCGGCTACGTCTTCGGCATGATGCTGGCCGCCCTGGTCGTGGGCGCCCTCGCCCGCCGCGGCGCCGACCGGAACGTGGTGCGGACGGCGGGCACGATGGTCCTCGGCTCCGCGATCATCTACGCAGTCGGCGTGCCGTACCTGGCCGCGGCCACCGGGATGTCCCTGACGGAGGCGGTCGCGGCCGGGCTCACGCCGTTCCTCATCGGCGACGCGCTGAAGGCGGCGCTGGCGATGGGCGCGCTGCCGCTGGCGTGGAAGCTCGTGGACGGCGCCGCCGACAAGCGCTGACGCGCCAGACGCTCTGTACGTCCGTCAACGGACGTCGTAGTTCCGCCTGAAGAGGTTCGCCGGGTCGTACGTGGCCTTCAGCCCGGCGAGCCTCTTCCGCGTCTCGTCGTCGTACAGCCCTTCCGTACGGTCGCCACTGGCGAAGGTGAAGTTCAGCGACCGCCCGACGACGTGCCGCCGCACCCCCGTCAGCACCTCCTCGTAGAACTCCCGCAGGCTCGCGCGGTCCGTGCTGTCGTCCAGCGGTGACAGGATCCGCAGCAGCCAGCGCGCGTCCCGGTGCGGCACGGCGTTGGCGGCCGGCCGGGCAAGCGCGCCGCCCAGGTGGTTGAGCTGCACCACGTGCATGCGGTCGGCGGCGGGCCCGGTGAGGGCGAGAAGCCGTTCCATCGCGGCGGTGTCGAGGCCGTCCAGCATGCGGTTCTCCCCGTAGTACGCGTGCGGGAAGTCCGGGTCGCTGTGGATGGTGTGGCTTTCGGTGTACGGCAGTTCGCGCAGGGAGTCCTCGTGAGCGGGCCCGATCGCGCGCAGCGGCGCCACGAGCCGCTCGCCCTCCTCAGCGCTGCCGGTGTACGCGACGCGCACGGTCACCAGGTAGCTGCCGCGCAACGCCTCCGGGAGCATCGGAAGGTCCGGGTAGACGAGCGCGGCGACGGAGGACGTCACCGTGTCCGGCACGGTCTCGGTCCACGCCGTGTAGGCGCGCAGGACCGCCGCCGGGTCCACCTCGCGGCCGTCGAAGGTGAGCGCGCCCCCGTACAGCCGCGTCACGGGGAGCAGGCCGATCTCCAGGGCCGTCACGACCCCGAGGTTCGCGCCGCCGCCGAGCAGCCCCCAGAACAGCTCCGGCTCGCTTTCGGCCGTCACCTGCCGGACGGCGCCGTCCGCCGTGACCAGCTCCAGGGACCGCACATGGTCGGCCGCGTACCCGAACTCCCGGGCCAGGACGCCGAGCCCGCCGCCCAGCGTGTACGACACGGCGCCCACGGACGGCGCCGAGCCGTTCAGCGGCGCGAGCCCGTGCTCCGCCGCGGCCGCCACGACCTGCCCCCAGCGGACGCCCGCGCCGACGCGCGCGGTGCGCGCCGCGGGGTCCACGACGACCTCGTCCATACGGCGGGTGCTGATGAGCACGCCGCCCGCCGAGGCGTCCGGGAGGCCGTGCCCGGTGGCCTGGGCGCCGATGGGCAGGCCCGCCGCGGCGGCGTACGAGACGGCCGCGACGACGTCGTCCGTGCCGGAGGCCGCGAAGACCACGTCGGGGCGCTGGGCGAACCCGGTCTGGAATCCGGCGAGTTCGTCCTCGTACCCGGTGTCGCCGGGGCGGAACACGAGTCGCTGTGCGGTGAAGATGCTGAGGGCGCCGAGGTCCATGGGTTTCTCCCTGGTTTCGATCTTGCTGTTGGGCACACCCTGGCGCAATAACCTGACACCTGACGTCAAGTTTTCCGGCAGTGAAAACGGCAGCGAGAACGGCAGCTGGAACGGCAGCGAAAAAGCGGGACGCCCGCCGGGGCGGCGGCAAAGGCCGCCGCCCCGGCGGGCGTCCCGCACAGAGGCCGGGCCTAGGCCCGGGTGAGCTCCTCGTCCGAGCGGGGCCGCACCTTCTCGCGCACCAGGGCGAAGCCCAGCACGAGGGCCGCCACCAGCAGCGAGAGCAGCATCTGCTTGCGCCCGGCGTCGTCGTACAGCATGTAGACGATCACGAACGAGATCATCCCGATGGTGACCCAGGTCAGATACGGGAAGAGCCACATCTTCACGACCAGCTTCTCCGGCTGCTCGCGCAGGATGATGCCGCGCATCCTCAGCTGCGTGAAACAGATGACGAGCCACACGAAGAGGGCGACCGCGCCGGAGGAGTTGAGCAGGAAGTCGAAGACGGTGTCCGGCCACTGGTAGTTGAACCACACGGCGGCGAAGCCGAAGACGACCGAACCGAGGATCGCCGCGCGCGGGACGCCCTTGTCGGTGGTGCGCGCGAACAGCTTCGGGGCGTCGCCGCGCTGGCCGAGCGAGAACGCCATGCGCGAGGCGGTGTACAGGCCGGAGTTGAGGCAGGACAGGACGGCCGTAAGGATGATCACGTCCATGACCGTGCCGGCGTGCGAGATGCCGATGGAGTTCAGCGCGGCGACGTAACTGCCGTCCTTGACGATCGACTTGTCGTTCCACGGAAGCAGCGTGACGACGACGAAGATCGAGCCGAGGTAGAAGACGCCGATGCGCCAGATCACGCTGTTGGTGGCCTTGGTGACCGCGCGCTGCGGGTCCTCCGACTCACCGGCGGCGAGCGTGACGATCTCCGAGCCCATGAAGGAGAAGACCACCATCAGCACACCTGTGAGGATGGCGCCCGCCCCGTTGGGCATGAAGCCGCCCGCGTCGGTGAGGTGCGCGAAGCCCGATCCCGGGTTGTCCGAGCCGGGCAGGATGCCGAAGACGGCGAGGAGGCCGACCACGACGAACCCGCCGATCGCGACGACCTTGATGCCCGCGAACCAGAACTCGAACTCGCCGTAGGAGCCGACCGAGACCAGGTTGGTGGCGGTGAGCACCAGCATCACGATGAGCGCCCAGCCCCACTGCGGGACGTCCGGCATCCACTTGTTCAGGATCACCGCGCCCGCGGTCGCCTCGACGGCGAGCACCACGACCCAGAAGAACCAGTACAGCCAGCCGATGGTGAAGCCCGCCCAGCGCCCGAGGGCCTGGTCGGCGTAGGCGGAGAACGACCCGGATGCGGGCCGCGCCACGGCCATCTCGCCGAGCATCCGCATCACGAGCACGACCATCGCGCCGACGAGGGCGTACGAGACCAGGATCGCGGGGCCCGCGGCCTTGATGCCGGAGGACGAGCCGACGAAGAGACCCGCCCCGATCACGCCACCGATGGCGATCATCGACAGATGGCGGTTCTTCAGCCCGGCCTGCAGGCCGTCGCCGCCGCCGTTCCCACCGTCCGGCTGCGAATTGCCGGGTCCTTCGTGGGTGCTGTCTTCCTTCGCAAGGGACGGTTGCGAGGTCATAGGCAGATCCTTTGGTTCGCGGGGACAAGCTTCCGCATTAAAAGCTCAGGGGCGTACGGGACGAAAGGCCCGTCTCCGGATCGTTGTATTCCGCGGAATCCTGAGTGAACGAGCGCTTACGCACGATGACCGTCCAGGGGATTGGCCTGCACCAATCGGTGGCCGGAGCCGGTGCCCGGCCGCCCCACGGCGGCTGCCCGCCCCCGTGCGTGCCACACTTCGCTCCATGCGCGTGTACCTCGGCTCGGATCATGCCGGCTACGAACTGAAGAACCACCTCGTCGAATGGCTCAAGGCCCACGGGCACGAGCCCGTCGACTGCGGGCCCCACATCTACGACGCCCAGGACGACTACCCGCCGTTCTGCCTGCGCGCCGCGGAGCGTACCGCCGCGGACCCCGAGTCCCTCGGCATCGTCATCGGCGGCTCCGGGAACGGGGAGCAGATCGCGGCGAACAAGGTGAAGGGGGTGCGGGCCGCTCTCGCGTGGAGTGAGCAGACGGCTGCGCTCGGGCGGGAGCACAATGACGCCAACGTGATCTCCATCGGGGGGCGGATGCACACCCGGGACGAGGCCACGAAGTTCGTCGAGATCTTCCTCGCCACGCCGTACTCGGGCGAGCCCCGGCAC
>NZ_AOPZ01000139.1 GCF_000414115.1 Streptomyces aurantiacus JA 4570
CTCACCCGCCCCCCCCAACTCCCCCCGAAGGGCTACGGGGTGGCCGCCCCCCGCACTCCGCCCGAGGGGCGAAAAGGGCGGGCGGGTGAGAAATAGCCCGTCCGGCGTTTGAGGACGAGGCCGTTCAGGCCGATACGGGGGGGGCGGAGCCCCCGGGGGCGGGGTCGCCGCCCCTACGGCACCACGTGTTTCTCCTCCGCGAAGTGGCACGCCGAATCATGCGCCGCAGGCCCACTGAGGCCCCGGAACTCCGCCGGAACGGCGAGGGCCGGAACCTCGAGAGCGCACCGCTCCCGCGCCTTCCAGCAGCGGGTGCGGAAGCGGCAGCCGGAGGGCGGATTCGCGGGCGAGGGCACGTCCCCGCTCAGAATGATCCGCTCACGACGCTCCCGCGCCCCGGGATCGGGCACAGGAACGGCCGACAGCAACGCCTGCGTGTACGGATGCGTCGGATGCTCGTAGATCTCCGCGTCCGAGCCGACCTCGACGATCCGCCCGAGATACATGACCCCCACCCGGTCGGAGATGTGCCGCACGATCGACAGGTCGTGCGCGATGAACACGTACGAAAGCCGGAACTCGCTCTGCAGCCGCTCCAGCAGATTCACGACCTGCGCCTGCACCGACACGTCGAGCGCGGACACCGGCTCGTCCGCGACGATGACCTCGGGCCGCAGCGCGAGCCCCCGCGCGATGCCGATGCGCTGCCGCTGGCCACCCGAGAACTGGTGGGGATAGCGGTTGATGTACTCGGGGTTGAGGCCGACGACGTCCAGGAGGTCCTGGACCTTCTGGCGGCGCGAGCCCTTCGGGGCCACCTCGGGGTGGATCTCGAACGGCTCCCCGATGATGTCCCCGACGGTCATACGGGGGTTGAGCGAGGTGTACGGGTCCTGGAACACCATCTGGATGTTCCGGCGCACCGCCTTCAGCGCCCGCCCGGACAGCCTCGTGATGTCCTCGCCCTTGTAGCGGATCTCACCGGCGGTCGGCCGCTCCAGGTTGACCAGCATCTTCGCGACCGTGGACTTCCCGCACCCGGACTCCCCGACGATGCCGAGCGTCTCCCCGCTGCCGAGGTCGAAGTCCACGCCGTCGACGGCCTTCACCGCGCCGATCTGACGCTTGATCACAATCCCCTGCGTGAGCGGATAGTGCTTCACGAGCCCCCGCACTTCGAGAATGGGCTCAGCCACGGAGGGTCTCCTTCCAGAAGTGGCAGGCGCTGCGGCGCTCGGCCGTCAGTCCCTCGTACGTGACCTTGGCCAGCGGCGGGACATCGGTGCGGCAGATGTCCTGGGCCATCGGGCAGCGCGGGTTGAAGGCGCAGCCGGGCGGGATGTTCATGAGGTTGGGCGGCAGGCCCTTGATGGCGAAGAGGTCCTGGCCCTTCTGGTCGAGGCGCGGGATCGACTCGAGCAGACCCTTGGTGTACGGGTGGGCGGGGGCCTTGTAGATCTCGTGGACGGGGGCCTTCTCGACGATGCGGCCCGCGTACATGACGGCGATGGTGTCGGCCACGTCGGCGACCACACCCAGGTCGTGGGTGATCAGGATGAGGCCCATGTTCAGCTCACGCTGGAGCTCGGCGAGCAGGTCCATGACCTGGGCCTGGACCGTGACGTCCAGCGCGGTCGTCGGCTCGTCGGCGATGATCAGGGACGGTTCGAGCGCCATCGCCATGGCGATCATGATGCGCTGGCGCATGCCGCCGCTGAACTGGTGCGGGTACTGGGTGACCCGCTCCCTGGCGGCCGGAATGCGCACCCGGTCCATCAGCTCGACGGCCTTGGCCCGCGCGTCCTTGCGGGACATCCCCCGGTGCACGACGAACATCTCGCCGAGCTGGTCGCCGACGCTGAGCACCGGATTCAGGGAGCTCAGCGCGTCCTGGAAGATCATGGCCATCCCGGCACCGCGGATCCTGCGCCGCTCGTCCTCCTTGAGCTTCAGCAGGTCCTGGCCCTGGAAGAGGATCTCGCCGGAGGTGATGCGGCCGGGCGGGATGTCGAGGATGCCCATGATGGCCTGGGCGGTGACGGACTTGCCCGATCCGGACTCGCCGAGCACGGCCAGCGTCTCGCCCGCGCGCACGCCGTACTCGACGCCGTTGACGGCCTTGGCGACGCCGTCGCGGGTCCTGAACTCCACGTGCAGATCACGCACTTCGAGCAGCATGGGGGCGTCGGCCGCCGTGGGGGCCTCGGTTGCCATGGGCGCCTACCTCAGCTTCGGGTCGAGGGCGTCGCGCACCGCGTCGCCGAGCATGATGAACGCGAGCACGGTGATCGCCAGGGCGCCGGCGGGCCAGAGCAGCATGTGCGGGGCGTTGCGGATGTACTGGGACGCGGCGGAGATGTCGATGCCCCAGCTCACCGTGGGCGGCTTCAGACCGACACCGAGGTACGACAGGGTCGCCTCGAGCGCGATGTACGTACCGAGTGCGATGGTCGCGACGACGATGACCGGCGCGACGGCGTTGGGCGCGATGTGCCTCAGCAGCATCCGCGAGTTGGAGGCGCCGAGGGCGCGGGCGGCCTGCACGTAGTCGTTCTGCTTCGCCGTGATCACCGAGCCGCGGGCGATGCGGGAGATCTGCGGCCAGCCGAGCAGCACCATGAAGCCGATCACCGGCCAGACGGTGTTGCTGGTGACCACGGACAGCAGCACCAGACCGCCGAGGACGACCGGGATCGCGAAGAAGACGTCGGTGATGCGGGAGAGGATCGCGTCCCAGGCGCCGCCGAAGAACCCGGCGAGCCCGCCGAGGACGCTGCCGAGCAGCGCGACACCGAGGGTGGCGCACACGCCGACGGTGACCGAGGCGCGGGCGCCGTACACCGTCCTCGTATAAACGTCGCAGCCCTGGCCGTCGAAGCCGAAGGGGTGACCGGGCGATGAGCCCTTCTGGGCGTTGGCGAGGTCGCAGTCCAGCGGGTCCCCGGAGGCGATGGCGGAAGGCCACAGCGAGATGAGGACCAGGAAGAGAATGATCAGGCCCGACACGATGAAGACCGGGTTGCGGCGCAGGTCGCGCCAGGCGTCGGACCACAGGCTGCGGGCGGGGGCGCCGGCTCCGGTGCCGCCGGGGCCGCCGGGCTCCCCCGGTGCCAGCGTTGTCGCCTCGCTCGCGGCGAGGTCCATCGCGCCGCCCGCGCCGGTCCCGGCGATGGCCCCCTCCGCGGGGTCATGGGGTTCAGGCATAGCGGATCCTCGGGTCGAGTACGGCGTACAGCAGGTCGACGATCAGGTTCGCCGCCAGGAAGACAAGGACGAGCACCGTCACGAACCCGACCACGGTCTGGGTGCTCTGCCGCAGAATCCCCTGGTAGAGCTGGAAGCCGACGCCGTGGATGTTGAAGATCCGCTCGGTGACGATGGCGCCGCCCATCAGCGCGCCGACGTCGGTGCCGATGAAGGTGACCACCGGGATGAGTGAATTCCGCAACAGGTGCCTGGTGATGACGCGCCGTCGCGGCAGCCCCTTGGCCACGGCGGTGCGTACGTAGTCGGCGCGCCGGTTCTCGGCGATGGAGGTCCGCGTGAGGCGGGTGACGTACGCGAGCGAGACGGAGGCGAGGACGAGCCCCGGCACGATCAGCTCGTCGACGGTCGCCTCGGACGACACCGAGGGTTTGATGACGCCCCACTCCACGCCGAGCAGCAGCTGGAGCAGCAGACCGGTCACGAACGTCGGTACGGAGATGACGATCAGGGTGAGGAGCAGCACCACCGTGTCGATGGGCTTGCCGCGCCTGAGACCCGTGACGACGCCGAGCGTGATGCCGATGACGATCTCGAAGACGATGGCGACGAGGGTGAGCCGGATCGTCACCGGGAACGCCGTCGACATCAGCTCGGTGACCTTCTGCCCGTTGAAGGCGGTGCCGAAGTCCCCCGTGAAGACGTTGCCCATGTACGTCGCGTATTGCTGCCACACGGGCTTGTCGAGGCCGAACTCCTTCTTGAGCTGGGCGGCCGTCGCGGGGTCGCACTTGCGGTCGCCGCACAGGCCCGCGATGGGGTCGCCCATCACGTTCACCATCAGGAAGATCAGCAGCGTGGCGCCGAAGAAGACCGGGATCATCTGCAGCAGACGCCGGATCACATAACGACCCATGGGGGCTCGCTCCGGAGGTAGCGGGGTGGCTGGCGGTGATCCGGGGTCAGTTGACCTTGATCGCCTCGTACACCGGCACGCTGAACTGGTTCAGCGAGACGTCCGAGACCCGGTCCGAGTAGCCGGCGCTGCCGTTCTGGTACCAGAGCGGGATGGCGGGCATGTCCTTGGCGAGGATCTTCTCGGCGTCCTGGAACTTGGTGACGGCCTTGGCGGTGTCCGTCTCGCCGTTGGCCTCGTTGATGAGCTTGTCGAACTCCTTGTCGGAGTACTTGCCGTCGTTGGACGAGGCGTCCGTGTAGTAGTTCGGCTCCAGGAAGTTCTGGATCAGCGGGTAGTCCATCTGCCAGCCCGCGCGCCACGCGCCGTCCAGTTTCTGCTGCGAGGCCCGGCTCCTGAAGTCGGCGAAGGTGCCGATCGGGTTCCCGACGCACGCGTTGCTCTTGCCGAGCGCCTTGTTGATGGAGTTGCAGACGGCGTCCACCCACTCCTTGTGCGAGCCGGTGTCCGCGTTGTACGAGATCTTCAGGGTGCCGCCGGGGATGCCGCCGCCCTCCTCGACCAGCTTCTTGGCCTCGTCGGCGTCGTACTCGCACCAGTCGCCGCAGACGCTGTCGCTGTAGCCGCCGTCCTTGCCGAGCACCGGCGAGGTCCAGTCCTTGGCGGGCGTGCGGGTCTTCTGGAAGATCGTGTCGGTGATCTGCTCGCGGTTGATGGCGCGGGAGAGCCCCTGCCGGACCTTCTCCGACCCCGCCTTGTCCCACTTCTTGTCGTAGAAGGGGAACGCGAGGGTCTGGATGATCCCGGCGGGGGTGTTGATGTACCGGTCCCCGAGATCGCTCTTCACATTCTTGAGCTGCGAGGCCGGAACGTCGTCGACGAGATCCAGGTTCCCCGCCATGAGGTCCGTGTAGGCGGTGTTGTTGTCGGTGTAGACCTTGAGGTCGACTCCCCCGTTCTGCGCCTTGTCGTCCCCGCTGTAGCCGTCCCACTTCCTGAGCTCCATCTTGGAGCCCTTCTGGTACGACTTCACGGTGTACGGGCCGTTGCCGATCGGCTTGGACAGCCAGGCGTCGTGGTTGTCGAAGAACGCCTTGGGCAGCGGAGCGTAGGCCGGGTAGCCGAGGGTGTCGGGCCAGGTGGAGAACTTCTGCGTGAGCTTCACGGTGAAGGTCTTCTCGTCGACGACCTTCAGCCCCGACAGGGTCTCCGCACTCGCGTCCCCCTTCTCCGGGTGGACCTTGTCGTACCCCTCGATGTACCCGAAGAAGTAGGCGTTCTTCTGGTTGTTCTTGAGATGCGCCCCGTAGTTCCACGCGTCGACGAACGACTTGGCGGTGACCGCTTCCCCGTTGCTGAACTTCCACCCGTCCTTGATCTTGACGGTGAAGTTCTGCGAGTCCTTGGTGTCGATCGACTCGGCGATCATGTCCTTCGCCTCGCCGGTCTTCGGGTCGTACCGCTTCAGCCCCCGCACGAGCATGTCGAGGACCTTGCCGCCCTGCACCTCGTTCGTGTTCGCCGGCTCCAGCGGATTCTGCGGATCTCCCCAGGAGGACCCCACGATCCCGGAGCCGTCGCCACCACCACCGCCGCCCCCGCCCCCACAGGCCGTCGCCGCGAGCGCGACGGCCACCGCACATGCGGCCCACTTGGCCTGCGTGGCTCCACGCATGGCTTGCCTCCTCGGAGTGATCTGGCACACGTATCGCCAAATATCGCGCCAGAACGCTCCAACCGCATATTTACCCCACCCGTACGAGGCGGAGGCCATCCGGATGCCACATCTTGGCGGCGCTGACGAGGCCGGGCGGGGCGGGCGCGGCTCGTGAGGCCGGAGGGGTGGGGCGGGTGGGCGGGGGCACTGGCCTGACTTCGACCCCGGGGGTGGATCGCGCGTGACACGGAGATCCGCGCGCTGCCACGCTGGCCGAGGCATTTCCCAGTCCAGGACGGGAGTCATGCGTTGACCAGTTCGTCCACTCCGGCCGACTCCTCCGCCCACCAGGATCAACCCCACGGGCAGGCCACACCGGCTCCCGAGGAAGCCATAGAGCTGATGGGGCTTCTCTTCGGCACCCTCTTCTCCTCCGCACTGCGCGCCGTCGCCGTCCACCGCGTCGCCGACCACCTCGCGGAGGGGCCGCTGCCGGTGGACGAGCTCGCCCGGCGCTCCGAGGTGCACGCCCCCTCGCTGCGGCGGGTGCTGCGGCTGCTCGCGAGCCGGGGCGTCTTCCGCGAGACGGAGCCCGGCGTGTTCGAGCTGACGCCCATGGCGGGCGCCCTGCGCGAGGTCCCGGGCTCCCTGCGGGACGGCGTCCTCTTCGGCACGGGCGAGCTGATGGCGCGCTCGTTCGCCGCCCTCGACGAGACCGTACGCACAGGCCGCCCCGGCTTCGAGATCGCCTACGGCACGCCGGTCTTCGCGTACCTGGCGGACCACCCCGAGGCCCAGCAGAGCTTCGACAAGGGCATGTCGGCCTTCTCCGGCCCGGTCGACGACATCGTCGCCGCGGCCTACCCGTTCCCCGACAGCGGCACCGTCGTGGACGTGGCCGGCGGCCGGGGCGGGCTCCTGCGGGCCGTCCTGCGGCGCCACCCCGGGCTCACCGGTGTCCTCTTCGACCAGGAGCAGACCGTCGCCGGGCACCTGCTCGACGACAAGGAACTCGCGGACCGCCGGCGGGTGGAGAGCGGGGACTTCTTCCAGGCGGTCCCCGAGGGCGGCGACCTCTACATCCTCAAGAACATCCTGCACGACTGGGACGACGAACAGAGCCTGCGCATCCTCGCCAACGTCCGCGCCGTCATCCCGTCCTCCGGCCGCCTCCTGGTCGTCGACACCGTCATGCCCGAAGGCAACGACCCCGACCTCAGCAAGGTCGTGGACATCATCATGCTGAGCGTCGTCACTGGCCTCGAACGCACGGAGGACGAGTTCAGCTCCCTGTTCCAGCGGGCCGGCTTCACCCTCACCCGCATCATCGAGACCGGTGCGTTCCCCGCGGTCATCGAGGCCGTGCCGGTCTGACCCGGACGCGTACGCGGAGGGGGGCGCCCCCGGCCGGATCAGGCCGGGGGCGCCCCCACTGACGTACGACGAACTCGCCGCGCTACGCCGCGTGCACCACGTCCTTCTCCTCCGCGAAGTGGCACGCCGACTCGTGGGCGGCAGGCGTGTCCTGGCCCGCGAAGCGCTCCGGGATCGCGAGCAGCGGGATCTCCTCCGCGCACTTGTCCTGCGCCTTCCAGCAGCGGGTGCGGAAGCGGCAGCCGGACGGCGGGTTCGCCGGGGACGGCACGTCACCGGTGAGGATGATGCGCTCGCGGCCCTCGCGCGCCTCCGGGTCCGGGACGGGCACCGCGGAGAGCAGCGCCTGCGTGTACGGGTGCGTCGGGTGGTCGTAGATCTGCTCGTCGGAGCCGATCTCGGCCATCTTGCCCAGGTACATCACGCCCACGCGGTCCGAGATGTGCCGGACGATCGACAGGTCGTGCGCGATGAAGAGGTAGGACAGGTTGAACTCGTCCTGGAGCTTCTCCATCAGGTTGATGACCTGGGCCTGGACGGACACGTCCAGGGCCGAGACCGGCTCGTCGCAGATGATGATCTCGGGGTTGAGCGCCAGGCCGCGCGCGATGCCGATGCGCTGGCGCTGACCGCCCGAGAACTGGTGCGGGTAGCGGTTGATGTACTCGGGGTTGAGGCCCACCACGTCCAGGAGGTCCTGGACCTTCTGGCGGCGCGAGCCCTTCGGGGCCACCTCGGGGTGGATCTCGAACGGCTCCCCGATGATGTCCCCGACGGTCATACGGGGGTTGAGCGAGGTGTACGGGTCCTGGAACACCATCTGGATGTTCCGGCGGACCGCCTTCAGGGCGCGGCCGGACAGCTTGGTGATGTCCTGGCCCTTGTAGAAGACCTCGCCCGCCGTGGCCCGCTCCAGGGTCATCAGCAGCTTCGCGACCGTCGACTTGCCGCAGCCCGACTCGCCCACGATGCCCAGCGTCTCGCCCTGGTAGAGGTCGAAGGAGATTCCGTCGACCGCCTTCACCGCGCCGATCTGGCGCTTGACGAGGATGCCCTGCGTGAGCGGGAAGTGCTTGACCAGATTGCGGACTTGGAGGATCGGCTCGCCACGCTCGACGGGGGCCTCGATCGCGGCCACGGCCTCTTCCGGCGTCGCCGCGTCGACCGTCTCCACCTCGGAGACGCTCGGCGTGGCGTCCGTGACGTCCGCGGCGTCCTTCTTGGGCTCCTCAGCCATGGATCGTCTCCTTCCAGAAGTGGCACGCGCTGCCGCGGCCCGTGAGCTCCGCGCCGTCCTGCTCCGTGACGGGAACGAGCGGCGGGACCTCCGTACGGCAGATGTCCTGCGCCTTCGGGCAGCGCGGGTTGAACGCGCAACCCGACGGGATCTTCAGCAGGTTGGGCGGCAGGCCCTTGATCGCGTAGAGCTCGTGGCCCTTCTGGTCGAGGCGCGGGATCGACTCGAGCAGACCGCGCGTGTACGGGTGCGCCGGGCGCTTGTAGAGCTCGTGCACCGGGGCCGTCTCCACGATCCGGCCCGCGTACATGACGGCGATCTTGTCCGCCACGTCCGCGACCACACCGAGGTCGTGGGTGATGAGGATGAGCCCCATGTTGTACTCGCGCTGCAGCTCGGCGAGCAGATCCATGACCTGGGCCTGGACCGTCACGTCGAGGGCCGTGGTCGGCTCGTCGGCGATGATCAGGTCCGGCTCCAGGGCGAGCGCCATCGCGATCATGATGCGCTGGCGCATACCGCCGGAGAACTGGTGCGGGTAGTCGTTCACCCGCTCCTTGGCGGCCGGGATCTTCACCCGCTCCATCAGCTCGATGGCCTTGGCCTTGGCTTCCTTGCGGCCCATGCCCTCGTGCACCCGGAACATCTCGCCGAGCTGGTAGCCCACGCTCAGCACCGGGTTGAGGGAGCTCAGCGCGTCCTGGAAGATCATCGCGATCTTGCGGCCGCGGATCTTCCTGCGCTCCTCGTTGGACATCTTCAGCATGTCCTGGCCCCGGAAGAGGATCTCGCCCTGCGGGATCTTTCCGGGCGGCATGTCGAGGATGCCCATGATGGCCTGCGCGGTCACGGACTTGCCCGAGCCGGACTGTCCCGGACTTGCCCGAGCCGGACTCGCCGAGCACGGCGAGCGTCTCGCCCGCGTCCACGCTGTAGTTGACACCGTTCACGGCCTTGATCACACCGTCACGGGTGTGGAACTCGACGTGCAGGTCCTTCACGTCGAGCAGCCGGCCGCTCTTTTCCTCGCCCGAGCGGGGGGCGGGAACGTCCGCGGTCTTCTCTGTGATCGTCACGTACGCCTCCCTCAGCGCAGCTTCGGGTCGAGGGCTTCGCGTACGGCGTCACCCATCATGATGAACGCCAGCACGGTGATGCTCAGCATTCCGGCGGGGAACAGCAGCACGTGCGGGTTGTTCCGGATGAACTGGGTGCCGTCGGAGATGTCGCCGCCCCAGGAGATGGCGCCCCCTCCGAGCCCGAGTCCCAGGTAGGACAGCGTCGACTCGGCGACGATGTACGTACCGAGCGCGATGGTCGCGACGACGATCACCGGAGCCACGGCGTTCGGCAGGATGTGCCGGAACAGGATCCGCTTGGTCCCGGCGCCGAGTGCCCGCGCCGCCACCACGTAGTCCGCGTGCTTGGTCGTGATGACCGCGCCGCGCATCACTCGGGCGATCTGCGTCCAGCCCAGGAAGGCGAGCGCCCCCATCACCACCCAGACGGTGCGGTCGGTGAAGCCGTTGAGCACCACCATCGAGCCGAGCAGGAACGGGATGCCGAAGAACACGTCGGTGATCCGGGAGAGCAGGCTGTCCCAGAAGCCGCCGAAGTAGCCGGCCAGCATGCCGACCAGGCCGCCGAAGAGCGTGACCAGGAGGGTCACGCCGACGCCGACCACGATGGAGTTCCGCGCGCCGAACAGGACACGCGCGTAGATGCTGCGTCCCGTGCCGTCGTAACCGAACCAGTCGGCCTGGAAGAAGTGGCCCAGCTCGGGCTTGCCCAGGAAGTGCTTCGCCTGGTCGCCGGTCTCCGGGTTCGCGTCGGTGAACATGCCGGGGAAGGCCGCCACGAAGAGCAGCACCACGATGAGCAGAGCCGAGATCACGAACAGCGGGTTGCGCCGCAGGTCCCGCCAGGCGTCGCCCCAGAGGCTGCGGGGCTTGCCGGGCGCGGGCGTCGCGGAGACCGGGGCTCCGGCCACGACCTCGTCCTGTGCCGCTGCCGCCTCGTCCGTGGTCGAGGTCTTGGTCAGGTCAGGCATAACGGATCCTCGGGTCCAGGACCGCGTAAAGCAGGTCGACGAGCAGGCTGGCGAGGAGGTACACGAGTACCAGGACGGTCACGATGCCGACGATGACCGCGCCCTCACGGCGGGCCAGCGAGGTGAAGAGCAGGTTGCCGACGCCCGTGACGTTGAAGATGCCCTCGGTGATGACCGCGCCGCCCATCAGCGTGCCGATGTCCGTGCCCAGGTAGGTGACCACCGGGATCAGCGAGTTGCGCAGCAGGTGCCGGGTGACGATGCGCTTCCTGGGCAGCCCCTTGGCCACCGCCGTCCGGATGTAGTCCGACGAGCGGTTCTCCGCGATGGAGGTGCGGGTCAGCCGGGCGACATAGGCGAGGCCGACCATGCCGAGCACGAGGGCGGGGACCACCAACTGCCCCATGTCCTCGGAGTCCTGGACCGTCGGTGTGATCCATTGCCACTCGTTGCCCATGTAGAGCTGGAAGAGCAGGCCGACCACGAAGATCGGCACGGAGATCACAAGAAGCGTGAAGATCGTCACCGTGTTGTCCACGATGCGGCCACGCCGGATGCCCGCGAACACGCCCAGGGTGATGCCGACGACGAGCTCGAACGTCCACGCCATGACGGCGAGACGCATCGAGACCGGGAAAGCCTGCGTGATCTCGTCGAGAATGGGTCGGTTGCCCGCGATGGTGTTGCCGAAGTCCCCTTGGAACAGGCCCTTCATGTAGTGCAGATACTGCTCCCACAGCGGCAGGTCCAGGCCGCGGTCGTGCTTGATCTGCGCCACCTGCGCGGGGTCCGGCGGCTTGTCGCCCCACAGCGCCCGTACCGGGTCGCCGGGGAGGACGTTCACCATCAGGAAGATCAGCAGGGTTGTCCCGATGAAGACCGGGATCATCTGGAGCAGTCGCCTCGCGACGTAGCGCCCCATTGGTGCCTCCGTCCATTGCGGAGAGCCGTCCGGAAGCGACGCCCGGGGTCGCCGGGCGTCGCTTCACGGGAACGGAACTCCGGCGACTGCTACTTCTCGAAGACCTCGACCTCGGAGAGGATCGGGTCACCGGCCTGGTCGAACTCGACGTTCTTCACGTTGTTGGAGTACGCGGAGTTGGTCGTGTTGTACCAGAGCGGGATGCCCGGGAAGCTGTTCTTCAGCTCGGCCTCGGCCTGGTTGTACAGGTCGGCCGACTCTTCGATGGTCTTGGCGTTGTCGGCCTTCTTGACCAGCTCGTCGAACTTCTTGTCCGAGAAGCCGCCCTTGTTGCCGTCGACACCGGTGCCGTACAGGTCACCGAGGAAGTTGCCGTTGAACGGGTAGTCGAGCACCCAGCCGGAGCGGTAGATCGACTTGACCTTCTTCTGGTCACGGATCTCCGTGTCCGCCTGGAAGTCGGTCACCGGGTCGCCGACGCACTTCACGCCGAGGTTCTTCTGGATGTCGTTGCACACCGCGGTGACCCAGCCCTTGTGCGGCTGGTCGGCGTTGTACTGGATGGAGATCTTGTTGCCGGGGACGCCGCCGCCGTCCTTGACGAACTGCTTGGCCTTCTTCGGGTCGAACTTGCAGTACTCGCCGCAGGCGTCGGCCTTGTAGCCCTTCACACCCCTGGCGACCCAGCCGGAGGCGGCCTTGCGGGTGCCGTAGAACGTGGTCTTGGCGATGGTCTCGCGGTCGATCGCCATCGACAGGCCCTGGATGACCTTGACGTCGATGTCCTTCCACTGCTTCGTGTAGAAGGCCGGGTTGATCGTGTTGAGCGCCGAGAAGTCCTCGGTGATCGCGCGGTCACCGAAGTCGTTCTTGTAGTTGGCGAGTTCGCTGTCCGGGATCAGCGGCATCGTGTCCACGTTGTCGGACCGCAGGTCCTGGTACGCGGCGTTCGGCGTCGTGTACGCCTTGAAGTTGATGCCGCCGTTCTTGGGCTTGTCCTTGCCCTTGTAGCCGGACCAGGCGGTGACCTGGATCGACTTCTTGTGCTGCCAGCTCTTGAACTTGTACGGGCCGTTGCCGACCGGCGCCTCGCCGTACTTCTTCGGGTCCTTCAGGGCCGCCGAGGGCAGCGGGAAGAACGGCTTGTAGACCAGCTTGTACGCGTAGTACGGGATGCCGCTGTTCAGCGTGATGGTGAAGGTGTTCTCGTCGACGACCTTCAGGCCGGACATGGCCTTCGCCTTGGCCTTCCCCTTCTCGGGGTGCACCTTGTCGTAGCCCACGATGTCGCGGTACCAGGAGCTGTTCTGCTGGCCGTTGGCCGGGTCGGCCGCCCAGTTCCAGGCGTCGACGTACGACTTGGCGGTGACAGGCTCGCCGTTGTGGAACTTCCAGCCCGGCTTCAGCTTGACGGTCCACACCTTGTTCGCCTTGTCGGGGGTGACCGACTCGGCGTTCTCATAGGTGATGTTGCCCTGCTTGTCGTAGTGCACAAGGCCGGTGAAGAGCGCGTCGATGACGACGCTGCCGTACGCCTCCATGGTGTTCGACGGCTGCAGGGCGTTCTGCGGCTCACCGTTGGCGTAACTGACGATCCCCTTGGGGTCGACCTTGCCGCTGCTCTTCTTGTCGTCGCCGCCACCACAGGCGGTAGCGGTCAGCGCCACAACACCGGCTATCGCGACCCACTTGGCGCTCTTGGCACCACGCATGGGGTTCCTCCTCATGAGTCCACTTGTTCACAACGAGAGGGGGTACGAGAGACCGCGCCGTCACCCCTGACGGCGTTGATCGAATACCCCAGTGTGCTCGTGAGTCGGCGCTCCCCACAGCGCGTGACCCATTGACCCGAGCTATACGCGGTCAACTATTAGCCATGAGGTACGGCCCGACCACACCCTTTTGGTCTCGGTTCAATCACACCTGGCACGTACAACTTCCAAAATCCGGACAAACCGATCCTAGATAGATGGTTGCGAAACGGACGTGTTACACATCTAACGGTCAGCGGAGTCCGCATTCCGGACAGATCGACGCCGAAAACCGGTTGCCGCGCGGGCGTTGGCGATGCCTGGGCGCGCGTGCCGTGGCGTCACCGTATCGCCCTGCGCAACGCGAAAGGCCGGTTTCGCCCACTCCGGAGAGTGGGCGAAACCGGCCTCATTCGCCGCGTGGACGTTTAGCCGTGCTTGGCGCGCGAAGCCGCGCGGCCGCGCTCCTTCTGGTCCAGGACGACCTTGCGGATGCGCACGGCCTCCGGGGTCACCTCGACGCACTCGTCGTCGCGGCAGAACTCCAGGGACTGCTCCAGGGAGAGCTTGCGCGGGGGCACCACGTTCTCGGTGTTGTCCGCGGAAGCCGCACGCATGTTGGTGAGCTTCTTCTCCTTGGTGATGTTCACGTCCATGTCGTCGGCGCGCGAGTTCTCACCGACGATCATGCCCTCGTACACCTCGGTGCCGGGCTCGGTGAACAGCACACCGCGCTCCTGGAGGTTGATCATCGCGAACGGCGTGACCGAGCCCGAGCGGTCGGCGACCAGGGAGCCGTTGTTGCGCGTCTGGAGGGTGCCGAACCACGGCTCGTGGCCCTCGTGGATGGAGTGCGCGATGCCCGTACCGCGGGTGTTCGTCAGGAACTCCGTACGGAAGCCGATGAGGCCGCGGGACGGGACGACGAACTCCATGCGCACCCAGCCGGAGCCGTGGTTGGACATGTTGTCCATCCGGCCCTTGCGGACGCCCATGAGCTGCGTGACGGCGCCCATGTGCTCCTCGGGCACGTCGATGGTCATGCGCTCGACCGGCTCGTGCGTCTTGCCGTCGATCTCCTGGGTGACCACCTGCGGCTTGCCGATGGTCAGCTCGAAGCCCTCACGGCGCATCTGCTCGACCAGGATGGCGAGCGCCAGCTCACCGCGGCCCTGCACCTCCCAGGCGTCCGGGCGTCCGGTCTCCAGGACACGGAGGCTGACGTTACCGATCAGCTCGCGGTCCAGGCGGTCCTTGACCTGGCGGGCGGTGACCTTGCGGTCCTTGACGGCCGCCTTGGCGTCCGCGCCCTTGCCGGTGCCACCGCGGCCGACGAGCGGCGAGGTGTTCGTACCGATGGTCATCGAGATGGCCGGCTCGTCGACCGTGATCAGCGGCAGCGCGATCGGGTTCTCCGGGTCGGCCAGCGTCTCGCCGATCATGATGTCCGGGATGCCCGCGACCGCGCAGATGTCACCGGGGCCGGCCTTCTCGGCGGGCTTGCGGGTGAGGGCCTCGGTCATCATCAGCTCGGTGATGCGGACGTTGGAGATCGAGCCGTCGCGCTTGATCCACGCGACGGTCTGGCCCTTGCGCAGCTCGCCCTGCTCGACGCGGAGCAGCGCGATGCGGCCGAGGAAGTTGTCGGCGTCCAGGTTGGTGACGTGGGCCTGGAGGGGCGCGCTCTCGTCGTACTCGGGGGCCGGGACGTGCTCGAGGAGCGTGGTGAAGAACGGCTCCAGGTTGGTGCTGTCGGCCGGGACCGTGCCGTCCTCCGGCTTGGTCAGCGAGGCGACGCCGTCACGGCCGCAGGCGTAGACGATCGGGAACTCGATCTGGTCCTCGTCCGCGTCCAGGTCGAGGAAGAGGTCGTACGTCTCGTTGACGACCTCGTCGATGCGCGAGTCCGGACGGTCCGTCTTGTTGATGCAGAGGATGACGGGCAGCCGCTGCATCAGGGCCTTGCGCAGCACGAAGCGCGTCTGCGGGAGCGGGCCCTCGGAGGCGTCGACGAGGAGGACGACCGCGTCCACCATCGACAGGCCGCGCTCGACCTCGCCACCGAAGTCGGCGTGGCCGGGGGTGTCGATGATGTTGATGGTGATGACGTCGCCGCCATCCTTCGGGTGGTACTTGACGGCCGTGTTCTTGGCCAGGATCGTGATGCCCTTCTCACGCTCCAGGTCGTTGCTGTCCATCATGCGGTCGTCGAGGGACTCGGCGGCGTGCGCGGCGAACGCGCCCGCCTGCTTGAGCATGGCGTCGACGATGGTCGTCTTGCCGTGGTCGACGTGGGCGACGATGGCGACGTTACGAATGTCGTGGCGCGTGGGCATGCGAGGTGCGCTTCTCCCGGGAGGCTTGGACGGCGACGCGTACGTCCATTTCGTACGCGTGCACTGCCGGGCAGACGTGCCACGGCCTTACCCCATCCTACGGGTCCTCGCCGGAGGCGCACTGCGGGGGCCTCCGGCGAGGCTGCTTCCGGCGGTCGGGGTGGCCGTGGATCGCGGCCTTCGGCCTTGCTCGTCCTCAATCTCCCCCAAGCTCTTAATGAGCAGGGAGGGACCCCCTCGACGGGCTCTTATTCGCCTTCGCTCCCGGCTTGAGGAAGCCCATGTCCTGGTAGACCGGGGTCTCGAAGCCGAAGGCGCCCGTGTTGGCGAGGGTGGTGCGGGTCGCCACCAGCTGGGGGCGCTGGTAGAGGGGGATGGAGCCCGCCGCCGCCCAGATGCGGGCGTCGGCCTTCTTCACCAGGGAGCGGTTCTCGGACTCGTCCAGCTCGGCCAGCGCCTGGTCGAAGAGCTGGTCGATGTGGTCGGTGCCGACGCGGGTGTAGTTCTGCTCCACGTTCAGGGAGCCGTCCGCCGCGGGCACCGGCTTGGCGAAGATCGGGCGGGCGTCGGTGGCGGGGAAGGCGGACGCGGGCCAGGAGTACAGCGCCAGGTCGTACTGGCCGGACGCGATGTGGTCCTTGAAGTAGCTCTCGTCCGCGACCTTGGAGATCTCCGTACGGACGCCGATGCGCTGCAGCATCCGCGAGATCCGGTCGGCGACCGCCCGCAGCGACTCCGAGCCCGCCCCGGAGGGGAGCACGAAGCGGAGGGTGAGCGCCTTGCCGTCCTTGGCGAGCGGGCCGGCGGCGGCGCCCTTGGCGGCCCCCTTCGGGGCGGCGGTGCCCTTGGGGGCGTACGCGCCGGGGGCGCCGCCCTGGGCCTGCTTCTTGCTCTTGGCCTTCCCGCCGGGGTCCCGCTTCTGCTCCTTGTCGGCCTCGCGGCGCGAGTCGAGCGCGTCGGCCTGGCGGAGCAGGACGGCCTCCTGGTAGGCGGCGGCCGGCGCGGGGGCGAGGACGGAGACGCCGGCCTCGGCGGGTTTGTGGTCGTCGGCCCGGGCGGCGGACCGGCCGCCGTCCTTGGCGGCCGGGTTCCGGTCGTCGGCGCCCGGCTTCGGGTCGTCCTCGCCGACGATGTAGGTGCCGTCGTCGGAGCCGGAGCCGCTGTCGGAGCCGGAGTCCGAGTCTGAGTCCGAGTCCGAGTCTGAGCCGGAGCCGCGGTCCGAATCGGAATCGGAACCCGAGCCCGAGTCGGAGTCGGAGTCGGAGCCCGAGTCGGAGCCCGAGTCGGAGTCGGAGCCGGAGTCGGAGCCGGAGCCGGAGCCGGAGTCCGAGGTGTCCTCGGAGTCCTGCGCGCCCGCCTCGCCGCCCGCCGTCTCCTCTTCCTCCCCGTCCCGGCCCTTCTCCTTCCTCTCCGTGAGCGCGCCGGGCGTCCAGCCCGCGTCCGCGAGCAGGGCGCGCGCCTCCGCCGTGTCCTGGTCACCGAGCGCGCCGCTGTTGTCCGCGTACGCCTCCTGCCCGGCGAGCGCGAGATGGCTGCCGACCGGCTCGGCGGGCAGCCCCAGGGGCTTCAGGACCGCTTCGGCGAGTTGGCCGCGGTCCAGGGCGCGGGCCACGGCGCGGCGGACCCGGTCGTCGGCGAGCGGGCCGGCGGCGCCGTTGAGGGCGAGCTGGGTGTAGGCGGGTTCGAGGGACTTGCGGACCACGTAGCCGCGCAGGCCCGCCTGCTGCTCGGCGTACCGCTTGACGGCCTTGTGGGTCTTCGCGCGGGCCAGCTGCTCGCTCTCCGCGGCCTCCTCGTCGGAGCCGTGCGCGAGCGCCCACGAGCGCAGCGCCCCGGCGGGGGTGAGGCGCGCGCCGGGGCCGTGCGTGAGCGGGCCCCGGCCGCTCTTGTCGCGGGCGGCGAGGGTGATGCGGCCGGCCTCGTCGGCGTCGATGTCGGCCACGTCGACCTTGCCCTCGGCGAGCGCGGCGGCGCGCTGGTCGCGCGGTACGGAGCGCAGGACCAGTTTGTCCGCCTTGGCGGGGTTGCCCCACCAGCGCGGGCTCCGCTGGAGCGTGACCTCACCGGCGTCGCGGTCGACGTCCTTGAGGGCGAAGGGGCCCGCGGTGACCTTGAGCTTGGTGCGCGCGCCGTCGTTGAAGGAGTCCGGGGTGCCCATGACCTCCTTCGGGTACAGCGGCGAGAACAGGGAGCGCCAGTCCGCGTACGGCTTGTCGAAGGTGACCCGCACCTCCAGGTTGTTGGCGCCGCGTTCGATCTTGCCGATGCGGTCGTAGCCGGCGTTGCGGGCCGTCCAGTACGCGCTGTCCTTGCCGGACAGGGCGCGCCACTGGGCGGCGAAGTCGTCGGCGCCGATCTCGCGGCCGTCGCTCCAGACCGCCTGCTGGTTCAGCTTGTAGAGCACGACCTGCTGCGGCTCGCGCTCGACGATCTCCGCGGACTCCAGGAAATCGGCGTTGCGCTCGGGTCTGCCCCGTTCGTCGAGGCGGAACATCGACGGCAGTACGGCGCCCGCGACGCGGTTGGTCGCCGCGTCGGCGTCGGACTGGAAGGAGTTGAAGGTCTCGGGCAGGTCGTCGACCGCCCACTTCACCGTGCCCCCGTCGGCGACCAGGTCACGGGCCGCGGGCGCGATGTCCTGCGCGGCCGTGGCGGTGCCCGACTCGTCGCCCGAGCCGCACCCGGCGAGGGCGGGCAGCGCGAGGACTCCGGCGGCGAGGAACACGGCGGATCGGGCCGTGGCCGCCGGGCGGACCGGTCGCGGCCTGGCGCGGTCGTGGGGCATGACGGGTACCTCCGGGGGTTGCCCGGGCGCGGTGCCCTGCCGGGCGGCGGGGCGGAGGGCGGCCGGGGCTGGTGGTGTTTGCGCTCTGTACGTGTTGGTGCACGTATGGCGGCATTTCGGGGGAAATATGGAGTTGATCACATCTATCGCATCCACTGAAGGCGACGGGGCGCTGCGCTGGGCTGCGACACGGCGGGGTGGGCGCCGTAAGCCACCCGTGCGGCCCAACGTCCCCTCCGGCGCCGTCGGCCCCGCCGCACCGTCGATCGCGGCC
>NZ_AOPZ01000140.1 GCF_000414115.1 Streptomyces aurantiacus JA 4570
GGGAGGGCGTGTGCGCCCCGGGGGCCGGGGTGGCCGAGGGGTCCGGCGCGGGGGCCGTCGGCCCGTCCGTGCCGGACTCGGGCGTGCCCTCCGCGGCGGCGGACCCCCGCTCGGCGGGAGTGGTCGCGCCCGGCGGGTCCCCTTCCGGGGCCTGCTGCCTGCCTTCGCGCCGAGGCCGCATCTCTTGCACCGGTGCTCGCATTCCTGTTTTTCGTCTGCCCTAGGGCCCGGCTGACGATCCGTCAACGCGAGCGCTCCCGGCCCGGATCCCGACGTTCGCAGACGATTCCAGTGCCGGTACGCGGCAGTCGCGCATCGTCTGCCTGGCCACCTGAAGGAGTGAACATCGACAGGGAGTTGGTGAGCAAGTCACCCTGCGTGTCGTGAGGGCCGCGGGCGGTGTGCCGGTTGGACGTCTGTGGACCGCTTTGGCAGGATGCGCCGCCACACCCTCGCCGGAGTCGATCATTCCAGCCGAAATCCGGCGGCCGACCTGCGACTGTCCCCCGTGCGCGCGGACGGGCGGACCTTCGGGGGAACCCGTGAGGGCCTCGTGCAGACTGGCCGGATGCGCATCGAACTGGCCACCGAGCCCGGCGACCCGGACCGCCCCAACGAGGACTACGCGTCGGTGTCGCTCCCCGCGTCCGGACAGGGCGGATCACTGGTGCTCCTGGACGGTGTGACGCCCCCGTCCGGCGACGTCGGGTGCCTGCATTCCGTTCCCTGGTTCACCGCCCGGCTGGGCGGCGCACTGGGTGAACTGTCCGTTTCACGGCGGGATATGACGCTGCCTGAGATCCTCGCGGCGGCCATCTCGCGCACCGCGGACACCCACCGTGACACCTGTGACCTTTCTCACCCGCGCACTCCGCAGGCGACGGTGGTGCTCGCCCGGTGGGACGCGGAGCGCGTCGAGCATCTCGTCCTGTCGGACTCGGCGCTGCTCGTGGCCGGTCCGGGCGGCGGGGTGGAGGCGGTCCTCGACCGGCGTCTGGACCAGCTCCCGCCCGCGATCGGCGAGCTGCGCGACGCCGTACGGGCACTGCCGCGCGGCTCGGCGGAACGGCAGGCGGAGGGCCGCCGGTACGCGGCGGCGGTCGAGGCGCTGCGGAACGCCGAGGGCGGCTTCTTCACGGCCGCGGCGGACCCGGCGGCGGCCGCCCTCGCGATCACCGGCGCGCACCCCCGCTCCGCCGTCACCGCGCTGGCGGCGCTGTCGGACGGCGTCGGGCGCTGGGTCGAGACGTTCCGCGAGGGCGTCTGGGCGGAGTGCTTCGCGCTGCTGCGCAAGAGCGGCCCGCAGGGACTGGTGGATCGCGTACGGGAGTTGGAGCGGGCGGACCCGGACGGCACGGCGTTCCCGCGCGGCAAGCGGCACGACGACGCGGCGGTGGTGTACGCGGAGCTGTAGCACCGAAGGCGTTTCAGCACCCGAGGCCCGGGACAGAAAGAAAGCAATTCAATTCAATCAACTCCCGCAATCACAGCGAACTGATCTCCGGAACATTTCAACTGAAGCAGAGATCAGGAATTGCCTGTTGAAATTCCGTTCGACAACAGGGAAGGATCAGCGGGCGAGGGGAACGCATGGCCACATCCGGTCATGTGCCCGCGCACGAAGGAGAATTGAATGTCCCAGCGCATGGCGGTCATCGCGGGTTCGGTACTCGCGGCCGCGCTGGTGCTCAGCGGCTGTGGTTCGGACGACGACGACGGCGGCGGCAACGAGGGCGGATCGGGGTCGGCCGCGGCCGAGGCGAAGGTGCTCGCCAAGGTGGCACAGCCGAAGGTCGGCGAGATGGCCGGGGCCATGGGCATGTGGACGACGGACAAGAATTTCGTCAAGGCCGGGCTCAAGAAGATATCCGGCTATCCGCTGGCCGGCGGAAAGGCCGAGTGGGAGGTCCCGCTGACCGGCGAGGTCTGCTGGTCGTCCGAAACGCCCACCAAGGACGGAAAGGTCGCGGTCGTCTTCCAGAACGACAAGAAGGACCCGTCGGTCTGCACCGAAATCGGCGTCGTCGACATCAACAAGGGCAAGCTGCTCTGGCACAAGCAGGCCACGAACGAATACGGCAGCGCCGAGATGTTCGACGAGATCACCGTCGGCGGCGGCACGGTCGCCGCCGCGGGCACGAGTGCGAGCGCGGGCTGGAAGCTGGACGGCACGCCCCTGTGGAAGCCGTCCGACGAGACCTGCGACACCGTCGGCTACGCGGGCGACGAGACGAAGCTGGTCGCCGTCCGCGACTGCGGTGACACCGACAACCCCAAGCTCCAGGTCGAGACGGTCGACCCGAAGACGCGCGCGGCCA
The DNA here is from genome assembly GCF_000414115.1 of Streptomyces aurantiacus JA 4570. Lineage (GTDB taxonomy): Bacteria > Actinomycetota > Actinomycetes > Streptomycetales > Streptomycetaceae > Streptomyces > Streptomyces aurantiacus_A. The sequence goes on from NZ_AOPZ01000140.1 coordinate 2,319, forward strand.
AGTCGACGTACAAACTGCCGCAGGGCACCGAGTACGTCCACGTCGCCGCCGTCGACCCGCTGGTGCTCGCCGCCGACGACGGCAAGTCGCAGGGCGGCTCCGGGATCTCCCGGTTCATCACCGTCGACGACAGCGCCGCGCAGGGCAAGGAGCTCAGCACGATCCCCGTCGGCGGCGGCAAGCACGGCAAGTACGAGGCCGACTGCCCGGCCACCGAGGTCACTGGCTGTGCGCAGCTCGCGGTCAGCAAGGCGAAGAACGCGCTGTACCTGGGCACGTCGGACCCGGCGAGCAGCTCCTCCGAGGCCAAGAACGACCTGGTGTCCTTCGACCTGAGGACCGGCAAGCAGCTGCGCCGCGCCCCGGGTTCGGACTCGGGCCGTCTGGTGCCGATCGGCGTCGACGACTCCGGCAAGGTCATCGCGTACGAAGAGGCGAACATCGCCCGTGAGGCGGGCGGCGCGATCCACGAGGTCGACCCCGCCACCCTCAAGCAGACGAAGGTCCTCCAGCACCCGTCCGACAGCTACGAGATGGAGGCCCGCTTCGAGTCGGACCGCCGCACCCTGTACTCCGGCGGCCGCTTCTACCTGGGCGCGGACCACGTGACGGAACCGTCGACGGTCTACAAGACACCGCAGCCGCTGGCGGTGGTGTACGGGGAGAAGTAGCCCCCGAGACGCCCCGGAGCGCAGAGAAGCCACAAATGCGAACGTACCGGGCGCAACGTTCCGCATCCGGCGCGGGGTAAACGGGTGGAGCGGGTGGGAGAATTCCGCCGCGAAGCGGCGGCCCAGGACTCCGCCCCTCCGGGCCGGACCTAGGACTCAGCCCCAGCGTTGAGCTTCCCAAGCAGCCGAGCCAACTCGGCAACCTCCCCCCGGTCCCACCCGGCCAGCTGCCGCACATACCGCCCACGCCGCGCGCGGCGAACCGTACGGAACCGCTCACGGCCTTCGGCCGTAAGCCGCACGAGCCAGGCCCTGCCATCGGCGGGGTCTGGCTCACGCGTGACCAGCCCCAGCTCCTCCAGAGCCCGCAGCTGCCGGCTCATCGTGGCCTTGCCGACCCCGATGAACGCGGCGAGGTCGGTGGCCCGCCGAGGCCCCGACTCGTCGAGAAACGCGAGCAGCCCGTACGCGGCCGGCTCCAGCTCCGGGTGCACCTGCCGGGCCATCTCCCCGGAGGAGGCCCGCGCCCGGCGCAGGAGCAGCGTCAACTCCCGCTCCAGGGCGAGGAATTCCTGGTCCACCCCACCGCCGCCCCCCGCCGGGCCCGCCCCGGACCCCTCACCGGGGGCCACCCCGGCACCCTCACCGTGGGCCGCGCCCTCGCGCATCTCAGCACCCATGCCACATTTTCCCGATCCTGAAAGTTTCCGCCGGCCGCGGCCATCGCCGCAGCTCGCCCAGTATTTCGCAGGCGTAGACCAACGGCAGGCACCAGCACCCCTTCCCCTGCACGGTCTACGTGCGTAGCGTTCTGGATGACATGTTCACACCAGCAACATGTCGACAGGTCCCCCCACCGAGTCCCGTACGCACCACGCGCCCGCCCCGCGACGTGGGAACCGTGAGCCACACGCGCGGCTCGGCGCGCGGCGTACGAACTCCACGAGGCCATTCGGAGGCACGCCATGCCCGTGCACAGACCCGGTACGGCCCGCCGCGGACACCCCGCGGCCGGGATTCTCCTCGCCGTCCTCTCCGCCCTGTCCCTGCTGATCACCCTGCCCGGTGCCGCGCAGTCGGCCGACGGTGGCGGTGACGACGTGCCGCCGCGCGGCTCCGCCCGCATGGGCATGGGCGTCGTCGAGCACGACGGCGAGGGCGGCCGGCCCAGCGGCGGCGGCGCCGTCCAGACCGAGGGCGTCGACGTCAGCAGCCACCAGGGCAACGTCAACTGGTCGGCGCTGTGGACCAGCGGCGTGAAGTGGTCCTACGTCAAGGCGACGGAGTCCACCTCGTACAAGAACCCCTACTTCGCGCAGCAGTACAACGGCTCGTACAACATCGGCATGATCCGCGGCGCCTACCACTTCGCCACCCCGGACACCTCCAGCGGCGCCGCCCAGGCCACCTACTTCGCGAGCAACGGCGGCGGCTGGTCCCGCGACGGCAGGACCCTGCCGGGCGCCCTCGACATCGAGTGGAATCCGTACGGCGCCGCCTGCTTCGGCAAGTCGCAGAGCGCGATGGTCGACTGGATCCGGGACTTCCTCACCACCTACAAGGCGCGCACCGGGCGCGACGCGGTGATCTACACGGCCACCAGCTGGTGGAAGCAGTGCACGGGCAACTACGGCGGCTTCGGGGCCACCAACCCCCTGTGGATCGCGCGCTACAACACCAGCCCCGGTGAACTCCCGGCCGGCTGGGGCTTCCACACCATGTGGCAGTACACGTCGTCCGGCCCCATCGTCGGGGACCACAACAAGTTCAACGGCGCCTACGACCGGCTGCAGGCCCTGGCCAACGGCTGACCGACACCGCGTACGGCGAGGCCCTCGCGTACAGCAAGGCCCGCCTACGGCAAGGCCCGTCTACGGCAAGGCCCGTCTACGGCAAGGCCCGTCTACGGCAAGGCCCGTCTACGGCAAGGCCCGGGATCCTCGCGGATCCCGGGCCTTCACTTCCCCGCCGCGCCCGTCACGCCGCCGCGTGCACCTTCACCTCGGCCGGTGCGAGCGCCAGCTCCAGGACCTGCCGGACGTCCGTCACCGCGTGCACGTCCAGCTTCTCCAGGACCTCGGCCGGGACGTCGTCCAGGTCCGGCTCGTTCCGCTTGGGGATCACCACGGTGGTGATGCCCGCGCGGTGCGCGGCGAGCAGCTTCTGCTTCACTCCGCCGATGGGCAGCACCCGGCCGGTCAGCGACACCTCACCGGTCATCGCCACGTCCGTGCGCACCAGTCGGCCGCTGAGCAGCGACGCGAGCGCCGTCGTCATCGTGACGCCCGCACTCGGGCCGTCCTTGGGCACCGCGCCCGCCGGGAAGTGGATGTGCGCGCCCCGATCCTTCAAGTCGCCTACCGGCAGCTCCAGTTCGGCGCCGCGCGAGCGCAGGAAGGAGAGCGCGATCTGCGCGGACTCCTTCATGACGTCCCCGAGCTGGCCGGTGAGCGTCAGGCCCGACGCGCCCGTCTCCGGGTCGGCCAGCGATGCCTCGACGAACAGCACGTCGCCGCCCGCTCCGGTGACCGCGAGTCCCGTGGCCACACCGGGCACCGCGGTGCGCCGCTCGGCCGGGTCCTGCGCGGACTCCGGGACGTGGTGCGGCCGCCCGACAAGACCGCGCAGATCGTCCGCCCCGACCGTGAACGGCAGCTCGCGCTCGCCCAGTTCGTGCTGGGCCGCGACCTTGCGCAGCAGCCGCGCGACGGACCGCTCCAGGTTCCGCACGCCCGCCTCGCGGGTGTACTCCCCCGCCAGCTTGCGCAGCGCGCCCTCGTCGATCGTCACCTCGCCGTCGCCGAGCCCGGCCCGCTCCAGCTGGCGCGGCACCAGGTGGTCACGGGCGATGACGATCTTCTCGTCCTCCGTGTACCCGTCGAGCCTGACCAGCTCCATGCGGTCGAGCAGCGCCTCCGGAATCGCTTCGAGGACGTTGGCCGTGGCCAGGAACACGACATCGCTCAGGTCGAGTTCGACTTCCAGGTAGTGGTCGCGGAAGGTGTGGTTCTGCGCCGGGTCGAGCACTTCGAGGAGCGCTGCCGCCGGGTCGCCCCGGAAGTCCGAGCCCACCTTGTCGATCTCGTCGAGCAGGACGACGGGGTTCATGGAACCCGCCTCCTTGATCGCCCGCACAATGCGCCCGGGCAGGGCACCCACGTACGTACGCCGGTGGCCGCGGATCTCCGCCTCGTCCCGCACACCGCCGAGCGCTACCCGCACGAACTTGCGCCCCATGGCGTGCGCCACGGACTCCCCGAGCGAGGTCTTGCCGACACCGGGCGGCCCGACCAGCGCGAGCACCGCGCCGCCCCGCCGTCCGCCCACGACACCCATGCCGCGGTCGGTGCGCCGCTTGCGCACCGCCAGATACTCGGTGATGCGCTCCTTCACGTCCTGCAGACCCGCGTGCTCGGCGTCGAGGATTTCCTGGGCGCCCTTGATGTCGTACGCGGAAGCACTGTCATCGGTTCGCTCGTTCCACGGCAGTTCGAGCACCGTGTCGAGCCAGGTGCGGATCCAGGACCCCTCGGGCGACTGGTCGCTGGCACGCTCCAGCTTCTCGACTTCCTTCAGCGCCGCTTCCCGCACGTTCTCCGGCAGGTCGGCGGCCTCCACCCGGGCTCGGTAGTCGTCGGACTCCTCCTCGCCGTCCTGGCCGTTGAGCTCGCGCAGTTCCTTGCGCACGGCGTCCAGCTGGCGCCGCAGCAGGAACTCGCGCTGCTGCTTGTCGACACCCTCCTGCACGTCCTTGGCGATGGACTCGGCGACGTCCTGCTCGGCCAGGTGCTCCCGGAGCTGCTCGGTGGCCAGCTTCAGACGCGCCGTCGGGTCCTCGGTCTCCAGGAGCCGGATCTTCTGCTCGGTCGTGAGGAACGGCGAGTATCCGGAGTTGTCCGCGAGCGCGGAGACGTCGTCGATCTGCTGCACGCGGTCGACGACCTGCCACGCGCCGCGCTTCTTCAGCCAGCTCGTGGCCAGCGCCTTGTACTCCTTGACCAGTTCGGCGGTGGCGCCGGGCAGGGGGTCGGGCACGGTCTCCTCGACCTGGGTGCCCTCCACCCACAGGGCCGCGCCGGGCCCGGTCGTGCCCGCGCCGATGCGCACCCGGCCACGAGCGCGGATCAGCGCCCCCGGGTCGCCGTCCGCGAGCCGGCCGACCTGCTCGACGGTGCCGAGCACACCCGTGCCCGCATACGTCCCGTCGATCCGCGGAACAAGCAGCACCTTCGGCTTGCTACTGCTTCCACTGGACCGGGCAGCGGCCTGGGCGGCCTCCACCGCGGCGCGCACATCGGCATCGGACAGGTCGAACGGCACCACCATGCCGGGCAGCACGACCTCGTCGTCGAGCGGCAGCACGGGCAGAGCGAGCGGTGTGTACGCCGTGGACTCAGCAGCCATGATCTCCCCTTCGGCATTCAAGTTGAGCTATACCGACTCAATGCTTGTGAGCCTCTGAATGTTCCCCCGCGCTTGTTCGCTGTCAGCGATCACCTCTGTCGCCACGAAAACGCCCCCGCGTAAGGTTCACTCACCAGAAGCAGTCATTACACATCCATTGCATGTCGGGGTTCGGGCGGGTCTCCGTCCGCATCGGGAGGGTTGCTCCATGCACGGCACAGAGGGAGCCCCGATAGGGGGCAGCGAGACCGTACGGGCCTGGATCGACGGGTGGGTCGCCTCGCGCGGCGCCGCCCCGCCGGTGGTGGAGCCCTGGGGCTTCACCGTCGACGTGGGCCAGGCCAAGCACCCGACGAGGCATGTCCTCGGCGCCACGGGCGCGGACGTCCAGGAGGCGGACGTACGCAAGGTCGCCGCGTCGGTGGCCGGAGCGGATGTGTGGCTGAAGGTCTTCGACCACCCGGACCGCGTCGCTCCCTGGCTCGGTCCCGAGTGGTGGCTGGACCCGGAGCCCGGCTACCTGATGACCGTGCCCCTCGCCCCTGTCGCCCCGCACCGGCTGACCGCCCCCGACGACTACCGGCTGCGCACCTGGTCGCGCGGCGGCGTGATCCGCGCGATGGTGGCCGCCACGGACGGCTCCTGGGCGGCCCGCGGCCAGATCGCACCGACCGGCCGCACGGCGGTCGCCGACCAGATCGAGACCTCCCCGGAGCATCGCCGCAAGGGCCTGGGCAGCCTCGTCATGCGCACGCTGGCCGTCGCGGCCGTCGAGCAGGGCGCGGAGATCGGCGTTCTGGCCGGGACGCCGGAGGGCCGGGCCCTGTACGAGTCACTGGGGTGGCGGGTCGTGGCGGCCTTGACTAGCACGCGGCGGAAGTCGGCGGAGGAGTTGGAGGAACCTGCCTGATCCGGTGGGCCGCTGGACGCGCTCACGCCCCGCTCGGCGGGTTGGCCCTGACCGCCCGCTCGGCGCTCACGTCTTGGAGCTGATGGCCCGTCTCGCGCGGGTGTCCGCGTAGGCGTACGGCAGTCCTGGCAGCATCAGGAGCAGGGTCCCCCACAGCGGTAGCCGGAAGAGGGTGCCGTCACCCGCGAGCCACGAGGTGAGCTGGGCGCAGGCCACTCCTGCCAGGCCGACGAGCAGCCACCATCTGAAGCCGAGGGACCCGCGCCTGATCTCCAGGGCGGCGGTGCCCACGAGTATCACCGCGTAGAACGCTATGCGCGGCGCCTCGACGGACAGCGTGAGCGTCAGGTCGAGGAGATGCGTCAGGAGCAGCAGCGAGCCCAGGACGAACGGGATCATCGCCGCCATCCGCAGCACCCGCTGGTGCAGGGGCGCCCGCGCACGGGCCCAAGCCGCGGCGAACGCTTTCGCGTCCGCGCCGACCACGTCCCGCGCCGAGCGGCCCGCGGCGGCAGCCTCGTCCAGGTGGGCGGAGAGCTCGGCCAGCATTTCGCGTGTGGAGGCGTCGTCGATGCCTCTGTACTCCCAGTTGCTCCGGCAGACCGCCAGGACGCGGGCGCGTTCCGCGGCATCGGTCGCCTGCCCGTCGGTCACCTGCACGTCGGCCGCCTTGCCGTCGGTCGCCTTGCCGTCGGTCGCTTTTCGACCGGCGGCTTTTCCGTCGGCGGCATTTCCATCGGCCGCCGTCGCGTCGACCTCGCTGTCGCGGGCCGCCGTCCCGCCCGTCGTCGTCTCGGTCGCGGTCTCGCTAGGCGCGTGCCCGCTGGTCGTCTGGTGCGTCATGTCGTGCGTCCCCCGTGTCGCCGTCTCGTGCGTCCGTCTCGTCCTCGTCCCGCCGGCCCCGCCCGCTCTGCTCCTCCTGCTCCTCCTGCAAGGTCCTGGAGACCGCCACCGTGAAAGTGCTCCAGGTGGCGCGGCCCGCGGCCAGCTCGGCCGCGCCCGCGTCGGTGAGGCGGTAGTACTTGCGCGGTGCGCCGCCCGCTGCGGACGGAGCGCGGTACGAATCGACCAGCCCTGCTCGCTCCATGCGGGCGAGCAGGGGATAGATGCTGCCCTCGCTCACCAGGTCGAGGCCGCTCTCGGTGAGGGCCTCCACGAACTCGTAGCCATACCGAGGCCGTTCGCCGATGAGCGCGAGCAGGCACAGGTCGAGCACCCCGCGCAGCAACTGACTGCGCCGCTGGTCGTGCGTCGCGGCCAGTTCCTTTGTCATGCGGTACAAGATAGTCGCGAAGTACCTTGCGCCGCAAGGGTTTTATGCGGAGCCCTGGATTCCGTCGAAATCGGCCTCATGGCAGGGCGGAATGCCCGGGTGTACAGCCTGCGCGGAGGCGTCCGGTCCTCGACGGACGCCTCCGGCCCTCGACCTACGCGGTCGCGCTCCGCCCCCGGCGCCGCAGCAGCGGCCACGTCCCGACGCCGACGACGAGCGCGAGCAGATGGCCCCAGTTGGTCATCGGGTCGGTGAAGGCGACGAGATCCGTGACGAGCATCCAGCCGAACGCCGCGAGGACGGCCCAGCGCAGCCAGGGCGTGAGCAGCCCGGCGAGCGCGCCGACGCTCGCGGCGACGCCGAAGCTGATGCCGTAGTCGAGGCGGTGCAGGGAACTGCCGGGCAGATGGCCGGCCAGTACCGAGAGTCCGACCGGCACCTCGGTGGCCAGCGTGGCGACGATGTGTCCGAGCAGGAAGACGCCCGCCGTACGCAGACCGCCGATGCGGCGTTCCAGAGCGGTGAGGACCAGCAGGAACCCGATGGCGTACGGCGACGTGATGCCGCCCGCGATCCACAGCGCGCTGGCGACGAGGACGAACGCCGGGCGGTCCGCGAGGTGCGCCACGTCCGTGCTCGAACCCTGGTGCAGCGAGGAGATGAGCGAGGGATCCGCGTACTCGGTGAGGAGCGAGGTCACGAGGAGGACGAGGGCGTAACCGAAGGTGAAGGGCGTTCCGGTCGGCGAGGGCAGCAGCCGCCAGGGCCGCAATCCGCGCAGCCCCGTCCGCACCCGCACCCGCGCGCCGGAGGCACCGACCCCACCCACCACGGCCCCGCCACCAAGGGCCCCACCCACAACCCCACCGGCAACAGGCTCACCGCGAGTGGCCTCACCCACCACAGACCCACCGCGAGCGGCCTCACCAGCGAACGATCCCTCGACGACGAGCGTCTCCCCAACGACGCCCTCAGGCCGAGGAACCGCACCCTCGGGCACCACCCCCGCCACCCGTCTTCCGGCCTGTCTGGGCACCCCGTCGAGCGTCGCGGCTCCCGACCCGCCGACCACGGCATCACGCACCACAAGCCCAGGCCCACCGGGCACCGCGCCCGCAGCCGCACCCACACCCGCGCCCGCCGCGTCAGGCGAACCCCCCACCCCCGCAGCGGCGCCCCCGCCAGAACCCGCGCACCCGCCAGAAACCCGCCCAGACCGGTTCACGCTGCGGCGCTCCCTCCATCACGGCTTCACGGATCTTCCATTACGGATAGATCACGGATCACGCTTCACCGATCTTTCCCGCGCTGTCTATGACCGACGCCACGTGAGGCGCGATTCACAGGAACCCACAGCAACCCCACACCATTCCCCGGCGTCCCGCAGAACCGCACTCCTCGCGCACCCCCAGATACTCCCCACAGCCGCCCCGTTCGGCGGGAAGATGGGCGGATGCGCACCCCGTACCGACCTGATCCCCCCGTGGTTCTCGACCGGCGCGAAGGCCCCTACGGCGAAGTCGTGCTGCGCCGCCACGGAGACCTGCTGCAGATCATTGCCAACGGCATGTTCCTGATGGACACCTCAGACGGCCGCTCGGAACGGCTGCTGATCGACGCGGCGTACGACGCCCTGGACGGACGGCCGCGGCCGAGCGTCCTCATCGGCGGCCTGGGCGTCGGCTTCTCCCTCGCCCACGCGGCCGCCGACCCCCGGTGGGGCCGCATCACCGTGGTCGAGCGCGAGCAGGCCATCATCGACTGGCACCGCGACGGGCCGCTCTCGGAACTCTCCCGGCAGGCGCTCGCGGACCCGCGCGCGGAGATCCTGCACACCGATCTGGTCGCATATGTCAACGGCTCATTCGCAGGCGCCAACGGCACACCCGCCACATACGACGCCCTGTGCCTCGACATCGACAACGGCCCCGACTGGACCGTCACACAGGACAACGAGAGCCTCTACTCCCCCGCCGGCCTCGCCGCCTGCCAGGCCCGTCTGAACCCCGGCGGCGTTCTCGCCGTGTGGTCGGCGCAGCCGTCACCCGCTTTCGACTCCGCTCTACGGAATGCCGGGTTCCAACAGGTACGTACGGAAGAGATCCCCGTTGCCCGGGGCGTACCGGACGTGGTTCATCTCGCGGCAAGGGCTGCGTAGCCGAGGGGCCTTCACGCCCCGTACTCTGCTGACCGGACACCAAGCGATCACGTCAGGGGCGGGGCGATGGAGCAGACACACACCTCCCACAACAGCGCCACGGCAGCGATGCCGGGCGCCCAGCGCCGGGTTCTGGTGGTCGAGGACGACCCGACGATCGTCGACGCCATCGCCGCCCGGTTGCGCGCCGAGGGTTTCGTCGTGCAAACAGCGGCGGACGGGCCGGCGGCGGTGGACACCGCACAGGCATGGCAGCCGGATCTGTTGATCCTCGACATCATGCTGCCGGGCTTCGACGGCCTGGAGGTCTGCCGTCGCGTGCAGGCCCAGCGGCCGGTGCCGGTGCTGATGCTCACCGCGCGGGACGACGAGACGGACATGCTGGTCGGGCTCGGCGTCGGCGCCGACGACTACATGACCAAGCCGTTCTCGATGCGCGAGCTGGCCGCGCGCGTGCACGTGCTGCTGCGCCGGGTCGAGCGGGCTGCGCTCGCGGCCACGACGCCTCGTAGCGGCATCCTGCGCCTGGGCGAGCTGGAGATCGACCACGCGCAGCGTCGTGTGCGGGTGCGCAGCGAGGACGTACACCTGACACCCACGGAGTTCGACCTCCTGGTGTGCCTGGCGAACACCCCGCGCGCGGTGCTCTCGCGCGAGCAGCTGCTCGCCGAGGTCTGGGACTGGGCCGACGCGTCCGGCACCCGCACCGTCGACAGCCACATCAAGGCGCTGCGCCGCAAGATCGGAGCGGAGCGCATCCGTACGGTCCACGGGGTCGGGTACGCCCTGGAGACCCCGACGCCATGACGGCGGACCCCGGCGCCGCCGACGGCACGGCTCGCGGCGCCCTGAGCGGTACGCCCGGCAGTGCCCACGGCACGCCGGGCGGGGCGGTGGAGCCCGCCCTGGGCCGGGCCCGGCAGTGGCGCTGCGACCGGGGCGGAGGCATCGGGCTCAACGGGCCCTTCGCGGGGCTCAGGCCGTTCTCCATCAAGACGAAGCTGGGCACCCTGGTCGTCGTCTCGGTCTTCATCACCACGGGGCTGCTGATGGTGGCCATGGAGACGGAGACCGAGCTCCGCTTCATCACCGTCTTCTCCGTGATCGCCACCCTGCTGATCACGCAGTTCGTGGCCCACAGCCTCACGGCGCCGCTGGACGAGATGAACTCGGTGGCCCGCGCGGTCTCGCACGGCGACTACACGCGCCGCGTGCGCGGGGCCGACCGCCGCGACGAGCTGGGCGACGTGGCCATGACGATCAACCGCATGGCCGACGACCTGGAGGCGCAGGACCAGCAGCGCAAGGAGCTGGTCGCCAACGTCTCGCACGAGCTGCGCACCCCCATCGCCGCGCTGCGCGCCGTCCTGGAGAACGTCGTCGACGGTGTCTCGGCGGCCGACCCGGAAACGATGCGTACGGCCCTGAAGCAGACCGAGCGCCTGGGCCGGCTGGTGGAGACCCTGCTCGACCTGTCCCGCCTGGACAACGGAGTCGTCCCCCTCAAAGCACGCCGCTTCGAAGTGTGGCCCTATCTGTCGGGTGTCCTGAAGGAGGCCAACATGGTGGCTTCCGCGCGCAAGGGAGTGCCGTCGGGCTCCGGCAGTCACACGCGTACGGACGTCCATCTGCACCTGGACGTGTCCCCTCCGGAGCTGACGGCGCACGCGGACGCCGAGCGCCTGCACCAGGTCGTCGCCAATCTCATCGACAACGCGGTCAAGCACAGCCCGGCGCACGGCCGCGTGACGGTGCGTGCCCGGCGCGGCCTCTACCCCGAGTCCCTGGACCTGGAGGTCCTCGACGAGGGCCCCGGCATTCCGGAGTCGGAGTGGCACCGGGTCTTCGAGCGCTTCAACCGCGGCGCGCACGCCGGCGCCCCGCCCGGCAGCGACGGCGGTACGGGACTCGGCCTCGCGATCGCGCGCTGGGCCGTCGATCTGCACGGCGGGCACATCGGTGTGGCCGAATCGGCTCGGGGCTGCCGAATTCAGGTCACCCTTCCCGGCCTGCCCGAGGCTTGAAGTTGACGTAAGGTTCGAAGCGGAAGCGCTCTCTGGGCGCGCGCATCGCGCGCGGGAGGGGCCGCAACCGCGTGTCGAGGCACCCTAGGGGCACCGAAAGCGTGCGCAGGGCGTGCACAGACGTCCCCACCAGGGCACCACGCGGTGCACTGCCGTAGGCAAACTTCGCTTGTTTCCCGCCATTTACAGCGCCGAAACCAGCTTTCCAGTGTGACTTACACGACGGATGACCGGCCCGGTCTGCACTGTGCGTCGATGGAGGCGTAGCCTTTATTTCCGCTGTCCATCACCTTGTGAAGCGGAAGAGGGCGGTTGCCGCCGTGTCGCCACAGTCCCCCAGTAACTCGAGCACCACGACCGACCAAGAAGCGCAGGGCAAGAACCCTGCTGCCGCGTTCGGTCCCAATGAGTGGCTCGTCGACGAGATCTATCAGCAGTACCTCCAGGACCCGAATTCGGTCGACCGTGCCTGGTGGGACTTCTTCGCCGACTACAAGCCGGGAGTAGGCGCAGGCGTTGCCTCCGCCCCGGCCATGCCGGCGGGTGACGCGGCCGCGGGGGCCGCGTCCACCACGTCCCCCGCCCCGGCCGCCGCGC
>NZ_AOPZ01000141.1 GCF_000414115.1 Streptomyces aurantiacus JA 4570
CCCGTCCGGCGATTGAGGACGAGCGCGGAGCGCGATCGGGGGTGCGGAAGGCTGCGGTCAGCCGCGGTCGGAGCCGGGCCACGGGCCGGGGGTGGGCTGCTCCCGCTCCTGCGTGACCTTCGTGTCGAAGAGTTTGAAGCCGCGCCGCAGATAGTTGTCCATGGCGTGCTCCCCGTCGAGGCTGCACGTGTGCAGCCACACCCGCTTCGTCGGCGCCCGACCGGGCCACCGGTCCGCCAGATCCCACGCGCGGGCCGTGCCGTAAGAGAGGAGGTGGCCGCCGATGCGTCGGCCCCGGAACGCCGGGATGAGGCCGAAGTAGATGATCTCGACGACCCCGTCGTCCTGCGGGTCCAGCTCCACGTACCCCGCGGGCGTACCCCTGTCGTACGCGACCCAGGTCTCCACGCCCGGCCGGGACAGCTGCTCCTGCCACTGCTCGTAGGAGAGGGACAGCCGGTCCACCCACTTGATGTCGCCGCCGACGGCGGAGTAGAGGAACCGGCTGAACTCGGGCGAGGGCACCTCGGCCCGCACGATGCGAACGTCGCCCTCCGGCGTGGCGGCCGGCAGCAGATCGGCGGGCGAGGTCTGTTCCAGGGACCAGGTGGTGACAGTGATGCTCATGGGTGGACCGTACCGGCCCGGTGTATGACTCGTGTCAGTCGGTCCAGGGCCCCGGACCGGAGGTCAAGGCTCCGCCGCCGCCCGCGCCCGCAGCACCGCGGGCGCGAGGGAGTGCGGAAGCAGCCGGGACCGGTCGTCCGGCAGGACGAGATCGACGTCGGCGTCCTCCTGGAAGCGGTACGGGCGGTGGGCGAGCAGCCCGCCCAGATAGCGGCGGACGCGGGACAGCTCGGCACGGACGGTCACCGTGCGCGCCGGATCGCCGAACAGGTCCGCGGCGAGCCCCGCGGCGGTGCGCCCCGCCCGGTGCACCGCGAGCAGATACAGCAACTCGGCGTGCCGCGGCGAGAGTTCGTGCGTCCAGCACCCCGCGCTGCCGGTGACCGTGACCGTCCACCGGTGCGGACCGCCGACGTCCACCACGACCCGCGTCGCGACGCGGGCCGCCGCCCCGTCCCGCTCGTCCGCCCCGCCCCCGCCGCCGTCCGGGCGCAGCAGCCAGCCGCCGGCCAGCGGCGCCACCGTGCACATGCCGAGCGCGGGCACCCAGGCGCGCCCGTCGGCGAGGGACTTGGGCAGCGTGAGCCGGTCCACCGGCGGCATGCCGGTGACCGCCGCCGTCCAGCCGTGGGTGTCCACCGCGACGGCGCGCCCGCCGAGCCGGGCGAGCACCGGCGCCGCCACCGACCGCAGCCGGTCCAGGGCCGTCACATGCTCCTCGCGCAGCCGCGCCTCGGCGAGCTTGGCGACGGAGCCGACGAGGGCGAGCGTCGCCGGGTGCATGGTGTCCAGCGGCCCGCTGATGTCCACCACGCCGAGCAGCCGCCCGTCCCGCGGGTCGGTGATCGGCGCGCCCGTGCACGTCCAGTGGTGGTGGGTGCGCACGAAGTGCTCGGCGGAGAAGACCTGCACGGGGCGCCGGGCCACCAGCGGCGTACCGATGCCGTTGGTGCCGACGATGCTCTCGCGCCAGTCGGCCCCGATCTCGAAGCCGTGCCCGTCGGCCATCCTCAGGACCGACTTGTTGCCCTCGCGCCACAGCAGCCGCCCCTCGGCGTCCGCGACGACCATGATGTGCTGCGCGACGTCCGCGACCGAGAGCAGCCCCTCGCGCAGCACGGGAAGGATGTGCCGGAGCGGCGACGCCTGCCGCCGCCGCTCTATCTCGTCGGTGCTCAGCACGCCCGAGCGGAAGTCGTGCTCGGGGTCGACGCCGCTCGCCAGCATGCGGTCCCAGGACGCGCCGATCACCGGCCGGGGCCCGACCCGGGGGCGCTGTCCGGCGATCCGGGCGTCCCGCACCTCCCGCAGCAGCCGCGCGGCCTGCGCGGCGTTCACGGCCGTGAGCCGTTCCAGGTCGAACGTCGCGTGCGTGTTCATCACCGGTTCCTCCCGCTCCCCGAGCCCGCCGACAGAGGGGGACACGTCATCCATCGTGCCCTTCCGGGCGCGCGGAAGGACGTGCTTCACCCAGGTCGTGCAAGACCGGGCCACGACCAGCGTCCAAGGTTGCAACCCTCTGCAACTCTGGCGAACAGTCGTGCGGTGTTTGAAACTTGGCCGTGCGCCGCCCCGAGCGGCGTCCGTCCCGACGGGGCCTGAAGACCGGGGGTGGTGCCGTGTCGGCGCAGCACCACCCCCGTGACAGCGCCCGTCGGGCGTGAACCTCCCCGCAGGACCTGCGCGCGCCCGGCCGGACCACCCGGCCGGGCGCGTGTGCGTTCAGAGCCGGACGGCGGCCCGCTCCACCACGGCCCCCAGGTCCAGGGTGTGCGGCAGCGTGCCGAACGCCGTGCCCCAGTCCCCGCCGAGCCGCGAGGCGCAGAACGCGTCGGCCACCTCCGGCGGCGCGTGCCGCACGAGCAGCGAGCCCTGCAGGACCAGCGCCATCCGCTCCACCAGGCGCCGCGCCCGCGCCTCGACGCCGTCCAGGTCGGCGAGTTCGGTCAGCAGGCCCTTGATGGCGCCGTCCAGGCGGTGGTCGGCGCCGCGCGCCGCACCCACCTCCTCCAGGAAGGCGTTGAGCGCCCCCGGCTCGCGCTGCAACGCCCGCAGCACGTCAAGGGCCTGGACGTTGCCCGAGCCCTCCCAGATGGAGTTCAGCGGCGCCTCGCGAAGGAGCCGCGGCATCCCGGACTCCTCCACGTACCCGTTGCCGCCCAGGCACTCCAGCGCCTCGCCCACCAGCGGCGTACACCGCTTGGTCACCCAGTACTTCGCGGCCGGCACCGCCAGCCGCAGGAACGCCTGCTCCCGCTCGCCCCCGTCGTCGTACGCCGCCGCGAGCCGCAGCGCGAGCGTCGTCGCCGCCTCCGACTCCAGGGCCAGATCGGCCAGTACGTTGCGCATCAGCGGCTTGTCGACGAGCTTGCCGCCGAACGCCTCGCGGTACGTGGCGTGGTGCACGGCCTGCGCGACCGCCTGCCGCATCAGCGCCGCGGAGCCGATGACGCAGTCGAGCCGGGTCGCCGCCACCATCTCGATGATGGTGCGCACCCCGCGCCCCTCGTCCCCGACCCGGCGCGCCCACGTCCCGTCGAATTCGACTTCACTGGACGCGTTCGACTTGTTGCCGAGTTTTTCCTTCAGCCGCTGAATGGCAAAAACATTCCGCGAGCCGTCTTCCAAGACCCGGGGCACCAGAAAGCAGGTGAGTCCGGCCTCGGCCTGCGCGAGCACCAGAAAACCGTCGGACATCGGCGCGGAACAGAACCACTTGTGCCCGACGAGTTCATACGTCCCGTCCTCGGCGAGCGGCCGCGCCCGCGTCGTATTCGCGCGGACGTCGCTGCCGCCCTGCTTCTCCGTCATGCCCATTCCGAAGAGCACGCCCGCCTTTTCGGCGGCCGGCCGCAGGCCCTGGTCGTAGATCGTGGACGTGAGCCGCGGCTCCCACTCGGCGGCGAGCGCCGGGTCGGCGCGCAGCGCGGGCACCGCCGCGTGCGTCATCGACACCGGGCAGCCGTGCCCGCCCTCGGCCTGCGTCCACACCAGGAAGCCCGCCGCCCGCCGCACATGGCCGCCCGGCCGGTTCCACGCCGAGGTCAGGCCCGCGCCGACGGCCTTGCCGAGCAGCCGGTGCCAGGACGGATGGAAGGTGACCTCGTCGATCCGGTTCCCATAGCGGTCATGTGTGTGCAGAACGGGTGGATTCTCATTGGCGAGCGTCCCCCACTCCTGTGCCTGGACGGAGCCCGCGGTACGGCCGAGGCCGGAGAGTTCGGTGCGGGCGTCGTCCAGGAGCGCCGGGTCGAGGTGGCGTTCGACGGCCTCCACGAGGGCGCGGTCGCACGCGAAGACGTCATATCCCACCAGGGGCGGAGCCTGGTTGGTCACTGTGTGGGTGGTGGCTGCCATGCCGCTACGGTAAGGAGGTGCACCAGGCAAAAGAAACACCCGGGCGGCCACACGGCCGCTGGAAACGGGCCCGCGCTCTTTACCGCAACGTCTCCAAGCGCAGGACTGCCTGGCTGCTGCTGAAGGACACCGTCAACTCCTGCATCGAGTACCGCGTCCTCGGACTCGCGGCGGAAGCGGCGTTCTTCACGCTGCTGTCCGTGCCGCCCCTGCTCCTGAGTCTCATCGGGCTGCTCGCGTACGTCGACCGGTGGACCGGCGCCGACACCATCACCAGCGTCGAGAACAACATCCTGGAGGCGTCCCGCACGATCCTCTCCGACAAGGGTGTCCGCGAGATCGCGCAGCCGATCCTGGAAGACGTCATGAAGGTCGGGCGGCCCGACGTCATCTCGATAGGGTTCCTTTTCGCCCTCTGGTCCGGCTCGCGCGCCGTGAACGTCTTCATCGACACGATCACCGTCATGTACGGCCTCGACGGCGCCCGCGGCATCGTCAAGACGCGGCTGCTCGCCTTCGGCCTGTTCCTCGTCGCCCTCGTCATCGGCTCCGTCGCGCTGCCGCTGATGGTGGCGGGGCCGGACGCGGTGGTGAAGCTCGTGCCGGGCTCGGAGACGGTGGTGCAGATCCTGTACTGGCCCGTCGTCACGCTGCTGTCCGTCGTCTTCCTGACCACGCTGTACCACGTGTCAGTGCCGGTGCGGTCGCCCTGGGTGGAGGACATGCCCGGGGCGCTGATCGCTCTCGGCATGTGGGTGCTCGGCAGCTTCCTGCTGCGCATCTACCTCACCAGCACCGTCGAAGGCCCCACGATCTACGGCTCGTTGGCCGCGCCCGTCGCCGTGCTCCTGTGGATCGGCGTCTCCGCCTTCGCGGTGCTCGTCGGGGCCGCGGTCAACGCCGCCATAGACCGGGTGTGGCCGTCCCTCGCCACGGCTTCTGCCCGTGAGGCCAATGAGCGGGTGCGGGAGGCGAGGGCCGCCGAGTTCGTCGCCCGTGCCGCGGCCGCGCGTGCCGCGGAGGATCCCGACGACCCGGACATGCCCTCCGAGTTCCCCGAACGCTGGTCCCGCTTCCTGCCCCCCGACGACGTGTCGTCCCGCTTGCGGGCCCATCACAACCACGCGAAGCGGCAGGGGGAGGACGAATCGGCCTGAACGGCCTCGTCCTCAAACGCCGGACGGGCTATTTCCAGCCCCTCCGGCGTTTGAGGAGCGGGGGTCTGGGGGCAGAGCCCCGGGGCCAGGGGGCGGAGCCCCCTGGGGGGTTACGGGTTACCCCTTCCATGTGCCGGAGGCCACCGCTTCGCGGACGAAGTCCGTGAATTCCCGCGGCCCCCGGCCGAGTACGTCCCGCACGCCGTCGGAAACGCGCGCGTTACGGCCGTCCAGATTCGTCTCGAACAGCTCGATGAGGAATTCCACCTCCGCGTCGGGCACCCCGAATTCCGTCAGCGCAGCCCCGTATTCGCGGGCCGCCACCGGAACGTAGCCGAATTCCCGCCCGGCCGCGGCGGAAATCTCGGCCACCGCGTCCCGGAAGGACAGCAGCCGCCCCCCGCTCACCTCCAGAATCCGCCCGGCGTACCGCTCACCGCCGGCCAGCACGGCGAGCACCACATCCGCGATGTCCCGCGCGTCGATGAAGGGCTCAAGGACCTCCCCGCCGGGAAAGACGAGCTCGCCGCCCTCCCGCATCGCGTCCGCCAGCGGCCCCTCGCTGAAGTTCTGCGCGAACCAGCTCGCCCGCACCACCGTCCACCGCGCCGCCCCGGACTCCGCGAGCGCCGCCTCCGTCGGGTGCGCCTGGTCCTCGCCCCGCGCCGAAAGCAGCACCAGGTGGCGCACCCCGAGCTCCACGGCCTGCCGGGCGAAGGCGCCCACCGCGTCGGCGGCACCGGGCGCGCCGACGTCCGGCTGGTAGGCGAGGAACGCGGCGTCGGCGCCCCGCAGGGCGTCCGCCCACGTCGACGGGTCGTACCAGTCGAACCGCACCGCGCCGGACCGCGAGGCGGCCCGCACCTCGTGACCGGCCGCCCGCGCGGCCTGTGCGACCCGGCTCCCGACCCGCCCGGTCGCACCGGTCACCAATACCGTCAGCGCCTCCGAAGTGGCCGGAGCCGCCTGCGTGTTCTCCGTCGTGCGCCGCGTGCTCTGCGTCGTGTTCTGCGTGTTCTTCGTCATGCCCTCAGTCAACTGGCGCCCCAGCACAGGAGCCATCCGTGAAGGGCTCACGCCCATACGCGTGCGTCTACGCTGCGTCCATGGACGTACTCGCCGGCCTCCTGGAAGGCCCCCGCGCCCGCGGGGCCTTCATGATCCGCGCCTGCTTCGAGCCGCCCTGGTCGGTCCGCATCGCCGACGAGGCCCCCGTCTCGGTCATGATCGCCGTGCACGGCGACGCGTGGATCGTCCCGCAGGACCCGGACGGCACCCCGCGCGGCGACCACCCGCCCCGCCTGATCCGCCCCGGGGACGTGGCCATCGCCCGCGGCCCCGACCACTACGTGGTCGCGGGCGACCCGGCCACCGCGCCCTTCGCGGAGATCGGCCCCGGCCAGCGGTGCGCCCCGCTGAACGGCGCGCCCGCGGGCCACTACGCGGACCTCGGCCTGCGCGCGTGGGGCCAGCGGGACGGATCGGTACAGATGCTCATCGGGACGTACCAGATGCGCGGCGAGATCACCGGCCGGCTCCTCGACGCCCTGCCGCCGCTGCTCGTCCTGCCGACCGAGGTGTGGGACTGCCCGCTGACGCCGTTCCTCGCCGAGGAGATCAACAAGGACGAGCCGGGCCAGGAGGTCGTCCTCGACCGCCTCCTCGACCTGCTGCTCATCGCCGCCCTGCGGGCCTGGTTCTCCCGCCCGGAGGCGGCGGCCCCGGCCTGGTACCGGGCGATGGGCGACCCCGTCGTCGGCCCCGTCCTGCGGCTGCTCCAGGACGACCCGGCGCACCCGTGGACCGTCGCCTCGCTCGCCGCGAAGGCGGGCGTCTCCCGGGCGGCGCTCGCCCGGCGCTTCAGCGACCTCGTGGGCGAGCCCCCGATGACGTACCTGACCGGCTGGCGCCTGGCCCTGGCCGCCGACCTGCTGCGCGACAGCGACCAGACGATCGCCTCCATCGCCCGCAAGGTCGGCTACGGCAGCGCGTTCGCGCTGTCCAGCGCCTTCAAGCGGGAGTACGGGGTCAGCCCGCAGGAGCATCGCACGGGCGCGTCGTAGCCTGGCGGTATGCGCCGAGCCAGCTACGCCGAGCGCCCCTCCGCCGCGCTCCCCGGCGCCGTCGTCTGGACGAAGACCGCGGCGCCCGCGGCCCGGGGCGCCGCCGGAACCCCCGTCGTCTCCGCCGTGCTGCCCGACGGCTGCATGGACCTGCTGTGGACCGAGGGCAGGCTCTTCGTCGCGGGCCCGGACACGCACGCGTACCGGCCCGGAACCGGCGAGACCGGCGAATCAGGCCGCCACGTCGGCATCCGCTTCGCCCCCGGCACCGCCCCCGCCCTCCTCGGCGCCCCCGCCCACGAACTGCGCGACCAGCGCGTGGAGTTGACGGATCTGTGGCGCGCCGCCGAAGTGCGCCGCCTCACCGCGCGCGTGGACGCGGCCGACGACCCCATGGCCGCCCTGGAGGCCGTCGCGGGCGAGCGCGCCGCGGACCGGCCGCCGCCCGACCCGCTCCTGGCCGAGGTCGTGCGGTCCCTGAACGCAGGCCGCGGCGTCGCGGAGACCGCCGACGCC